>NZ_JBEZDT010000004.1:0-267594 GCF_040648455.1 Catellatospora sp. NPDC049133
TGAACGCGCGCTTCACCGCCCCGGCCACGACCAGAATCCTAACAGGACGGCCGTGCGGTTTCGTACGGGCGTACGGGTGGACGCCGGTCCGCCTCAGCGCGGATCGGCTGTGCCTGTCCTGCTCCGCAGGAGTTCCGTTTTCTCCCCGGCCTGAAGGCCGGAGTATCCACGGAAGGAATCTGATGAACGCCACCGGTGCCCGCCCGGCGGCCGCGCCCACGCTCGCGCGGGCCACCGGGGTGCGCATTCTCGGGCCCATCGAGGCGGCCGGCCTCGACGGACCGGCCGCGCTGTCCGGCGCACGCCAGCGGGTCCTGCTCGCGGTGCTGGCCGTGCACGCCGGGACCGTCGTGCACCAGTCCCGCCTCATCGACGCGCTCTGGGGCTGGGACCCGCCGCGCACCGCGGTCAAGACGCTGCACAGCCACATCGCCCGGGTGCGGCAGGCGCTGGACGCCTGCGGCCTGCCCGCGGCCCTGCACACCCGCCACGCCGGGTACGTGCTCGACATCCCCGCCACCGAGGTCGACGCCCATCTGTTCGAGTCCAGGGTGGCCGCCGCGCGCCGCCACCTGGTCGCCGACGCCCCCGAGTCCGCCGCGCGCGAGCTGCGCGAAGGGCTCGCGCTGTGGCGCGGCGACGCGCTGGCCGACGGGGAGCCCACCGGCTGGGCGGCCGCCGAGGCGGCCCGGCTCAACGAGGTGCGGCTGTGCGCCGAGGAGGACCTGTGGGAGGCCGAGCTGCGGCTGGGCCGCCACCGCGGCGCGCTCGGCGAGCTGGAGCGGCTGCTGGTGACGCATCCGTACCGCGAACGCCTGGTCGGGCTGTCCATGCTGGCCCTGTACCGGTGCCGCAGACCGGCCGAGGCCCTGGACGCGTACCGGCGGCTGCGCGCCCGCCTCGCCGACGAACTCGGCACCGACCCGGGCCCCGACCTGCAACGGCTGCACACCGCGATCCTGCGCGAGGACACAGCACTGGACCTGGTCGCCGAGTCGGGTCTGCCTGCGTCGTCCCCGCCGACGGAAGCCGCACCACCGTCGTCCGTGCCGAGTGGACACGCGGCTATCGCACCGGCGCTGCCGAGCCCCGAGCCCGTGCCCGCCGAGCTGCCCGCGCCCCCGGGGCACTTCACCGGCCGCGACGACGAGCTGTCCGCGCTGGACCGGCTCCTGGAACAGGAAGGGCCGCAGCCGCGGATCGCGTTCGTGGCGGGTCCGGGCGGCATGGGCAAGACCGCGCTCGCCGTCCGGTGGGCGCACACCGTCGTGCACCGCTTCCCCGACGGCCAGCTGTACGTCGACCTCGGCGGGCACGACCCGGCCGGCGCGCTGCCGCCCGCGCAGGCGCTGGCGCAGGTCCTGGCCAGCCTCGGGGTGCCCGCGGGGCGTATCCCCGCCGACACCGCCGCCCGGTCCGCGCTGTTTCGCACGCTGCTGAGCGGACGCCGCATGCTGGTGGTGCTCGACAACGCGGCCGGGCCGGACCAGGTGCTGCCGCTGGTGCCGCCGACCGCGGCGAGCCTGCTGCTGGTCACCAGCCGCAGCCGGCCGACCGCGCTGGCCGTGCACCACGCGGTGCACGCGGTCGCGCTGGACGCCCTCGACCGGCACGCGGCCGTGGCCCTGCTAGCCCAGGTGCTCGGCCGGGCCAGGGTGGACCGCGAGCCCGCCGCCGCGGCCGAGCTGGCCGAGCTGTGCGGCGGCATGCCGCTCGCGCTGCGGATCGCCGCCGCGAAACTCGCCGCCCGGCCCGGCCGGGAACTGGCCGAACTGGCCGCGGAGCTGGTCTGCGACGACCGGCTCGACGAACTGTCGGTGCCCGGCGACAGCCGCACCGTGCGCACCGTGTTCGGCTCGGCGTACCGGGCGCTGCCCGCCCCGGCGGCCCGGCTGTTCCGGCTGCTCGGCCTGCACCCGGGGACCACGTACACCGGGCACCTGGCCGCCGCGGCGGCGGACCTGACCCTGCCCGCGGCCCGGCGGGTGCTCGCCGAACTGGTGTCCGCGCACCTGGTCGCCGAGGTGGCCCCGGACCGCTACCGCTACCACGACCTGCTGCGCCTGTACGCCCGCGAGTGCGCGGTCGCCGACGAGACCGCGGCCGCTCGCGACGAGGCCGTAGCCCGGATCGTGGACTGGCACCTGGCCGTCGCCGACGCCGCGAACCGGCTCGTCGACCCGGGCCGGGACCGGGTCCGGGCCGCACCGGCGTACCCGCCCGCGCAGCTGCCGTTCATCGACGACCCGGTCGCCGCGCTGGCCTTCCTCGACGGCGAGCGCGTCGGCATGCAGGCCGTCGTGCGGCACGCCGCCGAGCACGGGCCGCAGACCGCCGCCTGGCAGCTGACCTACCTGCTGACCGGCTTCTTCGACTCGCGCGGCCACTGGGCGGAGCGGGTCGAGCTGTGCCGCTGGGGCGTCGCCGCCGCGAACCGCTGCGGCGACCCCGGCGCGGAGGGGCTGATGCGCAGCGGGCTGGGCGTCGCCCTGATCATGACGCGGCGCTTCGACGAGGCGCTGGACGTGCTGCAGTCGGCGCTGGCGCTGACCCGCCGGACCGGGGACGCGCGCGGCGAGGGGCACGTGCACAACAACATCGCGGTGGCCCACGCCGGGCTGCGCCGCCACGACGCGGCCGTGGAGGCGTACCAGCAGGCCCTGGCCCTGCACACGGCGAGCGGCAACGCGCTCGGGATGGCGCTGGGGCTCAACAACATCGGCGACGCGTACGTCCGGATGGGACGTGCCGAGCTGAGCCTGGAATACCTGGCCCGTGCCCTGCCCGCCGCCCGGGAGCTGGGCAACGCCCGGCTGGAGGCGGCGGCGCTGAGCGGCCTCGGGCAGGCCCACGCGGCCCTGGGCGACTTCGGCACCGCGCTCGCCCACCTGCGCCAGGCCCTGGCGGTACGCCGGCACCGCGGCGACCGCCGCCACGAGGCCGACACCCGCAACACGATCGGCGTGACCCACCTGCGCCGCGGCGACCACGGCGCGGCGCTGGACGAGTTCGGCCGGGCGCTGGAGCTCAGCCGGGAGATCGCCGACCGGCACCTGGAGGCGAGCGCGCTGGCCAACCTCGGCCGCACCCAGCTGGAACGCGACGATCTGGTCGCGGCGGCCGGATACCTGCGCCTCGCGCAGGCGCTGCGGGCCCGCGCGCCCGACCACTTCGAGGCGGCCTGCATCGCCCGCGACCTCGGCGAACTCGCCCGCCGCAACGGCGATCCCGCCGAGGCCCGCACGCAGTGGCAGCTCGCCGTGGACCTGTACCGCAAGGCCAACGCGCCCGCCGAAGCCGACGCGCTGGCCGACACACTCGGCTGACCGCTAGTGCGCTGCGCGATCCTGGACGACCACGGTGGCGGTGGCCAGCACGCGCCCGTCCCGGTCGACGAACTCGACGGCGAACGTCTCGTCACGTTCCCGTACCGCGTCACCGGCCACGAAGATCCGCAACTGGGTGACACCCTCGGCGATCAGTGACACCTCACCGGAGGGCACCGCGACATAGTCGCCAGGGGCGGCCGCGGTCCCGTTGGCGGTGCGGTAGTTCACCACGGTGCCGACTGCGGGTGTGCCCTTCACCTCGATCTTGACGGCGCACCACTCCTTCTCCCAGCAGACCGCGTCCAGGGCCTGCGCCAGGCAGTTCTGGCCGCACGGCACGACGCCGACTGCGGCGGAGGCGGGCTGCGGCAGCAGCACGATCGTCGCGAGGAGAGCCAGGGCCGATGCGCTGAGCCAGCGCGCGAAACGAGTCATGGCCCGCACGGTAGGCGGGCCGGGTTGTGGAAAGGTTGTGTGCCTGGCCACCAGCCCTGCGACCGGCGGCCAGGCACATGCTCGGTCAGTAGAGCAGGCTCCAACCGCGCAGGTGGCTCTGCTCGCCCTTGACGACGTCCTCGACGACCAGCGCCCACTCGCCGACCTCGGCGACCCCGCCCAGGCGCACCTGGTACACCTCGGTCAGGTCGGCGGCCCGGTCGTCGGCGTTCGCGGCCTTGAGCAGGTAGGACCGACCGGCCGGGGAGACCAGCTCCAGGCGCAGGTCACCGCGGTGCGGGTGGGTGAGGTTGACGGCGACCTCGACGGTCTCCAGGGTGCCCTTCTCCTGCACCTTGGTGAGCCACTTGATCGGGCCCGGGTCCAGGAACGGCGGCTGGGGCCACTCCTCCCAGACCAGGTTCCACTTCGGGATGCACTGCTTCCACGGGTAGCTGTAGGTGCCGACGCCGACGGCGGCCCATGCCATCGCCACGGTCCGGTAGGTGCTGCCACACTTGCCGTACAGCTCCGCCGTGGCGGCCAGCGTGTCGGCCCGCGCCTGGGCGAACGTCTCGTTGCTCGTGAAGTAGTTCGTCAGCGCGTGGTACCAGATCTGGGTGGCCCGGTCCCGGCCGACGCCGACGACCGACGAGCCGTTGCAGGTCGGGCTGGTGCCGTACGGCGTGACCCCGCTGCCCTCGGCGGCCAGGAAGAAGAAGTGGTTGGTCACCCCGGAGGAGTAGTGCGGGTCGAGGTTGCCGATGCCGTTGTACCAGCAGTCCTTCGAGATCCCGTCCAGCGACGGCTGGTACATGTAGCGCAGCGGGTCGCCGGTGCCCCAGATGTCGAACTCCTCGCCGATCAGGTAGTCCGGCGTGTCCACGGCGTTGTCCGCGTAGAACTCGGCCATCGCGCCCATGATGTCGCTGGTGCCCTCGTTGAGCCCGCCGGACTCCCCCGAGTACGTCAGGTTGCCCGGCACCGACGCCTGGGTCAGGCCGTGCGACATCTCGTGGCCGACGACGTCCAGCGACACCAGCGGCCGCAGGCCGTTGCTGCCGTCGCCGTAGCGCATCACCTTCTGCGTCGAGCTCCAGCTCGCGTTGGCCCAGTTGGTGCCGCGGTGCACCTGCGAGACGGTGCCCACGCCGTCGTCGAAGATGCCGTGCCGGCCCAGCACGTTCAGGTAGAAGTCCCACGTGTTGGCCGAGCCGTAGTGCACGTCCACGGCCGCGCTCTGGTTGGTCGCCGGATTGCCGTCGCCCCACACGTTGTTCACGTCGGCGAACGTCACGCACGGGCCCGCCGTCGTGTGCTGCATGTCGCAGGTCTTCGAGTTGCCGCGCAGCGGGTCGATCATCTTGTAGTCGAAGATCGTCTGCGTGGTGCTCAGCGGCACCTGGCCGCCGTAGACGCTGTGCCCGGTGCCGTTGGCCGTGTGCTCCAGCGGATTCGCCCGCAGCAGCCGCGGCTCGACCGCGTCGACGAGCGCGTCGGCCTCACCCGTCGCCGCCGTCACCGGCACCCGCCAGGCCAGCCGGCCCGTGCCGCCGACCGCGTCGACGACCAGCTGCGGCGTGCCGACCTCGGACGCGCGCAGCGCGTCACGGGCCGTGCTCGCCGCCTGGGCGGCGGTGACCCGGGGCTCGGTGCCCACGGCGACCGGCCGGTCCTGCGACACGGAGAACCCGTCGAGGGCGCCGTCGGGCGCCAGGTGCACCACGAAGTCGCCGCCCACCACGGGCAGGCCCTGAAACAGCCGGGTGAACCGGACGTGGGCGAAACCGGTCCGGGTGACCGTTGACCGCCACACCTCGTAGCGGTCACCTTCGGCGGCCCGTACCGCCTCCGGGTTGAGCCTGATCAGCTCCTGTGCGCGCGCTATCGCCGTCTCCTCAGGCGAGGCGGCCTGCGCGGGCGCGGCCAGCGCGACCGCGCTGCCGCACAGCAGCACCGCCGCGAGCGCCACGGATATCCGTCTCATGACGACCTTCCCTTCCCTGTAACCAGTGGCCACAGGGGTACGCGGGCGTGGCTGTCACGCGGTTGTGGCAGGGTTGTGCCGCAGCCCGGCCGCGGTGCAGGAAGCTGCAGCGATCGGGGGTTACCCGGCGGCGGGGCGGCTGGCATGATCTCGCCATGACCGAGGCAAGCGACTCCGACCAGTACGGCCACGTCCGGCTCACCGCCACCGAGCCCGACGGCCGGCTCATCACCGAGGTGCTGCCCGCCAAGGCGCTGCCGGGCGGGCTGGTGGAGCTGGTCGGCAGCCCCGGCCTGGTGACCGGCGCGGCCGCCGGTGACGTGCTGACGCTGGTGTCCGGCGGCTTCCACGTGGTGCGGCGCGGCCCGAACGACAGCGTGCAGGTGTACGCCGAGCCGCCGCTCGACGAGCACGCGATGGCGTGGCTGGCCAAGGCCTTCGAGTCCGTCGGCGGTTACGTCGAGGCCCCGCCGCAGCGGCAGTTCGCCGTCGCCACGGTGCCGTCCGCGGCAGGCCGCGACACCGTCGAGGCGATCATGGCCGAGGCCGGCGAGCACATCCCCGGCATGGAATGGCAGTTCGGCACCGCCTGACGAGGAGTCCGATGCGCACCCCCGACCTGCCCGCCGACGACCTCGCCGCGCTACCCGGGCTGGCGGCGTTCGGCCGTACGGCGACCCGCCTGCACCCGCGCCCCGGCACGGTGACCGCGGCGGACAGCCACGTCGGCGGCCCGCTGCGCTGGCCCGCGGACGAGCCCTGGCCGGTCTGCGCGCACCCGCGCGTGGTCTCCGAGGACGTGCCCCTGCCGCAGGACCTGCTGGACCGGCTCGCCGCGGCCGAGCGCGGGCGCACGCAGCACAACATCATCACCGATGAGGAGTTTGTGCTGCTCGAAGAGCTCGCCGCGCTGGTCGGCCCCGGATTCAGCGGCTACGGCAGCATGAACGGCGGCCCGACGGTGGGTCACCGGTACGTGTCCCGGCCGCACGACAATCCGATGCTCGCCGTCGCCCAGTTGCGGGCCGCGGATGTGCCCGACCTGCCCACGCCGGGCGGCGCGGATCTGCTGCAGGTGCTGTGGTGCCCGTTCGACCACGCGCAGGACGAGGAGCAGGTCTGGGGTCCGACGATACGGCTGGTCTGGCGGCGCGAGGCCGACGTGACCGGCCCGCTCGCCACCCCGCCGGCTTCCGCCGTGGGCGAGGACCACTACACGCCCCGGCCGTGCCGCCTGCACCCCGAGCAGATCGTCGAGTACCCGTACCCGCAGGAGCTGCCCGAACCGCTGCGGGGCCAGGCGGACAAGCACCCCGACTACGTGAACACGTTCATGGCCCCGGGCTGGAAGGTCGGCGGGTATGCCAAGTGGCAGCTCAGCGACCTGCTGCCGACGCCGTGCCGGGTCTGCGCCGGGCCGACCCGGCTAATGCTGGTCATCGACTCGGGTGAGGGCACGGAGGACGCGCGCTGGCGGCCGGTCGAGGAGGCGGGCGTCGACCCCGGCTCGCTCGGCTACGACGCCGACGAGCCGACCGGCGTGGTCGTCGGCCGGTGGGGCGCGCTGCGGGTCTTCATGTGCCCGACCTGTCCCGGCGCCCCGTTCCGGCTCGACCAGCAGTAGGTCAGCCACCGACCTCGGCGAGCTGCTTGAGGGCCGCGGCGGTGCTGTCGGGGTGGGCGTCGAGCAGCGGCAGGCGTACGCCCGGGGTCGGGATGCGGCCCTGCGCGTGCAGCGCGGCCTTGACCACCGTGGGGTTGGGCTCGGCGAACAGCGCCTTGGACAGCGGCGCGAGCCGGTGGCCGAGTGCGCGGGCGCGGATCGCGTCTCCGGACTGCCACAGGCGGATCAGCTCGGCGAACTGCGCGGTCGCCAAATGCGCCGAGGACAGGATGCCGCCGTGCGCGCCGAGCGCCAGCAGCGGCGATACGAACGTGTCGTCGCCCCCGAGCACGGCGAAGCCTGCCGGTGGGTCCGCCATCAGCGCGACGGTGTCCTCGTTGATGCCGCCACCGGCGTACTTGACCCCGGCCACGTTCGGGATCGCGGCCAGCCGCCGCAGCGCGCCCGCGGTCAGGTACTGCCCGGTGCGGTACGGGATGTCGTAGACGACCAGCGGCACCGGGCTCGCGGCGGCCAGCCGGGTGAAGTGCGCGACCACACCGTCCTCGCCGGGCCGCACGAACGGCGGGACCACGGTCAGCGCCGCCACCGCCTCCGGTGTCGCGGACAGTGCCGCTAGGGCCTCGGCCGTGGCCGCGCCGACGATCAGCGGGGCCGAGCGCTCCCGGCAGACCCGGGCAACGGTCTCGACGACCGCCTGCTTCTCCGCCTCGGTGAGCGAACCGGGCTCGCCGGTGGTGCCGAGCGCGACGAGGCCGGTCGCGCCGTCGTCGAGCACCTGGTGGGCCAGCCGCTCCAGCGCGTCGAGGGCCACCGTGCCGTCGGCGGCGAAGGGCGTGATCAGGGGAAGGTACAGGCCGTGCAGTGTCGTCATGCCCTCATGCTGCCGAAACCCTTCCGGAAGGACCAGTTCCGATTCCTGACGTGACCCGTAAGCTGACCTGATGCTTGACGTCCGCAGGCTGCGCCTGCTGCGCGACCTGGCCCGGCTCGGCACCATCGCGGCGGTCGCCGAAGCCCACACCTACTCCCCCTCGGCCGTGTCGCAGCAGCTCGCCGTGCTGCAACGGGAAGCCGGTGTGCCGCTGACCGAACGCACCGGGCGCGGCGTCACCCTCACCCCGGCCGGGGCCGCGCTGGTGCGGCACACCGAGACCGTGCTCGCGGCGCTGGAGGCCGCCGCGGCGACGCTGGCCGCGGCCCGCACCGGGCTGCACGGCACGATGCGCATCGGCGCGTTCCCGACCGCGGTGCGCACCCTGCTGCCCGCGGCGCTGGTCGCCCTCGCCCGCGACCATCCGGCCCTGGACCTGATGGTCACCGAGCTGGACCCGGTCGCCATGCCCGACGCGCTGCGCGAACGCCGCCTCGACGTGGCGCTGCTGCACGACTACGACCTCGCGCCCGTCGTGCCGGACCCGACCGTCGACTCCGTGCCGCTGCTCGACGAGACCGTGTACCTCGCGGTGCCCGAGGGCTTTCCGGTCGCCGACGACCCGGTGCACGCGGCCCGCGACGCCGACTGGATCGTGGGCACGCCGGGCACCCTGTGCCACGCCGTGGCGGTGCGCATCTGCCAGGCCGCGGGGTATGCGCTGCGGGCCCGGCACCACGCCGACGACTTCACGGCCGTGCTCGCGCTGGTCGCGGCCGGGCTGGGCGTGGCGCTGGTGCCGCAGCTCGGCGCGGTGCAGCCGCCGTCCGGGGTGCGGCTGGCGCCGCTGGGGTCGCGGCGTCGGACCAGGATTGCGTACCGGCGCGGCTCCGGCGACCACCCGGCCGTGGCCGCCTGCGTCGCCGCCATCCGCACCGCCACCACGCAGTTCCTCACATAGAACCGCTCTCTGTCAAAAATTCTTGACATGATGTCGTGTTTACTTTACCTTCGGCGTGTCAAGTTTTCTTTACATGGGAGGGTCGCGATGCACACGCTGACACGTACCGCCCGGCTGACCGGGCTGTTCTACCTCGGCAACGCCATCACCGGCGTGCTCGGTTTCCTCGTCGTCCGGCAGCAGCTCTTCGCCGCCGGCGATCCTGACGCGACACTGGCCAACCTGGTCGCGCACGAGTCGCTCGCCCGCGCGGGCATCGCCCTGGAACTGGGGATGGTCGTCATGCAGACCCTCGCCGCCGTCTGGTTCCACCGCCTGTTCCGCACGGCGGACTCCCTCGCCGCGTTCGGGATCGCCGCGTTCGGGCTGGTCAACGCGGTCGTGGGCCTGGTGAGCGCGGCCCTGCTGGCCACCGCGGTCCAGGTCGCGGTCGACCCGGTCGGCGACGCCGCCGCCAACGTCCAGGTGCTGTACCTGGTCAGCGACGGCCTCTGGGGCGTCGGCGCGCTGTTCTTCGGCCTGTGGCTCATCCCCATGGGCTGGTGCGTGCTGCGATCGGGCTGGATGCCCCGCGCCCTCGGCTGGATCCTCGTCGGCGGCGGCGTCGGATACATGGTCAGCGCGTTCATCAGATACCTCGCCCCCGAAGCACCCGCCGTCGCCGAGGCGCTGGCCTATCCTGCGTCCATAGGCGAGTTCTGGATGGTCGGCTACCTGCTCATCCTCGGCGTACGCCGGCACGCGCTGAACGAGGCGCCGAGCCCGGCACGCACGGCGGCACCGGTGGCGAGCTGAAGCGGCGCCTCACACGACGACGACGGTGTGCGGGCCGCGCATGACCTCGATCGAGTAGTACGTCGGGCACAGCCGCGGCCGCCCGCCTTCCTCGTCGACCTCGAAGAAGCGCAGCTCGCCACGGCGGTGCACGAGATCGAGATGATCGAACACGGTCACCACGACGAACTTGCCGTCGGCGTCGAAGGCGACGCCCTCGGGCCGCAGCCCGTCGAACAGCTCCTCGCCGACGGTCTCCAGGCGGCCTGTCGCCGGGTCGAAGGTGAGCAGGCTCAGCGAGCACTGCCGGTCCAACCGGGGATCACCCCACGCCAGGTGGCTCAGCCGCAGGTTCGAGGTGACCACGCGGCGGCCGTCGCGACTGACGGCCAGGCCGCCGGGATTACGGCCCACCACGGCCTCGCCGATCTTCTCCCCCGCTCCGGTGGCCGAGTCGATACGCAGCACCGACACCCGTCCCTCGGGCACGTCGTCACCGGCGTCGCTTCCCCGCTGGAGGTCCGTGGTGAGCAAGTGCCGCCCGTCGGGGGTGAACCGGCCTTCGAACGGGAACCGCCCGGTCCTGATCGGCAGCCCCAGCGGCTCGATCCACAGCTCCGGCGTACGGTGCGCGGCATACAGCCGCACCTCGTCCCGCCAGGGGAAGCATGCCGCGAGCAGCTCGCCGCCGGGATGCCACTCCACGTAGGACGGCACGATCGGCTCGCCGTCCTCGCCGCGCGGCACCAGCACGAACGCGTCGCCGAACCCGTTCGGCCCGACCGGAATCAGGCGCAGCGACGGGTGCGGGTCGGGCCCGAGGATCGCGAACACGTCGCCGCCCGCGAGGGCGAGCAGGCCGCCGCGCGGATGCAGCGACACGGCCTGCGGCATGTGCCCGGCCGGGTAGGCGAACAGCAGCTCCGGCCTGGTCGCGTCCGTGATGGCGTACGCGCGCACCGTGCTCCCGGCGTCGAGGTCGGTGAGCAGGTGCGCGTCCGGGCCGCGCTGGCCGAGCGTCTCGATGACGTACGCGTGCGCGCCCTCGGCGTCGACGGCGAGCACACTCGGCGGTGGGGTCACCGAGTTCGACGCGGCGATCGTGCCCATCCTCGGCGGGGTGCCGTCGAAGGCCAGTGGCAGCTCGATGACGGTCAGCGTGTCCTCCTGCCCTGCCTCGCGCGGACCGAGCCGGGCGTGCAGCGGCGCGGACGGGATCGCGTCGGCATCGCTGACCACCACGATGCGCCGCCCCTGGAACAGACCGGACGCTGGCGGCCCCTGCAGCGGCTGGACGCCGGTGGACGTGCTCATCTGCGGCTCCTTCGGCAGGCAGCCTGCGCATTCACCGACCAGGCTATGCCCGGCCGCGCCGCCCCGGCCGGACGATCCTCGATCCCGGCCCCCTCCGGACGCCCCAGTCCCACAAGTCTCCATCGTCACCGCTAACCTCAGGCGATGTCGCAGCCCGCACCGACCCTCGACCTCGTCCTTGCCCGGGTCCTGGCACATTGCGGCGGTGACCCGGCTGCGGCGGCAGGCCACCTGGCGCGAGCCATCGCGCGACAGCCGCACGCGGCAGAGCCCTACGAGGCTCTGGACGAGCTGCGTCGGTCCCACCCTGCGGAGGCCGCCCGGTTCCTCGAAGCCGCCGCCTCGACCGGAACCTACGCGGCCAACGCCTACGCGTGCTTCCGCGACGGCGACATGGACACGGCGGTGCTCTGGCTGGGCTCGGTCACGGGCCATGAGCCGCGCAACGCCTGGGCGGCCGCGCCCTGGTTCGCCGACGAGCGCTTCCTCACCTCGGTGAGCGCCGACGCGCTGGGCGAGGCCGCGCTGCGCACCACGGACGGCGGGCACGACCTGGCCGCCGACGGCATGCGGGAGCGGTTCGCGCCGTGGTTTCACGCGATCGCGGTGGTGTCGGCGCGTGATCCGCGACCCGAGGCACTGGCCCGTATGGCGATCATGCTGCGGGCGTGCGGTCTGACGGACGAGTCGTTCGCGCTCTGCGATCAGGCGGATGCGGTCGAACGGGTCATGTTCACCGAGGTCGTCCGGGCGGGCACCTGGCGCAGGCTGGGCGACATGGGGCGCGCCGTGGCCGCGTTCGAGCGAGCGCTCGGGCTGGACCCGACGAACTGGTCGCTGTTCCTCGACATCGCCGACCTGTGGGCAGAACAGGGCGACTTCGCTGCGGCGGTGGAGTGGGCCGAGCGCGGCCTGGACCATGAGCCGGCCGAGGTGACGCTGCTCGCCGCGCGCGCGGCGTACCGGGCCAGGCTCACCGCTTCGGCCGCCGACCTGGCCGAGCTGGTCGAACTCGCGAAAGGGATGCCGGAGTCGCCGTACCGGCAGGTGCTGATCGATCATGCGTGCGCGAGGCCGGGACTGCCCGCCGACGTCGTCGCCGCGGCACGTGAGGCGCTGCGGCGATCGGCTTAGGGTGGACGTCATGCGGTTGGTGGTCATGGCGGACACGCATGTGCCGACGCGGGCAGGGGACCTGCCCGAGCCGCTGTGGGAAGCGGTGGACGGCGCGGACGTCGTGGTGCACGCGGGCGACTGGGCCGACCTGTCGCTGCTCGACACGTTGGAACAGCGGGCCGCACGGCTGATCGCGGTGTACGGCAACAACGACGGTCCCGCGCTGCGTGCCCGGCTGCCGGAGACGGCCCGCGCCGAACTGGACGGCCTGCGCATCGCCGTCGTGCACGAGGCCGGCCCCGCGACCGGTCGCGAGCGGCGCTGCGCCGCCCTGTTCCCTGACTGCGACGTGCTGTTCTTCGGCCAGCACAACATTTCTAGACCTGTTACACGTAAAGGCCCCGGCAGAGGAATGGCAACAGGGACGATGACTCCGTCTCGACATCAGCACCCTGATCCGGGTGCGACCGGAATACGGCGGAAACCGGCTGCCGATAGCCGACTGGCCCGGCCGCTTAGGTGAGCGGCCGGGCCAGCCAAGGCTCCACAGCGTCTACCGCACGAGCAGAGTGAGCGCGTTATTCAATCGAATGTCGTGGATCGGACCAGGGCCTGGGCAGCCTGCACTGCCCGTGCCACCAGTTGTCGCCCTGGAATGTGGGCAGGGTCGAGCGGAAGTCGTCGGCGCTGAATGTGCTGGCACGGGCGAATCGACCGGCGAGGGCGCCGCGGCCCAGTGGGCTGTAGGGCACCAGGGTGATCCCCAGGTGGCGGCACTGCGGCAGGATATCGGCCTCCACCCCGCGCTCCCACAGGGAGTATTCGCTCTGCAGCGCCGAGATCGGGTGCACCGTCATGGCCCGGCGCAGAACCTCGGCGCTGACCTCGCTCAGCCCCAGTGCGTGGACCTTGCCTTCTGCGACGAGTTCGGCCATCGCGCCGACGGTGTCCTCGATGGGCACGGTCGGGTCGAGCCGGTGGTAGTAGTAGTAGTAGTAGTACAGGTCGATTCGATCGGTGCCCAGACGGCGTAGGCTCGCTTCGCACGCGGCCTTCACATACTCGGGCCGTCCGTCGAAGACGCTCCCGCCTTCTCGCAGGGGGCGGGCAGAGAACTTGGTCGCGATCACGGCCTCGTCGCGACGGCCGCGTAGTGCACGTCCCAGCAGCGTTTCGTTGTGGCCGAATCCCAGCACGGGGTCGCCTGGGCGCGCGCTGGCGGCCCCGTAGTAGTCCGACGTGTCGAAAAAGTCCACGCCGAGGTCCATCGCACCGCGGATCGTGGCCACGGACGTCTCGGGGTCGGCCTCACCGTAGAACTGGGACATTCCCATCAGCCCGAGCCCGACCGGACGTACCGACAAAGCTGAGCCCGAGCCGGTGACGTCGCAGGGCCTGCTCCAGGAACACGGCCGCGTCGTAGGCGGCAGGTCCTGCCGTGCCACCATCGCACCGATGCCCGGCGGGGCCACGGTGCGCGGTGGGCCTGGTTACCGACCCGGACGCTTATGCGGCGCCTATTTGGCGAGGCGATGGAGGCGATCAAGGCGCGAGCCAGTCGGCGGCGGTGATGTCCATCCGCCCCTCCCCCTGTCCTGGGTCACGGCTCCCGACGCTGCCGCCTCCGACAAGATCGAACGCGACGTCCGGTTGATCGAGTCCCCACCCCCCCACCACCAGCTGACCCACATTTTGGCGGGCAGGGAGCCTTTCCCAACTGGACAGGGCCGGGGACTCGTGTCGAGTCCCCGGCCCTGTCGACGGGTGTCACCGCTGCCGGGTGACCGTCTTGTGCTCGACGTATCCGGCCAGGCCGACCGCACCGTACTCGCGGCCGAGGCCGCTTGCCTTGTAGCCGCCGAACGGCCCGTCGAAGCTCATGGGCGAGCCGTTAAGGGTGACGGTTCCGGTGCGCAGCCTGCGGGCGACGCCCAGGGCTCGCTCGACGTCGGCCGACCAGACGCCCCCGGACAGGCCGTAGTCGGAGTCGTTGGCGATGCGTACGGCGTCGTCCTCGTCGTCGTAGGCGATCACGACCAGGACAGGGCCGAAGATCTCCTCCTGGGCGATACGCATGCTGTTGTCGACGTCGGCGAACAGGGTCGGCGTGACGTAGTTGCCCTTGTCCAGCCCCGGCGGCACCTCGGGACCGCCCGTGACCAGCCGGGCGCCCTCCTCGACGCCCAGCTTGATGTAGTCGATCACGCGTTGCTGCTGGTCCGGCCGGATCATGGGGCCGATGAAGGTGTCCGGCTCGGACGGGTCGCCAACTTTCAGCGACTCCACCATCCCCTTGAGCGCCGCGACGACCTCGTCGTAGCGGCTGCGCGGAGCCAGGATCCGGGTCTGCAGGATGCAGGCCTCGCCGTTGTTGCCCAGGGAACCGAAACGCAGTCCCTGCATCACGGCGGCGAGGTCGGCGTCGTCCAGGATGATCGCGGCGGACTTTCCGCCGAGTTCGAGGCTGACCCGCTTGAGCTGTTCGCCGGCGATCGAGGCGATGCGGCGGCCCGCCCGGGTCGAGCCGGTGAAGGAGATCTTGTCGACGTCCGGGTGCGAGATGAGGTGCTCGCTGGTCTCTCGGTCCGCAGGCAGGATGCTGAGCACCCCTTGCGGGAGCCCGGCGTCGTGGAACAGATCGGCCAACATCATCATGCTCAGGGAGTTCTCCGGGGAGACCTTGAGTACCACGGTGTTGCCGGCGAGCAGGGCCGGGGCCAGCTTCGCCATTGCCGCGGAGTAGGGCGAGTTCCACGGGATTACTGCGGCGACCACGCCGATCGGTTCGCGCCTGACGATGGTGTCAAAAGTGACCGATGCATCCGAAGGGTCGATGATCGTTTCCCAGCCGAACTCCTCGGCTGCCGTGAGGTAGGCGTTGGCCTGGCGGGTCAGGAACGGCTGGCCGATCTTGGTGAACCAGCCCGCCGACCCGTTCTCGGCGGAGATCGCTGCGGCGATCTCGTCGGCGCGGGCCTCGCGCAACGCGTTGAACCGCCGGATCACCTGTTGGCGCTGCTGCGGGTCGGTGCGCGGCCAGGGCCCGCTGTCGAACGCCGCGCGCGCGGCGGCGACGGCCGCATCCACGTCGGCGTCGGCCGCCTGGGCTGCCAAGCCCAGTACGGACTGGTCGTGCGGCGAGCGGATCTCGAGCAGGTCGGCGTTGCTGGGCGTCACCCACGCGCCGCCGATGTACAGCTTTTCACGAACGATCATGAGATGTTTCTTTCTGGGGAAGGGTGATGGGCCGGGGGTTCGGGAACGGTGCCGCCCGGCGGGTGGAAAGCGTCAGGGCCGTACGAGTTGAGCGACCGGGGTGGCTGCGAAGTCGCCGAGTCCGTCGAGATCCGTGGACAGGGTCACCTCGCGCCACGCGTCGTCTTCGCCGGCGCGGGCTTGGGCGATCAGCGGCGCGAGCCATGCTGCGTCCGAGCCCAGGAGCAGCCGCACCGGAGGTCTCGGCTCCTCGACGAGCCGCAGTATCACCTGTGCCATCTTGGCTGGGTCGCCGCGCTGCACGTCCGGGTTGTCGTTGTAGGTCCGGACGAAGTTTGCGACGGTGGCGTCGTACTCGTCGTGCAGTGCGGGCATGGGTATCGGCGCGGTCGCCCAGGGGGTCCGGATGCCGCCGGGCTCGATCAGAGTGGCGTGGACGCCGACTGGCTCGAGTTCTCGGGCCAGGATCTCGGTGAAGCCGCCCAGCGCCCACTTGGCAGACTGGTACGCCGCCAGTCCTGGCTGAGCCCGCCGGCCGCCGATCGTCGAGACGTTGACGATGCGGCCGGAGCGCTGCTTGCGCATCACGGGCAGCGCGGCCCGCACCATGTTGACCGCACCAAAAAAGTTGATCTCCATGCTGCGGTGGAACTCGTCTTCTGGCATGTCCTCGATCGACCCGACGATGCGCTGGCCCACGCTGTTCACCAGCACGTCCAGGCCGCCGAACTCGGCGACGGCCCTCTGCACCGCCGCGCGGGCGGCATCACCCGAGGTCACATCCACGGCGCAGACCCGCAACCGGTCGCCGTGACCGGCAGGCGTCGGCACGGCTTCGGGCACCAGATCAGCCGCCAGGACGTTGTGTCCGGCCCGCAGCGCGGCCTCGACCATCTGCTGTCCCAGGCCGCCAGCTGCTCCTGCTATCAAGAAGGTCTTCGTCATCGGATCCACCCACGTTCCATCGGGGTTGTTCAGTTCTGCCCGCACGGGCCGCGCCGGCAGTCCAGGACGGACCACCTGGCGCGGCACACGCCGACAACGGCAGCGGGTGCCGGATCGTCAGCGACACCCGGCCGACCTGCTCGCCGTGCTCAGGACCCGGCCGGATGATCCGTGGACCGGCTGACCGGGGCCCACTTCGTGGCCTCGGCGATCCGCGCCTGCTCAGCGCTCAAAGCGATCTCCAGCGCGTCGCTGCCCAGCAGCAGGCGCCGCGGGGGCTCCGGGTCGCCGACGATGTCGATGATCGCTTCGGCCATCCGTGCGGGGTCGCCGGGCTCGTTGCCGCTGTATGCGGCGAACCGCTCGAGCCACAGCCCGACGGTCGGCGCGTAGTCGGGGTTCATGCTGCCGGAGGCACTTGCGGCGCCCGCGGCCCAGCCGGTGCGGATGCCGCCCGGCTCCACGATCGTCACCTTGATCCCGAGCGGGGCGACCTCGCTTGCCAGCGCTTCGGAGAAGCCCTCGACACCGAACTTCGCGGTCTGGTAGGCGCTGAGCCCGGGCGTGCCCCCGACCCGACCGCCGATCGAGGAGACCTGCACGAAGTGTCCGGAGCGCTGGCGGCGCAGGACCGGCAGCGCCGCCCTCGTCACGTTGATCACCCCGTACAGGTTCGCGTCGATCTGGGCCCGGAACTCGTCCTCCGGGAAGTCCTCGACCGAGTTGCTGGTCGCATAGCCGGCGTTGTTTACCACCACGTCGAGCGCGCCGAACCGGTCGACGACCGCCGCGACCGCGTCCCGGGCCGAGGTCGGCGAGGTCACATCCAACTGCAGGGTCTGCAGCCGGTCGGCAAACGCCTCCTGCAGCCCGGCCAGCGTTTGCGGCTGGCGGGAGGTCACCGCCACCTGGTCGCCCGCCTTGAGCGCCGCCAGCGCCAAGGCCTTGCCCAGACCCTGGGAGCCGCCGGTGATAAGCCACGTCCTTGCCATCTCACTCCTCCAGTTTTCTCATGAGCGCTTCGCGGCCCGCCGTGACACCACGGGGACGGTGTGGAAGCTCGTCGCATATCTGCAACACGACTGTAGCAGTAATTCTTCCTACCACGTCGATGTCGCAGTTATTACGGAGACAAGTGCCACCCTGGGTGGTATGCTCCGCAGCATCATGAGAGCCGACGCCGTACGCAACCTCGCCGCGGTCCTGCGCACCGGAGCTCGGCTCCTGGCTGAGGACCCTGGCACCTCGATGTCCGCCATCGCCAGCGCGGCGGGCGTGGACCGCACCACGGTGCATAGGCACTTCGCCACGCGTGAAGCTCTACTCAGCGCAGTCTTCCAGGCAAAACTCGACTCTTCAGAGAAAGTCCTCGACGAGGCGCGGCTGATGGCCGCACCCGTGGCCGTCGCGCTGCACCGCTACGTGGAGGGCATCATCCCGGTGAGCCGCGAGTGGCCTGTCGACACGCGGATCAAGATGCAGCAGGACCCCGCCGCCAGCACCCGCCGCCAGGAACAGAGCGCGCGGCTGGACGCCTTCATCCAGCGCGCGCTCGACGAAGGTCATCTACGCCGAGACACCTCGCCGGCCTGGGCGAGGGCAATGCTCGATCAACTGGTGGACAGCGCCGCTCACCGGTTTCCCGAGATCGACGCCGCCCAGGCGGCGGACCTGGTCGTGGACACCTTCCTCAACGGCCTCGGCACGCACTAACCGACCGCTGCGTGCCTCCGGCGGCGGTCAGCCGTGCCACCAGCGTGTCGTCGACCGGACCGGCGAGGTAGAGCACGAGCAGGTCCTCGGGGGTGGGGCCGGGCGGGGACGCGATGTTCTCCCCCGCGACCAGTTCCAGGTGCCAGGACGCGTCGGGCCATTCGCACATTCCGTGGGACAGCACCGCCCCCACCGGCCTGCGGCTGATCAACCCGGGCTCGCCGACCGACCGCCGCCGCCAGCCGCACGCGACCTTCCTCACCGCCTCGATCGCCGCAGGCCGGCTCGTGGACGTGGAACTGCACCGGCTCGGTGGCGCGGTCGGCCGACCCGCGCAGCGCTGAGCATGTCGCCGGTTGTCACACGGACGGGTCCCAGGCCGCGAGCTGATCGAAGATACGACGGTCGCCTTCGAACGTCAGGGAATCCAGCGGTATGCGGCCGTAGAAGAACAGGACCAGGTCACTGGCCGTGCCCCGGGCGCAGACGTCGGCCGTGTCGGGGTCCTCACCGGCAGCGGGCGTGAGGCGGGCGACCTGTGCGCCGTCGGCGGAAAGCCGAAGGCGCCAGGAACGGCCCTCGGTGGCGTGGTAATCGACGACGGCGGGTTCGTGTGGCCAGGCGACCGTCGTCGCGCAGAGGGTGAACTGGCAGTCGTCGAAACCGTCGAGGGCGACCTCCTCCGGCAGCGGCTGCGGGACACCCACCGTGAGCTGGACATCGTGGGTGTACACCGCGATCTCGGGGACCTGTCGCCGCGCCCAGGCACCAGAGGTCTGCGGTGACGGCGAGTCCTCCCACCACGTCCAGCAACCACGGTCCGGGCCGGCCTGACGCAGCGCGCTCGTCAGCTGCTCGACAGACTCGGTCCACCAGGCCAGGAGAGCCTCGCGTTCCCGTGGCGCACCCATGCCGCCGTCCCAAGCCGACGTCTCCGGGGGTGCGTCCGCGGGTCCTGCGGCGACGACGGCGGCTGATTTGCGGCGGCCCATCCCCACGTGTTGCACGAGATCGAACAGCGTCCGCTCGGGAGAGGTCGGCACCACCGCGTCGAGGTTGGGTGCCGCGGCGACCGCGGCGTGGAAGGCGGCCGAGCGTTCATCGATCAGCCGCAGATGATCGGAGAACGTGAGAATCTTGAGCACCCTGGCTTTCTAGCACTGTGCTCCGGCGACCGGACAGCGAATTTCGCAGCCGACGCGGCGGCCGCCCCGGCCCTGTTCGCAGAAGGCGACTCGGCTCAGTGCGGGATGGGGCGGCGGGCGCGCGTGCGGTCCAGGCCGTCGCGGTACTCCTCGATGGCCAGCGCCACCTCGGCGCGGGTGCGGGTGTGCTCCAGGCTCGGCAGGTAGTGCACGTGCCGGGCCAATCCGTCGAGGTCGACGGTGAAGTACATCGCCATCAGCGGGTTGACGAAAAGCTCGGTGCCCTCGGTGCGGGGCAGCGTGTGCACGTCGCCGAAGTCGCCGCGTACCGCCGAGGCGACCTGGGTGTTGACGATGCTGGCGGACAGCGGCGTGGCGGCGGCGGCGTGCGCGACGGCGTCGCAGTAGGCGGCGGCCTCGGCGCTGCCCGGCGGGATGGAGAACGCGCCGAGGAAGGCCCCGTCGCGCTGCAGGGCGGCGAGGTTCTCCAGCACGTGGGCATGGCAGACGCCGTGGTGGGAGTCGATGCCGAAGCCGAGGCTGACCACGAGTTTGCACGGCACGGGCAGCCCGGCGACGGCGGCGAGGCTGGTCATGTCCTCCTCGGGGGTGCCGAGGCCGGCCTCGTCGCCGCGCATGAGGATGTCGGTGCCGCCGTCGGCGAGCACGATCGCGTCGATGCCGAGCAGGTCGATGAGCTTGCGGTACGCCGAGCGCAGGGGGCGCACGCCGGTGCGCTCGAAGGCGTACACGACGGGGTCGTGGCCCTGGGCGGCGAGCCAGCGGGCGAGGGTGCGTTCGGGGAAGTAGCGGTCGTTGCCGGCGCTGTCGGGGCGCACGGCGGCCAGGCCGGTGCGCACCCAGGAGGACAGGCTGAGCGCGCCCAGCTCGCTGACGGCGTAGCTGGCGAGGGTGACGCGGGTACCGGCGTTGCGCAGGGCGAGCGCGAGGGGCAGCCCGGCGTACACGTCGAAGCCGCCGCCAGCGCCCGCGATGAGCACGTGCCTGGCGTCGCGCAGGCGCTGGGACAGCGGGGGTTCGAAGACGGCGGGCATGGCCGAGACGGTAGTGCCCGATGTCGAGCGGGGCACGCGCTTATTCGTTCCCCGGAAGCGGCGACATCCGTCATCTAACATGAAAACGGATCAAAGGGATTAAGGCGGATCAGGTGGACGCGCTCCGGACAGTCGGGTCGAAGGCGTGGGCGATCGTCGGCATCGCCCTGGCCACGGCTGTCCTCGTGTTCCTGATCATCCTGCTGAAGCCGCTGGTCATCGCGCTGATCGGAGCCCTGATCGTCTCGCTGGCGCTGTCACCGGCCGTCGAGGCGCTGGCGCGGCGCGGCCTGCGCCGAGGGCTGTGCGCCATGCTCGGGATCCTGTTCCTGATCGCCCTCGGCATAGGCGTGATCTTCCTGGTGGTGACCGGGCTGGCCAGCCAGTGGGCCGAGTTGAGCGCCGCGCTGGGCAAGGCGGTGCAGGACCTGCACGGACTGCTCACGAAACTGGGCGTGGCGGGCTCCAACGCGGAGTCGGCGCGCGACTCCCTGTCGGATCACGGCTCGACGCTGCTGTCCGGCCTGCTGCCCGCGCTGGGCAACGTCGCCGGTACCACCGCCAGCGTCTTCATCGGCACGTTCGTGTTCCTGTTCACCACGTTCTTCATGCTCAAGGACGGGCCGGCGATGGCGCGGGCGGCCGAGCCGTGGATCCCGCTGGGGCGGCCGTGGATGGACCAGGTCGGCCGGATCATCCGCGGGTACGTCGTCGGGTTGACGCTGCTCGGGGCGTTCAACGCGGCCGTGGTCGGGCTGGGCGCGCTGCTGCTGGGCGTGCCCCTCATCGCCACCCTCGTGATCATCACGCTGCTCGGCAACTACGTGCCCTACCTGGGCGCGTGGGTGGCCGGGGCGTACGCGGTGCTGATCGCGCTCGCGTCGGGCGGGGTGCAGACGGCGCTGCTCATGACTTTGGTGGTGTTCCTGGCCAACGGCACGCTGCAGACCATGCTCCAGCCGTTCGCGTACGGGGCCGCGCTGCGCATGCGTCCGCTGACGATCCTGCTGGCGACCGTCGTCGGCGGGCTGGTCGCCGGCATCCTGGGCGTCATGCTCGCCGCGCCGACCGCCGCGATCATCCAGCACACCGCCGAACTGCTGCGCTCCCGCCGAAACGGCGGAGGGGCCGTCGAGGCCGCGGACGGGGGTCCCGACGGCGATGACGGGCCCGGCGATCTCGCACGGCTGGTGGCCGACACACCCGACTGAGGCGTGCCGTGCCCCGCGCGAGATCGCCGGGACGGGTCAGTACGTCAGGCCGAAACCGTACGGAAACAGCGGCGTCTTCTCGTCGCCGGTGTTGACGGGTTCCTGGGCGGCGGTCGCGGGCCAGGACATGGGCAGCTTGCCGGTCGGGGCGTACGCGCCGAACAGCACGTCGGCGACGCCCGCGCCCTCGGTGCCCGGCAGCCACGCGGCCAGCAGCCCCTGCACCTGCGGCAGCTGGGCGCTGACGTCCACGGGCCGCCCGGAGACCAGCACCACGACCACGGGCACGCCCGCCTTGCGCAGCGTGGCCAGGGTGTCGAGGTCGACCTTGTCGAGCTTGACCCCGTCGGGCCGGTCGCCCTCGTACTCGGCGTACGGCGTCTCGCCGATCACGGCGATCGCCACGTCGTAGCTCTTGTCGATCCCGGTGCCGTCGGCGCTGTAGGTGACGGCGCCGCCGGGCTCGACGGCCTCCTTGACGCCCTGCAGGATCGTGGTGCCGTCGGTGATCGGGCCGGATTTGCCCTGCCAGGTCAGCGTCCAGCCACCGGACTGGTTGCCGATGTCGTCGGCGCTGCGCCCGGCGACGAACACCTTGCCGGTCTTGGGCTTCAGGGGCAGCACCCCGGAGTTCTTCAGCAGCACCTGCGACTGGCGTACGGCCTGGCGGGCCAGCTCCCGGTGCGCCGCTGAGCCGACCTTGTCGAACTGCGCGCGGTCGGCCATCGGGTGCTCGAACATTCCCAGCTCGAACTTCTTGGTCAGGATGCGCCGGTTCGCGTCGTCGATGCGCTCCATCGGCACGTTGCCCGCGTCGACCTCGTCGCGCAGCACGCCGATGAACTCGCGCCAGCGCTCGGGCACCATGACCATGTCGATGCCCGCGTTGATCGCGGTGCTGACCTCCGCCGGGGTGAACGCGTCGCGTACGCCGTCGAGCTGGTCGATGGCGTTCCAGTCGGACACCACGAACCCGGTGAAGCCCAGCTCGCCCTTGAGCACCTCGGTGATCAGGTAGCGGTGGCCGTGCAGCTTCTCGCCGTTGAACGAGCTGAACGAGACCATCACCGAGCCGACCCCGGCCTTGACCGCGGCCTGGAACGGCGGCAGGTGGATCTTGCGCAGCTCCTCCTCGGGGATCCGCGCGTCGCCCTGGTCCTTGCCGTCCAGGGTCCCGCCGTCGCCGACATAGTGCTTGGCGGTGGCCAGCACCGAGTTCGGGCCGCCCAGCCGCTCGCCCTGCAGCCCGGTCACGATCGTGGTCATCGCCGCGGCGATCTCGGGGTCCTCGCCGAACGACTCGTACGTGCGGCCCCAGCGGACGTCCCGGGCGACGCACAGGCACGGGGCGAAGTCCCAGTCCAGGCCGGTCGCGGTGACCTCGGTTGCGACCGCCTCGCCGATCCGGCGGACCAACTGCGGGTCCCGGGTCGCGCCCAGCCCGATGTTGTGCGGGAAGATCGTCGCCCCGTGCACGTTGTTGTGGCCGTGCACGGCGTCCACGCCGTAGATCATCGGGATGCGCAGGCGGGTGGCCAGCGCCTCGGTCTGGAAACCGTCGTACATGTCGGCCCAGCCCTGCGGCGTGTTGTCGCTCGGCACCGAGCCGCCACCCGACAGCAGCGAGCCCAGGGCGTACGCGGTGACGTCGCCCCCGGTCACCTCGCGGCGCTCGGCCTGCGTCATCTGACCGATCTTCTCGTCGAGGGTCATCCGGCCCAGCAGGTCGTCGACCCGCTCGGCGACCGGGCGGGACGCGTCCAGATAGGGCGCGTCGGGATCGTAGGCCCCGTCGTCGGTGTCGCGGGTCAGCCAGTAGACGGCGGCTCCGGCCGCCAGCACGAGCACGAGGCCGGCGGCGATCAGGCGGCCGCGGCGGCGGGACGGCGGTGGTGGCGCAGCCGCCGGGGTGGCGGTGACGGTCGTGGTCATGTTGCCTTCCAGAGGGGTCGCGGCGTGGCGTGGACGTGCCGGCGCGAGTGCCCCTCATCGCGACGACGGCCTCCGACAGCCAACACTTCCCGCGGTTCGGTGTCAACGGATTGCTGGAACATAATGCCGCGCTGGTGAAACAAGCCATGTAACAAGGCGTGGGCGCGCCTCGGTCCGCATAGAAGTACGCGACGGCAGACCGCCGCGGAGGGTCCACCACCCGACGAAAACGCATCGACACACTTGTGCGGTGGTCCTAGCGTTCGCAGTATGACCAAACACCATCCACCGGCCTTCCGGGCCGGCCCGGGAGGCGTCGCACCGTCGCGCGCCCCCGCCGGCGGCGAAGGCCACCCTCGCGCGCTCAGCGCATCGCACGCGGAACACCTGGCGCCGCGGGGGCACCAGGTCAACCACCAGGCCGAGCAGTGGCGCCCCGACGCCGCCGTGACAGCCCTTGAGGCCACCCCGGCCGCGCACCTTTGCCACCTCCAGCGGCTCTGAACCGGCGCGACCCCAACACCGGGAATACGGGGCATTCCCGGTGACACCGCACCACAGCACCTGACCGACGAGCTCGCGCGAGCTGCGGCCCGCGCGAGCTCGTCCCCCTGCCCGCTAGAAGGCGCCGGCCTTGACCGAGATCGCCATGCGGCGGCCCGCGTACTCGGACACCGTCCAGAGCTCGTCGGTGTTGCCGCGGTAGGTGAAGTCCTCCGTGCCCACCGGCAGCGTGTCGTAGTGCATGACGACGCTGCCGCCGGGCGTCCAGGTGCCCAGATCGCCGTCGTTGCTGTCGCCGTCGCTGGTGGACAGGAAATAGTTGCCGTTGAGGCTCAGCGCGCCCTGCATCGAGGTCACGTCCACGCGGTAGGCCCAGCTCGCCGTGGCGTCGGTGGTCGATCCACTGTCGTGGACCAGCTCGCGGTCGGTGTAGTCGACGCCCCAGCGGACCAGCCGGGTTCCAGTGCCGGGGTTGCCGTACTCCCCCACCAGGAAGCTGTCCGGGGCGGTGGTGCGGTCCAGGGAGATGAACGAGAAGCGGAGGCCGCCCGTGCCGACCTGGTCGTAGGCCAGCGACTGCGGCAGCACGTACTTGTAGCCGAAGGCCTGGTAGCTGCCGTCGGACTGGCGGCCGCACACTGCCGAGTTCGTGCTGGACACCTGCCACAGGTGGTTCAGGTCGAACACGCGCAGGCCATTGCTGGTGTCGACGACGTAGAGGTGGTGGCCGTACCACGCGATGCCGCCCGCGTGGATGACCACGGGGCGGTAGCTGTGCACGCCGCCGGAGGTGTACGGCTCGACCAGCAGCACGTGCCGGTACACCGGGAGCAGCGGGTCGGTGCGGTTGACGAAGCTGACCCGCACGCCCTTCTGGCCGTCCACGCCGGTGGAGTACCAGGAGACCAGCACGGCCTTGCGGTCCTCGTACACCCCGGCGTCGAGCGCGTCGGAGCTGGTGGTGATGCCCTGCGGGATCCACTCGGCGGTGTTGTCGTCGCCGCTTTCGAAGTGGAAGCCCGCGGCGAAGTTGGTGACCAGGCCCGCGCCTTCGCCCGCGGTGATCCGCGTGGCGGTGCGGTTGCCGTCGTCGAGCACGTGCTGGACGCTCACGTTGGGCAGGGCCGCGTCCAGCCCGGCGATCGCGGTGGCGTACGAGCCGGCGCGGCGGCGCAGCTTGAACGCGGTCCGGTCGATCGAGGCGGGGGCGGCGGCGGCCGGGCTCGCGCCGATCAGGGCGGCGGTCGCGCCGGCGGCGGGAATGGCGATCAGTCCGGTCAGGATGGTTCTGCGGGGAATCGACATCGCTCCACGGTAAACGAAATGAAGGGAACCTTCACCATATGACGCCTGGTGAAGGTTCCCTTCATCCGGTCAGTGGCAGCTACCGGTGCCGGAGTCGTTGTAGGTCTTGCCCGCCTGAGGCACGAACTGCCAGTCGTAGCTGTTGGCGTGCAGCGTGAACTTCAGCACGCCCCAGGTGTCGCTGTTGCGGGCCTGGCTGTTGGGCTGGATGGTGCCGAAGCCGTAGAAGCCCGCGCCGCCCATGCCGGCGACGAACGAGCGGATGCCGCGCGAGCTGTCGGCGGTGCCGCTGGGGTTCATCGGGGCGAAGCGCTCGTACTGGTGGTTGTGGCCCCAGACGACGACGTCGGCGTTGTAGTCGTACAGCGCCTGGTAGAGCGGCCGGGTCGAGGTGGACGGGGCGTGGTTGGCCCCGGAGGTGAACAGCGGGTGGTGCCAGTACGCGATCGTGCACGGCTTGGTGCTGGCGGCCAGGTCGTTGCGCAGCCAGGTCTCCTGGGCCGAGCCCGCCGACATGCTGATGTTGGAGTTCAGCGAGACGACGTGCCAGTTGCCCAGGTCGTAGGAGTAGTAACCCTGACCCGACGGACCGGCCACCGAGCCGAAGTAGTTGTAGTAGCCGCTCGCACCCGAGGTGTTGTAGTCGTGGTTGCCGGGCGCGGGGCGGGTGCGCGCCTTGTGGCGGCCCCAGGTCGGGTTGTAGTAGCTGCTGAACTCCGACGCGGTGCCGTTGGTGTAGACGTTGTCGCCGGTCGTGAAGACGGTGCCGGAGATCCCGTCGAGCAGCGCCGCGGTGGCCGTGTCGCCCGAGCCGGAGTCGGCGATGTCGCCCGCGCCGACCAGCACCGGGTCACCCGACGGCGGCGGCGTGGACGGGCTCGGCGACGGGGTGGTGCCGGTGGTGACGACGAGCTGCGGCGAGTCCGCGCCGGTCTCGCGGGTGTCGTAGTACGCGCCGTCGCTGTTGGTGGAACTCGCGCCGATGCTGAACGTGCCGTTGCCGGTCACCAGCGAGGTCACGTCGACCTCGTACCAGCCGTTGGCGACGACCGAGCCGAGGGTGCCCAGCGTCGCGCCGTCCAGGGCGGGCTTGTTGTTCCACGTCGTGCCGGTCTCCGACCACGACGTGTTCGACATCGCCTTGAACGTGCCGCCGGCGGCACTGCCGTCGTTGCCGCTGATGTGGCGCAGCCGCAGCTTCGCGCTGGTCACGGTGCCGCTGACGCCGCCGACCGTGAAGCGCAGGAACATCTGGCGCTGCGGCGAGCTGTCGACGGTGATCTGGACGGCGGTGCCGTAGTTGGTCGACGCCGTGTCGGCCTGCACGTACGTGTCGGCCACCGGGGTGAACGTGGACGTCGCGGCGGCGGCGGTCTGCGCCGACACCGTCAGCACCGTCGCGACCGTGGCGGCGGTCAGCACGAACGCCGTGCCTGCCGTCACGGCCACGCGGCCCTTGCGGATTCCCATGACTAGCCCTTCTGGGGGTGTACGGCAGCGCGATCGGCGCAGCCGTGCGAGGAATGTAGGGACGCCCGGAAACGGCCGGCACACGTTCGGGTGAACAGCGTGGGTGAGTCGGATGAGCGTCCACAGCCGACCGGCTGCTGTGACACCGTCTGTTCATCGGAAGCACGCCCGCTGGTGGCGTGTGCGAGAGCCCTGCGTACCGCGGGCGGCTCAGGATGTGCCCGACGCGGGGTGGCCGCGGCGTGCCGTGAAACGGCGCCCGCCGGGCGGTCCGGGTCGGTCCCATCTGCACCGTCGTCGCGGACGCCATGCCGCGGGAGGAGCGCAACCGCGTGTACCTGTCCACCGTCACCAGTCCGGCCGCCACACCCCCGGCGGACAGATCCGGCAGACGCCGCTTCGCCAAGGTCGGCGCGAACGTTTTCGCCCTGGGCACGGTCAGCCTGATCACCGACGTCTCGTCCGAGATGGTCACCGCGGTCCTGCCGCTGTACCTGGTGCTGGGCCTGCAACTGAGCCCGCTGGCGTACGGCATGATCGACGGGATCTACACCGGAGCGACCGCGCTGCTGCGCCTGGTCGGCGGGTACGTCGCCGACCGCACCCGCCGCCGCAAGGCCGTCGCGACCCTCGGCTACGGCCTGTCGGCGGTGGCCAAGCTCGCGCTGCTGGCCGCGGGCCGTTCGGTGCCCGCGATCGGGCTGGTTATCGCCGCCGACCGCACCGGCAAGGGCCTGCGCGCCGCGCCACGCGACGCCATGATCACGCTGTCCACGCCGCCGGAGGCACTGGGCAGGGCGTTCGGCGTGCACCGCGCGATGGACAGCGTCGGGGCGTTCCTCGGCCCGCTGGTCGCGCTCGGCGTGCTGGCCCTGGCCGCGAACTCGTTCGACGCGGTGTTCGTGGTCAGCTTCTGCGTCGCGGCGCTGGGCGTGATGGTGCTGGTGCTGTTCGTCCGCGACCGCCGGGAAGCCGTGCCCGCCACGGCGAAGGTGTCGGTGCGCGAAGCCGCGTCGCTGCTGCGCGACGCGCCCGTGCGCAGGCTCGTGCTCGCCGCCTGCCTGCTCGGCCTGGCCACCATCGGCGACGGCTTCGTGTACCTGCTGCTGCAGCGCCGCGAGGAGCTGAGCACCGTCTGGTTCCCGCTGCTGGCCGCCGGGACGAGCCTGGGCTACCTGCTGCTGGCCGCGCCGCTGGGCGTGCTCGCCGACCGGATCGGCCGGCTGCCGGTGATGCTCGGCGGCTACGTCGCGCTGACCGCGGCGTACCTGCTGCTGTTCGGACCGCTGGGCGGCACGCCGCTGCTGGTGCTGACGCTCGCCCTGTACGGCCTGTTCTACGCCGCGACCGACGGCATCCTGATGGCGCTGGCCGGGCCGGTGCTGCCGGACCGCCTGCGCACCACCGGCATCGCCCTGATCCAGACCGGCCAGGCCCTGGCGTACCTGCTCTCCTCGGTCCTGTTCGGACTCGCCTGGCAGACCTGGGGACCGGCCACCGCATCCCGCGTCGCGGCGCTGGCCGTAGTGCTCGCCGTGGCCGCCACGCTGCTGCTGCTCGTGCCCCGCGGCGGGGCCCGGGGCGAGGCCGCCCTGGACGCGTCGACGGCCGTGCACACCCAGCAAGAGCAGGAGGCCGCCCGATGAGCGAGCTCAGCACGCGCACCAAGGTCATCGTCGCCGCATCGGTCACCGTGGCACTGGCCGCGGTCGGGATCGGCTACGTCCAGCTGGCCAGGAACAAGGCCACCACCGCATCGCCCGTGCCCGCCGCCGCCGTCACCCTCGACCCCGGCCCGCGGCTGCTGGTCGTCAGCGACCGGCACGCGACCACCGTGTCCCGAGATGACCCGTCCGGACCCCGGCAGGTGTCCGGCATGGAATGTGTGCGCGTCTACGCCGCCGCGGGCACCGGCGTGTGCATCCAGCCCGAGACGGCCTGGTCGTACCAGCTCGTGGTGCTCGACCGCGAGCTGCGGGCGACCCGCTCGTTCGCGGTGCCCGGGCTGCCCAACCGCGCCCGGGTCTCGGCCAGCGGCCGGATGGTCGCCTGGACGACCTTCGTCGGCGGCGACTCCTACAGCACCGGCGGCTTCTCCACCCGCACCGGCATCCTGGACACCCGGACCGGCGCGCTGGTCACGACGCTGGAGGAGTTCGCGGTCACCCGCGACGGCAAGCCGTACCGCAACGTGGACGTCAATTTCTGGGGCGTCACCTTCACCGCCGACGACAACGCCTTCTACGCCACCATGGCCACCGGCGGCAAGCGCTACCTGGTCCGCGGCGACTTCGCGGCCCGGACCCTGCGCACGGTAACCGAGAACGTGGAGTGCCCGTCGCTGTCGCCCGACGGCACGCGGATCGCGTTCAAGCAGGCGGTCGGCGGCGACCCGCAGCGCGGCTGGCGGCTGTCCGTGCTGGACCTGGCCACCCTGGCGGTGACCAACCTGGCCGAGACGAGCAGCGTCGACGACCAGCCGGCGTGGCTCGACGACGGCACGGTGGCGTACACCCTGCGCGGCCCCGACGGCACCCCGTCGATCTGGTCCGTGCCCGCCGGCGGCACCGGCAAGCCGGCCCTGCTGCTCGACGAGGCCGAGTCCCCCGCCGCCCTCGGCTGACCCGGGTCAGCGCCACCAGGGTCAGCGCCACCAGGGGCGGCGGCGCTGGTCGGCGAGGGCGTGCGCGGGCGCGACCAGGTCGGCCAGGTGCAGCTCCAGGTGGCGCAGGTGCTCGCCCACCCAGCGGCGGCGCAGCCGGTGCAGCGGCGTGCCGCCGCCACCCGTCCCGAGCACCTCGTCGTCGGGCGGGCTCGGCGGAACCAGCGGTGGCGGCATCGGCCCCGTCGGCTCACCGACCTGGTCGGCGAGGCTCGCGTAGAAACCGGCGAGCGCGTCGGCGTGGCGCAGCAGCGCGTCGCAGCGCGGGTCCGGGGAGGCGTCGCGCGGGGTCAGGTCGTCGAGCGCGTTCGCGGTCTGGCGCAGCCGCACCCCGGAGATGACCAACCGCCACAGGCCTGCCCGGTCCATCCGCTTCGACCCGGGTTCGGCCAGGTAGCCGCGCAGCGCGTCCTCCAGCCGGAACGCCGTCGCGGCGGCCCGGACCGCGAGGGTGGGCGGTTGCGTACGCCGGCCGAGCGCCCACGCCACCGCCTCGGTCAGATGCGCCCCGCCCTCCCTGAACATCTCCGCGACGTCGTCGCGCACCAGGTCGCCGGCCCCGCGCGGCCAGACGAGCAGCCCGGCGACGAGGCTGACCAGGCAGCCGATCGCGACGTCCTGCAGCCGCACCAGGCCCAGCGTCCAGCCGGTCGGCGCGAGGATGTTGTAGAGCACCAGGATCACCACGGTGAACGCCGCCTGGCTCGCGACGTCGGGGAGCTTGCCGGGCCCGTACGCCACCACGAACACGGCGACAGCCAGCGCGCCCCAGCTCGCCCACGGTGACGGGCCCAGCAGCGGCAGCAGCGCCGCGCCGGCCGCTACCCCGGCCGCCGTGCCGACGATCGCCTTGACCGCCTGCGTGCCCGTCGACGCCGCGCTGGTACGCAGCACCGACAATGCCCCCAGCAGCACCCAGAACCCGCTGCGCACCCCGCTGAGCTGCACGATCACCACTGCCGCGGACAGCGCCAGCGCGCCGCGCAGCGCGTTGACGAACCACACCGAGCGCAGGCTCGCGTTGCGCAGCACGATCCCGGCGACACCGGCCAGGGTGACCAGCCGGCGCAGCGGCGGCCGGTCCGGCCGGGCCAGGCCGTACCAACGCCGCACGCTGCCACCGACGGTCAGCGGGTCGGCTCCCCGGGTGGCGATGAGCACGTCGGTGGCGAACGCGCGTACGCAGTTGGCCGTGGTCTGCCCGTAGAACGCGACGACCAGCTCCATCGCGTCCGCGTCCGGCTGCCCCGGGCCGGTCAGCCGGGCCACGCTGTCGGCGCACGTCTGCTCCAGCCCTTTGAGGTCCGGATCGACCTGCTCGCCGCGCAGCACCGCGGCGGCCTGGCGCAGCACCTGCGCCGACGCCTCCAGCGGGGCCCGCTGCGTCGGCGGCGCGTCGCGCAGGTCGCCGACCCGGTCGATGCCGTCGCTGACCAGGCCCTTGCACCATTCCAGCTGGTTGACCGCGCCCGCCATGGCCTGGTCGGCGATGACCAGCCCGCTCGGCCGGTACGGGGCCGACACGAACAGCGCCATCATCCGGTGCGTGGCGTCGGCGACGCCTGCCCGCAGCTCCGGCAGCGCGGCCCGCAGCGCCCCCGCCTCCAGCAGGTCGGCCAGCCCGACGGCCAGGGTCGCGGTGGCCTGGCGCAGCTCCGCGCCCGCCGAACGAGGCGCCATCAGCACCACCGCCAGGCCGCCGACCCCGGTCGCGAGCACCCACCCGGCGACCCGGTCGCCGATGACGTCCGGCGGCGCGGCCGCCGACGCCGCCAGCATGTACGGCAGCATCGCCGCGGCCGCGCCGGAGGCGTCGTTGGGCCCGATCACGGCGGCGAAGTACGAGGTGAACGCGACCACGGCGGTGGCGATGGCGGCGGCCACCACCGAATGGCTGACCAGCGTGCCGATCACGATCAGCACCGCGCCCACGGCGGTGAGCATGGTGTGCGCCACGGCCCGGTCCCGGCGGGTGCCGCCGAACGACGCCAGCACCAGGCTCGCGAACCCGCCGAACGCCGTGAACGTCGCCACCTGCGGCGACTTGATCACCAGCAGGGAGAACGCGAACAGCGCGGGCACCAGCACTGCGGCCCGCAGCCCGCGCACCGCGGCCGTCGGCGACCACAGCGCCCGCCACCAGCTCACCCGGCCGCCCCGCAACCCGCGCGGCGGGGCGGCCGACCGGCCGCCGCGCTGTGCTCGTTCACGCCATCAGCGTCTCCCGGATCGGACGGCGGCGCGGCCGGTTCCGCACGAGTGGGTGGCCGACGAAAACCAAGAATCCTGCCCGACCGCCCGCCCGAGCCCGGTCAGATCCGTGCCAGCGGGGCCACCTCCTGCGCGGCGAAGGCCATGAAACCCTCCGGGTCGGGGTCGTCGGGGGTGGGCTGCAGCACCACGGTGTCCGCCCCGGCCGCGGCCCAGGCCCGCACCGCCTCGGCGACCTGCTCCGCGCTCCCGGCCACGCCGTGGCCGTCCATGGTGTCGTAGCCCCAGCGGACCCGCTCGGCCTCCATCCGCGCCGCCGCGTCCCGGCCCGTCGCCGCGTGCAGGTAGACCACGACCCGGTGGTAGTCCGTGCGCCCGGCCTTCGCCCGGCCCTCGTCGATCAGCCCGCGCGCCCGGCGCACCTGCGCGACCGTGGTGCCACCGGTCAGGATCGTGCCGTCGGCGACCTCGCCGGACAGCCGCAGCGTACGGTCACCGGTCGCGCCGGACAGCAGCTCGGGGCGCCGCGGCGGCGGCCAGTCCAGCGCCACGCCGTCCAGCCGCACGTATCGGCCCTGCACGGTGACCCGCTCACCGGACAGCAGCGCCCGCAGCGCGGTCAGGTGCTCGCGCAGCAGCGCCATCGGCGACTCGGCCCGCGCGCCGACCTGGCCCATCCAGTCCTGCACCCCGTGGCCGACCCCGACCCGGGCCCGGCCGGGAAACAGCCGGTGCAGGGTCGCCAGCTCCATCGCGGTGATCGCGACGTTGCGCAGCGGCACGGGCAGCAACCCGACCGCGACGGTGAGCCGGTCGGTCCAGGCCAGCGCCGCCGCCACCGACGTGATGCCGCTCTCCAGGAAGCAGTCCTCCCACAGCCACAGCTCGTCGAGCCCGGCCTGGTCGGCGGCCTGCGCCACCGACCGCAGCCGCTCGGGCGGCAACTGCGGCACGAACACCGCACCCACTCTGGTCTCAGGTCGTGCGTTCACCTCGGTCACGCCGATCATGATGGCGCAGAGGCGGCCGCCAGACCAGACGAGCCGGTCAGGCACGCCGCCGATACGCCATGATGCTCGGCGTGACCGAGGACGAACTGCTCGACCTGCTCCGTGCCCGCGTGGCCGCCGCAACCGCCTGGCGCGGCCCGGTCGAACTCGCCACACCGGGAGCGATCGCCGAGGCAGAGCACATGATCGGCCTGCCGCTGCCGCCGCTGCTGCGCCGGATCTACCTGGAGGTCGCCAACGGCGGCTTCGGACCCCGCGACGGCGTCCTCGGCGTGGGCGAGAACGCCTGGTCGGACGACGGCGGGGACATCGTCGACCACTACGGCGACTTCAGCTCGGCACCCGGCCATCCGCGGGGCCTGGTGCCGGTGTACGAGGTGGGCTGCGCGATCTGGTGGCTGCTCGACTTCCGCGACCCGGCGGGGCCGATGTGGGGCTGGGACCCGGGTGGCTGCTGCATCGAACACGCGCTCGCACCGCAGGGGCCGACCCTCGCCGACTGGCTCGCCGAGACCCATGACGGCGGCGAGGCCCGGGAGATCGAGCAGCCGTGGGTATGCCGGCCCCGCCCCGTCTGGCCGCCCGTGCGCCCGCCGCGCCGGTCACCACCGGCCGACCCCACGCCCAGCGGCCCACCGGAGATCGCCGCCGACCTGCGCAAACGGTCCGCTGTGCGCATTCCTCCCACGGCCACGCCGCGACGTCCTGCCCCTGGCCGCGACCCCCGGCCCCGGTGGAGCCTGAGCCCGGATGCGCCACCCCGGAGCGACGAACCCTGATAACGCCGACTGCCCCGTTCCGGCGTGATCAAGCAGGCCGGGCCGCTAGCGTGGACAGAGGGCCGCGACCGGCCGCCTGTCCAGGCTGAGCGCCATGCGGCCCACCGCGACTCCGACGGGGGGCACCGAGATGGCCGCATCGACGCTGGAGCAGCTGCGAGCACGGATCTCCGGGCAGGTGATCACGCCCGGCGACGAGGGCTACGACGAGGCCCGCACCGTGCACAACGCCATGTTCGACCGGCGGCCCCGCGCGGTGGTGCGCTGCACGAGCACCGCCGACGTGCAGGCGGTGGTCGACTTCGCCCGCGACAACGGCCTGGATCTGGCGGTACGCGGCGGCGGGCACAGCGTGCCCGGGTTCGGCACGGTCGACGACGGCATCGTGGCGGACCTGTCCGGCATGCGCGCCGTCACCGTGGACCCGCACGCCCGCACCGCCCACGCGGGCGGCGGCGCGACCTGGGGCGACTTCAACGCCGCCACCGGCGCACACGGCCTGGCCTCGACCGGCGGCATCATCTCCACCACCGGTGTCGGCGGGCTCACCCTCGGCGGCGGCATCGGCTACCTCGCCCGCGGCCTGGGCCTGTCCTGCGACAACCTGCTGTCCGCCGAGGTCGTCACCGCCGACGGGCGGGCGGTGCTGGCCAGCGAGAAGGAGCACGAGGACCTGTTCTGGGCGCTGCGCGGCGGCGGCGGCAACTTCGGCGCGGTGACCTCGTTCGAGTTCGCGCTGAGCCCGGTCGGTGAGATCTACGGCGGCCCGATGTTCTTCGAGCTGTCCGCCACCCGCGACCTGCTGGCGTTCTTCCGCGACTTCATCGCCGACGCGCCCGAGCAGTACGGCGGTTTCCCGGCGTTCCAGATCGCTCCGCCGCTGCCGTTCATCCCCGCCGACCGGCACGGCGAGCCGTTCATCGCGATGGTGAACTGCTGGACGGGGTCCACGGCCGATGGTGAGCGCATCATCGACCGGATCCGCGCGGTCGCGCCGCCAGTCGCCGAGATGGTCGGCCCGATGCCGTACGCGGCCCTGAACAGCGCGTTCGACGGTCTGGTGCCGCCGGGGCTGCAGCACTACTGGAAGGCCAGCTTCGTCAAGGAGCTGACCGACGAGGCGATCGACGCCCACGTGGCGCACGGGCCGAAGGTGCCCGTCGTGAACTCGACGGTGCACATCTACCCGATCAACGGCGCCTGCCACCGGGTCGCCCCCGACGCGACCGCCTTCGCGTACCGCGACGCGAACTTCGCCGTGGTCATCGCCGGGATGTGGCCCGACCCGGCCGCCAACGACGCCAACACCGCCTGGGTCCGCGACTACCACGCCGCCACCGCGCCCTTCTCTGAGGAAGGCGGCTACATCAACTTCATGGCAGGTGACGACCAGGACCGGATCCGGGCCAACTACCGCGGCAACTACGACCGGCTGGTCGAGGTCAAACGCGCCTACGACCCGGACAACCTGTTCCACCTCAACCAGAACATCCGCCCGTGACCCGCGGCCGGGATCAGTCGCCGAGGTAGATCACCGCGTCGAGTTCGATGTCGAACCCGTTGAGCGCCACCGGCAGCGTGGTCCGCGCGGGGAGGTTATCGGTGCCGAAGAACTCGACGTAGATCTCGTTCATGGCGGCGAAGTCGGCGAAGTCGCGAAGGTACACCCCGACGCGCACCGCCCGGCTCAGGTCGCCGCCGGCGGCGCGGGCCACCTCGGCCAGGTTGGCGAACGCGGCCCGGGCCTGCTCGGCGAACGCGCCCTTGACCCAGGTGCCGTCCGGCAGCACCGGGCAGGCCCCGGCCAGGAACGCGAAGTCGCCCGCCACGACGGCGTGCGAGTACGGGCCGCCGGGCGGGGCCGCCCCGTCCGCCTTGATGATCTTCTTCGGCATTGCAGGGGCCTCCGGGTCGGGAATCGACGTGCAGCCCGACAATCATGGCAGTGCCGCCCGCGGCGGGCGCGTCAGCCCACGGCGGGCGGGTCGGGCGACACAGGCGTGCCAGGCTTCGCCGGAACGTCGTGCGACACGTCCACCAGCGCCACACCGCCTCCCCCGAGCCGCAGCTCCCGCCGCAGGTCGACGGCCTGCTCACGCTCGGCGACGGTGTGCTCGGCCGCCGGTGCGGAACAGCGCACCCGCAGTTCGCCACGGGCGGTCGCGTCCCCGGCGGTGAGCGCGGTGAGGCGGCCCGCCTCGACGACAGCCGCCAGCGCCGTGACGGTGAGCTGCAGCGTCACCGCCGCGGTCAGGGTGGTGACGACCGAGCCGCTGACGACGACGTCCACCTCGGCCTCGTACTCCCAGGGCATGGTGAAGCTGCGGATGCTCACCTCGCGCCGCAGGCCGGGTTGGTCGCGGGTCTCCCGGGCGGCGGCCAGCAGCGCCGACCTCGTCCGCCACGCGCCGACGAACACGTCGGACACCTCGACGTCCAGCAGCTCCGCGACCTTGGTCAGCACCGCGCGCGCCAGCGCGGCCGCGGGGGCCTGCGGCTGGTCGGTCACCATCCCCACCCCGGCCAGGCGTTCCGCGGCCGCCTCCAGCTCCCCGGCCGCCTGGCCGGGTTTACCGGGGATGAACTCTCCGAAGACGATCTCCCGGACGGTGGTCACACGTCCTCCCGGTAGGCGTCGTCGCGATAGCGGAACCGGGCCGTGCGGACCACGACCTCGATCAGCGGCGGGGGCGGCGCGGACCGCCGGCTCACCCGGCGCAGCACCACCAGCAGGAGGAACAGCAGTAACGCGAGCAGCCCGGCACCGAGCGCGAGCGCCTTGTTCCGCTTTGCCCCGGTGTCGGGGATCAGGTCGCTGACGGGCTCGCTCGGCTGGACGACGTTGCCGAGGCAGACCGGTTCCACGCTCATCCGCACGGGGGTGTCCTGCGGTGTGGTCCCGCTCAGGCGCACTCTCCAGGCGTCAGCCGACACTGGTCCGTCCATGAGGGCGGCCTGGCCGCTCAGCGGGCCCTCGGACACGATCCGGTAGCCGCCCCCGGTCAGGACCGCGCCGCCGGGGCATTCCGCGGTCGCGTCCCCGGAACGCGGCACCACGCAGATGTTCGCGGCCGCGCCGACGGCACACGACGGTGACGCCGACCCCAGGTCGACGACGACGGCTGCGGCGGCGACGGCGACCACCGGGCCGTTGTGGCAGACCACGAGGGCGGTGACCGAGGAGCGGGCAGGCAGGTTCGCGGGCACGGTGAGGTCGAGGGCCCAGCCCCGCGCGCCGGCGGGGTGGCTGCCGTCCACCCTGGCCGCGCCGAGCCTCGGGTACCAGACCGACCAGTAGCCGCCGCCCGTGCGCACCGTGCCCTGCGGGCAGACCGCCTCGACGGACGGGTCCGACGGTTCCGCCTGGACACCCGTGTACACCCCGGCGGTGCTGTCGCCGCCGCTCAGGCAGACGGAGAAGACCTCCAGCGTGCGGACGGTCTGGCCGGTGTTGACGACGCCGACGGTCCACGCCCGCGGTGCCGAGCCGTCGCCGACCGGGGTGCCCTGGCCGTCCGACGGGTGGCTGGCGATCACCCGCAGCAGCGGATCACCGCCTGCGAAACCACCGCTGACCAGTTGCTCTTCCGGCCCGCAGGGCATCGTGACCTGCTGCGGCGCGGCATCCGGGCCGAACTCGACGGTGCGGCTGCGCACCGCCACCGCGCCGATGCCGGCCTGCGCGGGGGCCGCCACGACGACCGACGCCGCCACGGCGAGCAGGGGCAGCGCGACTCTGAGCAGCGCGAGGGTACGCATCGCGACCAGAGTCCCATGCGGACGGTCCCGGCGCTGTCCCCCGACCGACAGCTCTACGCGCGGCGGCAGGCGGCCGCCGTGTCGGGCACGCCCGGGGCAGGGCGTGTCCGGCACGGCGGCCGGTGTGCTGGCCCGCGGTCCGCGTCGGCGTCGCGGACCGCGGGCCGGTTCTTCGACCCGCCGGGGACGGCGGCGGTCAGCTCGCCCAGACCTCGAACTCGGAGAGCTGCCCGGCGGGCCAGCCGGTGTTGGCGGTGAAGTTCAGCCGCACGTACCGGGTGGAGGTCGCCGGGAAGGTGATGGTCACCGTGTTGCCCGAGGACGGGTTGAACGTGTACCCGGCCGAGTTCACGATGGTGCTGAACGTCGAGCCGTTGGCGCTGCCCTGCACGGACAGCGTCTGGGTGCGGCTGGCCCACGCCGACGGCGGCGGCAGCTTGAGCACGATGCGGCTGACCGTGGTCGCCGCGCCGAGGTCGACCTGCAGCCACTGCGGGAACGCGTTGTTGGCGCTCTCCCAGTACGAGTCGGCGTTGCCGTCGACGGTGTTGCCCGGCCCGTAGTTCTGGGTGTAGCTGCTGGCCTGGGTGGGTTTGTTGCGGGCCAGGTTGGACGCCGGGGCGGCGCTGGTGGTGGCGGTCGCGGTGTTCGACGGCGACGACGTGTTGCCGGCCGCGTCCTGGGCGGTGACGGTGAAACTGTACGTCGTCGACGGGCTCAGCCCGGTCACCGTGTACGACGTCCCGGTCGCGCCCGCGACGACGTTGCCCGCCTGGCGCACCTGGTAGCCGGTGACGCCGACGTTGTCGGTGGACGCCTGCCAGGACAGCGACACGCTGCTGCTGGTCTGCCCGGTGACGGTCAGGTTGCCCGGCGCGCTGGGGGCCTGGGTGTCGTTCTGCGGCGGCTGCGCGGTGCCGTACACCTCGAACCCGGCGCACTGCGCCGCGGGCCAGCCCGTGTTCCCGCTGATGGTGAGCCGCACGTAACGGGCGGTGGCCGCGGTGAAGTTCAGCGTGACGGTGTTGCCCACGGCCGGGTTGAACACCACCCCGGCGGAGTTGACCAGCGTGGCGAATGTGGAGCCGTTGGTGCTGCCCTGCACGGACAGCGTCTGGGTGCGGGTCTCCCAGCCCGCGGGCAGCTTCAGCACGATCCGGCTGACCGTGGCGGCCGCGCCGAGGTCGACCTGCAGCCACTGCGGGAACGCGTTGTTGACGCTCTCCCAGTACGTGGCCTGGTTGCCGTCGACCGCGTTGGCGGGCACGAAGCTGCCGTTGGTGCTGCTGGCCGAGGTGGGCTTGCCGCGCGCGAGGTCGGACTCGACGGGCGGCTGGCCGCCGACGACCGGCTGCGTCGGCCGGACCGCGGTGAGCGCGAGCTGGCCCTTGAGCATGCGGCCGCCGTCGGCGGTGATGCGCAGGTAGTAGTCCGACGAGCAGACGGTGCCGTCCTCGTCGAGGGTGACGATGCCGGAGTTGGTCGGCACCTGCGAGGCGTTCTCGGCGGTCTTGGCGATCTGGTTGCCCTCGTTGTACTCGTCGAACATGGACACGTACAGGCCCTGCGCGCCGACGCGGATCATGTTGTAGAGGTGCCGCCAGTAGAAGTCACCGTGGTAGCGGTGGTGCGAGGACAGGTCGCCGGGCATCACGCACGGCTGGTAGTCGATGCCCCGGTTGTTGCACTCGGCCTGGTCGGGGACGTTGACGTTGGTGTAGAACCAGTCCAGGCCGTTGACGTCGCCGGTGCGGCCGACCATCCACGGCGAGATCATGTTGAACGCCGTGTACACGTCGAAGAAGCCCGCGCGGGAGTCGTTGATCCCCTGCCGCCAGTAGGTGGGGACGCCGCCGATGACGTAGCAGCCCTGGGCCTTGAACCAGTTCAGGACCTCCAGGCAGGCCGCGGGCGCGAACGGGCGGCCCGGGTCGTTGAAGCCGAAGCCCCAGATGCACACGACCGGCTTGCCGTTCTGGCGGGCGTACGCCGGGGACGAGGTGTACGCCGACATCTTGGTGGTCCAGTCGGTCTTCAGCTCCGACTGCATGTTCGTCCAGTTGGTGACGTCGTACATGATGTAGAACTTGCGCCCGTACGCCTCGGCGGCGGTGCGGACCTTGGCGGCCATCGCGTCGCGGGTCGGGCCCTCGCCGCCGAACGGGTTGAACCGCTGCAGCGCCGCGGTGTCGCAGCCGTGCTGCTGCATCCACTGGAAGTGCAGGTTCACCGTGGACTGGTCGTAGGACGAGAACAGCTTCGCGGGCTGGCCGCTGCCGAGGTTCGCGTACGCGGTCTGGTATTGGGCGGGGTAGTCGCGCATGTCCGGCCAGGACACGATCGCGTTGTTGCTCGGCGACGGCGGCTGGCCCCAGTTGTTGCTCCAGTGCCACCAGCCGTTGATCGGGGCCCCGTCGCCGGTGCAGGCGAACCACCCCTGGTAGCCGACCGATATCTTGCCGACGACGTCGCCGGGCGGGCTGGCCGCCGCGGCCGGGGCCGCCGCCGTGAGCCCTCCGGCGATGGCGCCGCCTGTCGCGGCCAGCGCCGATCCGGACGCCACGGAGGTGACGAACCTCCGCCGGGATACTGCCATGACGCACTCCCTTCCTGCACAGCCGGAGGGTGGCGTGGCGCGGGAGCGTGGCACCCTCCGTCACCGGACATCGGATGTCCGGCAGCGAACGGCGGTGAGCGGGACCGCATCCCCGGGCGGGGATTGGCAAAACCCTATGCCCGTGTCCCGGGCACGGCAAGATGTCGACGGAAACAATTCCAAAACCGACTCGCAACATCACCGTTTGTAGCACCGTTGCGTGCAAGTGCTTGCACGACCGGAGTCATCGGGTCAGTGCGAGCGCCACCTCGGCGGCCGGGTACGGCGTGTCGAGCACGCCGCCGAACAGCTGCCAGTAGAAGTCGTTCATGATCGAGGCCACCGGCGCATGCCGGACGATCATGTCGGCGAGCTCCGGCACCACACCGTCCGGCCGCTTCCCGGCGGCGCACTCGCGGATGTAGGCGTTGCGCTCGGCGGGTCCGCCGTCACCGGGCACGGGCACGCCCACCACCCGGTGGACCAGCCAGTTCACCAGGGTCATCCGGACGTACCCGGCGTCGTGGTCAGCGTGGTGGGCCAGGAACGCCGATTCCTGTGGGGACAGCGCGAACCGGGACGACACCGCCAGCCCGAAGTCGGCGAAGTAGACGCGCCGGCCGTCGGTGAGCAGGTTGCGCAGGTGGGCGTCGAAGTGGTGCAGACCCTGCGCCCGCAGGAAGTCCACGCCGTCGACCATGCCCTGCTCCATCATCCGGCAGGCCGCGATCAGCTCCTCGCCACCGGCCGCCAGGGGCCCGGCCAGCCAGTCGCCGAGCTGGTGCGGGAGGTGCTCGAGGAACAGGACCAGGCTCGCCGAGGCCGCCGCCAGCGCCTCCAGCCGCTCGCGGACCGCCTGGTCGCCGCCCAGGAACGCGACCGTCACGTCGAGGTCGGCGTGCTCGGCGGGGACGGCCGGGGCGCCGGGCAGCACCCGCCAGTGGTACATCAGCGGGAAACCCGGGTTCCGGCCGGCCAGCACCCAGTTGGTGGCGAGGGTGTTCGCGGCCAGCTCGCGCCAGGCCCCGAAGCCGGGCGAGACGATGCCGTACTGGCAGTGCGTGGGCAGCCCGTGCAGGTTCGCGGTGGAGCGCACGTGCTCGGGGCGGCGCTCCAGGTCGGTCAGCGGGATGCGTTTGACGAACACGGCCGTCCCGCCCACGTCGAGCCGGGCCGTGACACCGCCGATGCCCACGCCGACCACTTCCGCCGCGGCCAGCCGGTCGGCGAGTTCGGCGTCGCTGAGCAGCGCGAGCGCGGCCGAGGCGGCGTAGTGGCGGGCCAGCCGCGCGCCGTACGCCAGGCCGTCGTCTCGCATGGTGGTCCTCCCCCGTCGTCGTGACGGGAGACTACCGGCAGATGATCATTCGCGCTCGTCGGCGAAGCCGAGCCCGCGCTCGGCGAGCGCCTCGCGCAGGATGCGGATGGCCTTCGGGCCGACCCCGTGCAGGTCGAGCAGGTCTTTCTTGGTCAGCTCGGAGATCGCGGACAGTGTGGTGTGACCCGCCAGGTCGAGGGCCCGGTTCGCCGGTGCGCTGATCTTCGGGATCTCGTCGCCCGCCGCTGTGCTCATGGCACCGATCGTAGATCAGGGCCCCGACATGGCCTGGTCCGGCGATGATGGAGGGTGTGGAGACCATGGCCGCGTGGGAGGTCGCCGCGCCGGGGCCGATCGCGACGCGCCCGCTGCGGGCGGTGCGCCGGCCGGTGCCCGAGCCGGGCGCGGGCGAGCTGCTGGTACGCGTACGCGCCTGCGCGGTGTGCCGCACCGACCTGCACGTCGCGGAGGGCGACCTGCCGCCGCACCGCAGCCCGGTGGTCCCCGGCCACCAGGTCGTCGGCGAAGTCGTCGCGCTCGGCGACGCCGTCACCGGCTGGGCGGCCGGCGAGCGCGCGGGCATCGCCTGGCTGCGCCACACCGACCAGACCTGCGTGTACTGCCGCCGCGGCCAGGAGAACCTGTGCCCGGCCTCCCGCTACACCGGCTGGGACGCCGACGGCGGCTACGCCGAGTACGCCACCGTGCCCGCCGACTACGCCTACCGGCTGCCGGAGGGTTACGACGACGCGCATCTCGCGCCGCTGCTGTGCGCGGGCATCATCGGTCACCGGGCGCTGCGCCGGGCGGAGCTGCCGCCCGGCGGCACGCTGGGCATCTACGGCTTCGGTTCGTCGGCGCACCTGACCGCGCAGGTCGCGATCGCCCAGGGCGCGACGGTGTACGTGATGACCCGCTCGCCCGCCGCGCGCGAGCTGGGCCTGAGCCTGGGCGCGGTATGGGCGGGCGGCGCGGACGAGCCGCCGCCCGTGCCGCTGGATGCGGCGATCCTGTTCGCGCCGGTCGGCGACCTGGTGCCACCGGCACTGTCCGCCCTGGACCGGGGCGGGACGCTGGCGATCGCGGGCATCCATCTCACCGACATCCCGGTGCTGAACTACGAGCGGCACCTGTTCGAGGAGCGGCAGCTGCGCAGCGTCGCCGCGAACACCCGCGACGACGGGCGCGAGTTCCTGGCCCTGGCGGCGGCACACCCGCTGGCGGTGAGCGTGACGCCGTACCCGCTGGACCGGGCCGATGCGGCGCTCGCGGATCTGGCGGGCGACCGGGTCGAGGGCGCGGCGGTGCTCATACCGTGAAGTATGAATTTTGCTTGAGCATGTAAATTTCTTGCACATTTCGCATCACATTTTCTACGCTGCTGCCTGTGTCAGACGTGATCGCAGAAGCCACGGGGCTCGTCAAGACCTACCCGCCGCGGGACAAACGTTCCGCCCCCTTCACCGCCGTCGACGGCATCGACTTCGCGCTCCAGCGGGGAGAGGCCTTCGGCTTCCTCGGCCCCAACGGCGCCGGCAAGTCCTCCACCATGCGGATGATCGCCTGCGTCTCCCCGCCCACCGCGGGCACGCTGCGCGTGCTCGGCCTGGACCCGGCCACCGACGGCCGCCGCATCCGCGCCCGGCTCGGCGTCGTGCCGCAGGACGACGCGCTCGACAGCGAACTCAGCGTGCGCGAGAACCTGCTCATCTACGGCCGCTACTTCGGACTGCCCACCCGCCTCATCGACGAGCGGGCAACCCAGCTGCTGGACTTCGCGCAGCTGTCCGACAAGGCCGGCGAGCGCGTCGAAGCGCTGTCGGGTGGCATGCGCCGCCGCCTCACCATCGCCCGCTCGCTGATCAACGAGCCTGAGCTGCTGCTGCTCGACGAGCCCACCACCGGGCTCGACCCGCAGGCCCGGCACGTGCTGTGGGACCGGCTGTTCCGGCTCAAGCAGCAGGGGGTGACCCTGGTGCTGACCACCCACTACATGGACGAGGCCGAGCAGTTGTGCGACCGGCTCGTGGTGATGGACGGCGGGAAGATCGTCGCCCAGGGCTCCCCCGCCGAACTGATCGCGAAACACGCCACCCGTGAGGTCCTCGAACTGCGCTTCGGCATCGGCGAGCAGGCCGCCGCCCTCGACAAGCTGCGCCAGTCGGTGACCGGCGACCGGATCGAGGAGCTGCCCGACCGGCTGCTGTGGTACACCGCCGAGGGTGACGCCGCGCTGTCCGCCGCGCACGCCCTCGGCCTGACCCCGGTGACCGCGCTGGTGCGCCGGGCGAGCCTGGAGGACGTGTTCCTCGCCCTCACCGGCCGGACGCTGGTCGACTGATGACGACCGCCACCAAGTCGCCGGGCATGGCCCTGCGCTTCTACCGCTACTGCTGGCTGCACTACCGGCGCAACTGGAAGGGCACCATCGTCATCAGCGTGGCCAACCCGCTGCTGTTCCTGGTCGCCATCGGCGCCGGGCTGGGCGCCGTGGTCGGCTCGCACGTCGACGCCCTGGGCGGTGTCAGCTACCTGGCGTTCTTCGCCCCCGGCATGCTGGCCGCCGCGTCCATGCAGAACGGCATGATCGAGTCCGCGTTCCCGGTCAGCTACCAGCGCATGCCCGGCCGGGCGTACCCGGTCGCCGTGTCCACGCCGCTGGAGCCGGTCGACGTGCTGCACGGGCACGCGCTGTTCATGGCCGTGAAGATCGCCATCGGCGCGGCCGCGTTCTGTGCGGTGATGTTCATGTTCGGGGTCGCCGCGTCGCCGCTGGCCGTGCTGGCGCTGCCCGCCGCGGTGCTCACCGGGTTCGCGTTCGCGATGCCGGTCGCCGCCTGGGCGGTCACCCTGCCCGACGTACGGCCCGTGCAGACCCTGTTCAAGTGGGTGGTCATGCCGCTGTACCTGTTCTCGGGCACCTTCTTCGCCACCACCCAGCTGCCCGAGGCCGTGCAGCACCTGGTCGCGCTCACCCCGCTGTGGCACGGCGTCGAACTGTGCCGCACGCTCACCCTCGGCACCGCGACCTGGGCCGGGAGCCTCACCCACACCGCGTACCTGGCCGCCCTGGCGCTCGCCGGCTACCTGGTGGCCCGGCGCACCTACCACCGCAACCTGCACCCGTGAAGGGACCCCTGATGCCCGCAGCGCACCTGATCGTCCTGCGGCACCTGTGGGTGCTGCGCAAAGGGCGGCCGTGGAACCTCGCCGTCAACGGCGTCTTCGAGCCGTTCCTTTACCTGATGTCGATCGGCGTCGGCATCGGACAGCTCATCGACGGCGACGGCGGCGCGATCGCCTACGCCGCGTACGTCGCCCCGGCGCTGCTGGCCACCTCGGCCATGAACAGCGCCATCAGCGAGACCACCGGCTCGGTCTGGTGGCGGCTGCGGTTCGAGAAGTTCTACGACGCCATCGTCACCACCCCGCTGACCGTACGCGACATCGCGCACGGCGAGATCGCCGCGTCGGTGCTGCGCAGCACCCTGTCCGCGGCCTGCTTCCTGCTCGTGATCACCGGGTTCGGCATGGTCCACTCGTGGTGGGCGCTGCTGGCCCTGCCCGCGTGCGTGCTGGTCGCGTACGCCTTCTCGGCGGCGGGCATGGCCGCGATCACCGTCATCCGCGAGTTCCACCACCAGCAGTACCTGCAGCTGGTCATGCTCCCGATGTTCCTGTTCGCGACCACGTTCTACCCGCTGTCGGTCTACCCGGCGCCCCTGCAGCCCGTCGTCGCTGCCCTGCCGCTCTACCAGAGCATCGAACTCCTGCGCGGCCTCACCACCGGCGACCTGCGCCCCGGCATGCTCGTCGCCGTCGGCTACCTGCTCGCCATGGCCGCCCTCGGCTCCTGGCTCGCCACCCGCCGCCTGTCCCGCCTCCTCCTGCCCTGAGCGCAAGGAAGGGCACCTTCACAACGCTCCGCGTTGTAGAAGGTGCCCTTCTTGACCTGGGTGAGGTGCGTGCCCCGAGCCCGCCCTCGCCGTCGTGGATCTGCACGCGGTGGTGTGCTGTTCCCTGTGCGCCATCACATGTACGCCATGGGGGCATAAGTGGTGACCGGGGAGTTGAACCCCCGCGCTGCCCTTCGCGCGCCGGAGAAAGTGGACCGGAACCGCCGGCCCTCGGTAGTGCACGCCTCCGCGACGGCTACCTGCTTCACCTCCCCAGGAGTCAGTCGACGAGGTCGGCCTCCCAGTTGGCGCGCTGGATGTCCACGTCCACCTCGCGGATGTCACGGGCGAGCCGGTCGGCCTGGGCGCGCAGCTCGGCCACCGACAGCGCGGTGAGCATCTTCAGTTCGGAGCGCAGCTGGCGTACGGCCATGCCGCGCTGGTCACGGCCCGCGGCGGCGTCGGCCGCGGCGGTGATCACCGAGTGCCGCATCCGCAGCACGTCGCGGCGGGCCAGCGCCTCGGTCAGGGTGAGCCCGCCCGCCGTGCTGACGGTGGCGTTGGTGCGGTTGATCCGGCTGATCAGCGTCTCCAGCTCGGTCAGCACCTCACTGGACTCGGCCAGCAGCGCCGCCGCGTCCTCGGCCGGCTCCTCGCCCTCCTGGTAGCGGGCGCTGCCGACGATCCGGGCGCGCAGCTGCTCCACCCGGCGTACGGCGTCGGCACGCAGCGCCAGCGCTTCGGCAAGCTTCACCGTGGTACCTCCCCGTGTGATCAAGATGGCGAGGTTACCGCAGGTGACGCGCCCGGTGCACGTCGCTTTCCGGGCCGCGACCGGATCGCGCGGCCATCACCGCAGGCCACGGCCTCGCGGTGATGGGAAGGGCACCTTCCACAACGCATGGCGATGGGAAGGTGCCCTTCCTTCGGGCTGGGCGGCGGGTGGAGGGTTGCTTGTGGCCGGACATCGACAGGTCTAACATCCTTGCCGGGAGCAGGGCACGCTACCGCGTTATGGGCGAAACGGATGCACCGGGCATGCATCCGCGCCAGGCCGATCCCGTACCGCACCGGGACCGCGACACACCGCGCCCGCGACGGAACCCGCCTGGACCATCCCCGATCTCCGTGCCGGGCGTCGCCCCGGTCCACCCATCCTCGGGAGAGGCATCATGCCCACTCGTACCCGACGGCGGCTCGCGGTGCTCACCGCCGCCACCGTCACCGTCCTGACCGCCGGCGTCGTGACCGCGGTCAGCGCCCAGGCGGCCGCGGGCTGCCGCGTCGACTACGCCGTCACCAACCAGTGGGGCGGCGGCTTCGGCGCCAACGTCACCATCACCAACCTCGGCGACCCCGTCAACGGCTGGACCCTGACCTGGTCCTTCACCGCCGGGCAGGCCGTCACGCAGCTCTGGAACGGCAGCTTCACCCAGTCCGGCGCGAACGTGTCGGTAACCGACGCCGGCTACAACGGCCCCATCGCCACCAACGCGAGCACCGCGTTCGGCTTCAACGCCTCCTGGAACAACACGTCCAACCCGGCCCCGGCGAGCTTCGCGCTCAACGGCACCACCTGCACCGGCGCACCCGCGCCGACCTCGGCCGCGCCGTCGGCGTCACCGCCCGCGTCGCCTTCGGCGTCACCGTCCGCGCCCGCCTCGCCGAGCCCTTCGCCGTCCGGCCCGCCGCCGTCGGGGGCCAAGCAGATGGAGGACCTGAACCGGGGCCTGGTCAGCGTCCGCTCGGGCAGCGCCAACCTGGTCTCCTGGCGGCTGCTGGGCACCGAGTCCTACAGCACGGGCTTCAACGTGTACCGCGGCGGCACGAAGGTGAACTCCTCGCCGATCACGAACTCCACCAACTACCTGGACAGCGGGGCGGCCGCCGACGCGTCGTACACGGTGCGCGCCGTCGTGAACGGCACCGAGCAGGCCGCCTCGGCGACGTCACTCCGCTTCACCGGCGGCAACTACCTCGACGTGCCGATCTCCGCGCCCGCGAGCGGCTACTCCGCCAACGACGCCTCCGTCGGCGACCTCGACGGCGACGGCCAGTACGAGATCGTGCTCAAGTGGGACCCCGACAACGCCAAGGACAACTCCCAGTCCGGCGTCACCGGCAACGTCTACGTCGACGCGTACCGGCTCAACGGCAGCCGCATGTGGCGCATCGACCTGGGCCGCAACATCCGGGCCGGGGCGCACTACACCCAGTTCCAGGTGTACGACTACGACGGCGACGGCCGCGCCGAGGTCGCCATGAAGACCGCCGACGCGACCCGCGACGGCGTCGGCACGGTCATCGGCAACGCCAGCGCCGACTACCGCAACTCCAGCGGCTACATCCTGACCGGTCCGGAATACCTCACCATGTTCAACGGCCTGAACGGCGCGGCCCTGTCCACGGTCAGCTACGAACCCGCCCGCGGCACCGTCTCGTCCTGGGGCGACAGCTACGGCAACCGCGTCGACCGCTTCCTGGCCGGCACGGCGTACCTCGACGGGGCGCGACCCAGCCTGATCATGTCGCGCGGGTACTACACCCGTACCGTCATCGTGGCCTGGGACTTCCGCAACGGCTCGCTGACCCGGCGCTGGACGTTCGACTCCAACAGCGCCGGCAGCGCGTACGCCGGGCAGGGCAACCACCAACTGTCCATCGGCGACGTCGACGCCGACGGCCGCGACGAGATCATCTTCGGCGCGATGACCATCAACGACAACGGCGCCCCGCTGTGGAACACCGGCCGCGGCCACGGCGACGCCCTGCACGTCGGCGACCTGGTCCCCGGCCGCGCCGGGCTGGAAGTCTTCAAGGTCAGCGAGTCCACCAGCCAGCCAGGCTCCTGGCTCGCCGACGCGCGTACCGGCCAGGTCCTGTGGTCCACGGCCTCCGGCGCCGACAACGGCCGCGGCGTGGCCGGTGACATCTGGGCCGGCAGCCCCGGCGCGGAAGCCTGGTCGGCGTCCGACACCACGCTGCGCAACGCCGCCAACGGCGCGTCCCTCGGCCGCGAGCCCAGCTCGATCAACTTCCTGGTCTGGTGGGACGGCGACCCGGTCCGGGAACTGCTCGACCAGACCCGCATCGACAAGTACGGCACCGGCGGCGACACCCGCCTGCTCACCGCGAGCGGCGTCGCCTCCAACAACGGCACCAAGGCGACCCCGGCCCTGTCCGGCGACCTGTTCGGCGACTGGCGCGAGGAGGTCATCTGGCGCACCAGCGACAACACCGCCCTGCGCATCTACGCCACCACCAACACCACCGACCGCCGCATCCACACCCTGATGCACGACCCCATGTACCGCGTAGCCATCGCCTGGCAGAACACCGCCTACAACCAGCCGCCCCACCCCAGCTTCTTCATCGGCGACGCCATGCCCACCCCACCCACCCCCAACATCTACCTCCGCTAGCAAAGGAAGGGCACCTTCCCATCGCCATACGTAGAGGAAGGTGCCCTTCTTAACGCCACAGGCCTGTTGGCCTGCGCCGCCGTGCCGTCACGGTGCGCGTGACCGATCCGGCGAGCCCTCGGCCGGCGCGGCCGTCAAGGTCATCCGACTTGCCGGGCACCTGTGCGTATCTTGGGCGCGCTTTCACCCGGTTGCCCGGCAAGTCGAATGATCTTGGTGTGGTGACCGCCCGGCTCAGGTCTCGGCCGTTGCCGGCCCGCCCGGCAGACCAGCCGGGCACCCGGACGCGGTTGTCCACCGCCCGTTTGGCGATGATCGCGCCGACGCAGCCATTCACCTCCCTCGGCGGTGAAGGCCTCGGCACCGATGTCGACATTGGATGGCGTCGGCTCGATCCGCCGTGGCATGTCCACCTCCACGCCGTGACCGCATGTTGCGAAGGAGTGTGGAGGCCGCGCTCGGCAGCGCGACCTCCACGAATCCTCAGCCGGACTGATCACATATCGATGTAGAAGCGCTGGGTCTGGCTCTCGTTCACTCCGTAGGCACCGGTGTTCGCGTCGTAGCGCCCGACCTTGACCTCGACGGTGTAAAGGTATCCAGCTGGCAGACCTGCGCTGAACGTCCAGCTGCGGTCTATTTTGGTCCCTGCGCCATTCGTGTTGTCGAAGGCCCGATTGCTAACCATGTATTCCTCGTGAACGCACCAGCACTCCAGGAAGATGTTCACCCAGACGCGCGCGCGGTATCCGTCGGCACTCGTGTCCCAGATGCTCACCTCGCCCTTGATGTCGCCGTCCACGGCGTAGAAGTAGCCCTCGGCCCTCGATCGCGCGACCCCGCCATTGACGTAAGTCGTGGAGACGATCGTGCAGTATCCATCGCATACCACGTTGATCGACGCGTTGGCCGGCGTGGCCCCGACGGCGAGGACCGCGGCGAAGGCGGTCAGCGCCGCCACTATCGCGTTGCGCATACTTCGCGCGAATCGAGATCGCATCATTTGCTGCCCCGTTCCAGTAATTGTTGCGTACCGATGTCCATCTCAACGTATTTACATACGACAGTCGGCACAAGACCGTTAAGCGGGAGCTTAATAGCGCAGGTCAGCTCAGTCCCCGAATTGTCCGCGCACCTTTCACACACCATCCGGCAGTCGGCGGGCGTCGCCCTGCTCGACCGGGGCACCCGGTGTACCAAGTGCACGGTCCGACCGCGCCCGGAACAGCGGGGTGCACAGCGCGGTCGCCGCGGTCGCAGTACACAGCGCGCCCGCCGCGATCACGGTCGCCGACGAGCCGTAGCCCGCGGCCGCCGCCGTCAGCGCCGCCGCGCCCAGCGGGGTCAGGGCCGAGTGCAGGGTCCAGAACGCCGAAGTGACCCGGCCGAGCAGCGGCGCCGGGGTCACCTCCTGCCGCAGCGACATCGACGCGATGCCGGCCACGGCGCTGCAACCGAGCACGGCGGTCGCGGCGGCGGCCACCACCGGCACCCGCCCGGCCAGCCCGATCCCGACCATGGCGACGCCGCACAGCGCCCACGCCCCGGTCCACGTCGGCGCGAAGCCGTACCGCCGCCGCAGCCGGGTCACCGCGACCGACCCCAGCAGGGTGCCCACGATGCCGACCGCGAGCACGTAGCCGACGGTGCCGTCGCTCTGGCCGAGGTCGTGCTTCAGCCGGTAGATCACCACGTCGGTAAGGCCGAAGGTGAGGCTGCTCAGGACGGTCAGCAGCACCGTCATCGGACGCAGGATCGGATGGCGCGCGATGAACCGCACCCCGGCCAGCAGCACGTCCAGCGGCCGCTCGCCCTCGGCCGGGTCCGCGGGCGCGCCGACGGGCCGCAGGCGAAGCAGGACCAGCACCGCCGCGGACACCGCGAAAGTGGCCGCGTCGACCGCGATCGCCGTGGTCGGGCCGAACCGGCCGGAGAGCAGGCCGGCCAGGGCCGGGCCGACCAGGTATGCCGTGGACGACGCCGCGAACAGCCGGCTGTTGGCGTGGGTGATCTCGTCGGCGGACACCAGGCTGGGCACGACGGTCACATGCGCGACCCGGAACACCATGCCGAAGGCACTGGCCAGGGGCAGCATCAGGTAGAGCAGCCAGGGCCGCGGCCCGGCGAGCCAGATCAGCGGGATGCTGCCGTACAGCAGCAGTCTGGCCAGGTCGCACCCGACGAGCAGGCGTCTGCGGTCGAACCGGTCCACGACGACGCCGGCGAAAACGCCGGTGACCAGCGTCGCCGCTCCGCCGAGCGCGGTGACCACGCCCATCTGCGCGACCGAGCCGGTGGCGTGCAGGACGAGCAGCGGGATCGCGACGTACGAGAACGAGTCGCCGAGCGCGGACAGCGTCTGTGCCACCAGCAGCGGCCACAACCCTCGCCGACGCGCGCGCGGCATGCTCGCCTCTGTCGCTGTCAGCGCCGCCTCCCCCGCAGTTCCGCGCTGTGAACGTAAACCGGCGCGGTACCGCGGCGGTAGCGGGCGTCCGTCCCGCCATACGCGCCGAACGTCCTGCTCAGCCGGTGCGGGCAGTCAAGAAGGGCACCTTCTTATACGCGGAGCGATAAGAAGGTGCCCTTCCTTTGATTTCAGGCGAGGGCCTGCCACCAGGGGTCGAGGGCGGGTGGGGCGGTGGCGTCGACGCGCTCGCCGGGGCGGGGGACGGCGAGGTTGACGTCGCGGGCCTTGGCCTCGGCCCAGAGCCGGTCGACGGGCTCGGCCCACGGGTGCAGGGCCAGGTTGAAGGTCGCCCAGTGGACCGGGATCAGCAGGTCGCCGCGCAGGTCGAGGTGGGCGGCGACCGCCTCCTCGGGGAACATGTGGATCTCGGGCCAGCCCTTGTCGTACGCGCCGATCTGCATCAGCGTGGCGTCGAACGGGCCGTGGCGCTCGCCGATCGCGGCGTAGCCGTCGAAGTAGCCGGAGTCGCCGGTGTAGAAGACGCGGCGCTGCTCACCCGCGATGACCCAGGAACTCCAGAGGGTGCCGTTGCGGCGCAGGGTGCGGCCGGAGAAGTGGCGGGCCTCGGTCGCGGTCAGGGTCAGCCCCGCGACGTCGGTGCTCTCCTCCCAGTCCAGCTCGATGATCCGGTGGTCGGGCACGCCCCAGCGCTCCAGGTGCGCGCCCACCCCGAGCGGCACCAGGAACGGGGCCTGCTGGCTGCGGGTCAGCGCCTGCACGGTGGGCATGTCGAGGTGGTCGTAGTGGTCGTGCGAGATGACGATCGCGTCGATGCGCGGCAGGTCAGCCAGCGCCACCGGCATCGGGTGCAGCCGCTTCGGGCCGATCCCGGGAGTCGGCGAGCACCGGTCGCTCCACACCGGGTCGAGCAGCACCCGCGCGCCCTCGATCTCGACGAGCACGGTGGCGTGGCCGTACCAGGTCAGGTGCAGCCCGTCGGCGGACGTCGCGGCCTCGCCGGTGACCAGGGGCACCGGGGCGCTGGGCCGGCGGCGCTCGCCGCCGGTGAGGAACTCGCGCACGCTGGGGCGGCTCTCGCCGCCGACCATGGTGCGGGTGGGCGTGCTGTTCTGGAAGGAGCCGTCGCGGAAATGCGGCGACCGGCGCACCCGCTCGGCGCGGGCTCCGCTGGGGGTCGCGCCCAGTGCGGCGAGGATGGCGGGCATGTCGGTGTCCTTAGTGGTCGGTGGTCGGTCAGACAGGGAACGTGACGCCGGTGAGCTGGAGCGACTCCTGCCACAGACGGCGCTGGGCGAGCTTGTCGTGCGAGCGGGAGCTGGAGCCGACGCGCTTCGGGAAGCCTTTGACCTCGCCGATACCGTCCGGTCCGTAGTATTCCCCGCCGCGCGCGAACGGGTCGGTCGCCGCGCGCAGGGTCGGCAGCGCGCCGCGCTCGGCGCTCTGGGTGATCAGCGGTTCGAACAGCGGGTACAGGAACCGGATCAGCGGCGGCGAGTTGCGGACGAGTTCGGTGCCCGCGCCGCCCGGATGCGCGGCGACGGCAGCGGTGTTCGCACCGGCGACCTCCAGGCGGCGCTGCAGTTCGTAGGTGAACATCAGGTTGGCCAGCTTCGACGCGCCGTACGCGCGGTGGCGGCCGTAGGAGCGCTCGGACTGCAGGTCGTCGAAGTCGAGCCGGCCGGTGCGGTGGCCCATGCTGCTGATCGTGACGACCCGGGAGCCGACGACGGGCAGCAGCCGGTCGAGCACCAGCCCGGTGAAGGCGAAGTGGCCCAGGTGGTTGGTGCCGAACTGCAGCTCGAACCCGTCGGCGGTGGTGCTGCGCGGCGTCCACATCACGCCCGCGTTGTTGACCAGCAGGTCGATCTCGGGGTGGCGGGCGCGCAGCTCGGCGGCGGCCTCGCGGATCGAGGCGAGCGAGGACAGGTCCAGCCGCAGGAACTCGGCGCGGGCTCCGGGGACCGCCGCCGCGATCCTGGCGAGCGCGTCGTCGGCCCGCTCGGGGTTGCGGCAGGCGAGGACCACGGTCGCGCCGCGGGCGGCGAGCACCTTGGCGGCCTCGTACCCGATGCCGGTGTTCGCACCGGTGATCACGGCGACGCGGCCTGCCTGGTCGGGCACGTCCGTGGCGGTCCAGCGGCCCGCCGTGGCTGTGGCGTTCATGGCGTCTCCTCGGAGTGCATATAATCGGAACGTGCGCCCCACTTACTATACGGAACGTGCGCCCCGTTTTGCCAGTGACCCACGTCTCCCCCGCTGGGAAGCACGATGACCGGCAACACGCGGCCGCTGCGCGCCGACGCCCGGCGCAACCGCGCCAAGGTGCTGCAGACCGCCTACGAGGTGTTCGCGGCCGAGGGCCTCGCCGTGCCCATCGACGAGATCGCCCGCCGGGCCGGGGTCGGCGCGGGCACCGTCTACCGGCACTTCCCCACCAAGGAGGCGCTGTACCAGGCGATCGTGGTGGACCGGGTGGAGCACCTGGTCGGCCAGGCTCGCGAACTGGCCGCGACGGCGGACCCGGGCGAGGCGTTCTTCGGCTTCTTCGACCTGATGACCTCCGCCGGCGCGACCGACAAAGGCCTGGTCGACGCGCTGGCCGGCGAGGGCTTCGACATCGAGGCCGTGATGCCCGAGCACGAGCAGGCGTTCAAGGACGCGATGCGCGACCTGCTGGTACGGGCACAGGCCGTGGGCGCGGTCCGCGCCGACGTCACCGTCGCCGACGTCAAGACCCTGATGGTCGGCTGCCAGGCCATGCAGCGCTACGGCGGCGACGCCGCACCGGAGCGCGTGCTGGAGGTCGTCCGGGAAGGGCTGCGCCCGGCCCGCTGATCCCGGTCGGCCACGAGCAGCCGAAGCGGCCTCCACCGGCGTGCCGCCCTCGCGCAGGCTCATCCACCACCGCGGTGGCGAGTCGCCGCTAGAAGTCGTCGTCCTCGCCACGGGAGAACTCGCGCACCGGCAGCGGCGGGTCCGGCTCGGTCACCCAGCCCGCGAGCAGCACCAATCCCGACGGCCGGTGCCGCACCACGAAGCCGAACGGCCGGTCGAACTCGACCCCGACGTCGTCACGCCACTCATCGGGCAGCCCGCCGGCCGCCGCGACATCGAACCGCGTCGACACCGCGGCCTCGAAGCCCTCGGCCGTGAACGAGGCGGTCAGCTCCTGCCGGGCCGCGCCCACCGCGAGCGGCGTATCGCTCATCCGCGGCAGGCGCTGCCGGTCCGGGCGGGCCACCGCGAGCAGCCCGAACAGCTCGCCGTCGGCCAGCAGGTCATGTCCGCGCGAGACCGTGAAGCGAGGCACCGAGGCGGACAGCATGGGCACGCTGCGGGCGGAGTTCGACTCCAGCCGCAGGCCCGGCGCATCGGCATCGGTGAGCTGGGAGCCGAGGCGGCGCGGACCGCCCGCGTCCGGCGCAGTGATGCCGGCCGCGAGCACCGCGCCGGTGGGCACGTCGGCTTCGCCGATCACCAGGTCGACGGTGATGTCCGAGACGCCGTCCACGGACAGCACGGTCACCTGGCCACGCTCGGTGTCGTACACGGCCAGCCGGTCCCGGTCCGCGGTCCAGCGGTGCAGCCAGGCGAACTGCCGCCCCGCCCACGGGCCGTCCGCGATGCCGAGCGTGCCGTCCAGGAACGGTTCCCGCCACCGCGTCCGCACCGTCAGCACCATCGCCAGCACCAGCAGCGTCTCCGGGTCCGGCGGCGTGGACATGCCGTCCAGCAGCCCGTCGGTGTGCTTGCGCACCCACGCGTCGAAGGCATCCGTGCCCACCAGCACCTCGACCGTGTCCGCCGGGACCGTCCGGAGCCACTCGTCGTGCAGGCGCAGCAAACGGTGCACCCACAGTCCGAGCACCGCGTGCGTGCCGGTCGCCGAGCGCAGCACGCCCAGCAGTTCGGTCGCGGCCTCCACGGCCGGGGCCGCGGGCATCCCGAGCGCCTGCTCCAGCTCCGCCCGCTCAGCGCCCTCGGCGGCCGACGACAGGTAGGCCAGCAACGGCCACACCCCCGCGCCGGACAGCACCGTCGGCTCCCCGTCGCTGACCGTCGCCGCCCATCGGGCCGTCAGCATGTTCGCTCCGGCCACGCCCTCTGTGATCACGAGCGTGAGGCTACGGCCTGTCCGCCCGTACGCAACCGACTTTGCGGGACCGGCCTGGCCGGCGACCGTGCCGGGCGGGATAGGTTCGGCTGATGAGCGACTACGAGCAGGTGGACGTCGGTGGGGTGCGGCTGGCGTACCGGGCGTGGGGCGAGGCGGACGCCCCGCCGGTAGTGCTGCTGCACGGAATCGGGGGCGGCGGGCCGGGCGACTGGGACACCGTCGCGGAGCAGCTGGCCGACCGGTGGCGGGTGTACGCCGTGGACCAGCGCGGCCACGGGCGCGGCGAACGCACGTCCACATATGCAATCGACCTGCTCGTGGCGGACGTCGCGGGATTACTGGACGTGCTCGGGCTCAAGCGGGTCGCCGTGGTCGGGCACTCCCTCGGCGGCGTGGTGGCCTACCTGTTCGCGGCCCGGTTCCCGGAGCGGGTCGAGGCGCTGGTCGTGGAGGACGCGGGCCTGATGTATCCGCGTACTCCTGTGCCGCCGCAGCGGCCCGAAGGCGAGCTTTCCTTCGACTGGGACGCGGTGCTGGCACTGCGTTCGCAGATCGACGAGCCCGACCCGCGCTGGCGCGACGAGGCGCGGGCCATCACCGTGCCGACACTGCTGGTCTCCGGCGGCCCGGCCAGTTACGTACGCCAGGAGACCATCGCCGAGCTGGCGCAGGCGCTGCCACACGGCGAGCTGACCGTCATCGACGCCGGGCACATGGTGCACCAGGATCGGCCGGTCGAGTTCACCGCCGCCGTGCGGCAGTTCCTCACTTCCCGTACGTGACGTAGTCCTGGTCGTCGTCGGGCGGGCTGCCGATGCGGCAGATCCTGCCGTACTTGGCCAGCACGAGCCGGCCGTCGCGGGCGTCGGACTCGTCGTCGAACAGGTGCAGCACGTTGTCGTCGTCCTTGACCCGCCAGCCCTGCCCGCCGCCCATGTCGTTGACCTGCAGGTTGCCCCGGTCGTACGACGAGCACGCGTCGTCCTCGCCGGGGATCGTGGTGCGCTTGCCGGACGAGTCGCGCCAGTAGTCGAACACGTACGCGTTGGCGTCCTCCCGGCCGTTGCCGCGCCCGATGAAGCAGTGCCGCTTGAAGCGCTGTGCCAGGGCGAGGGCCTGCTCGCCCATGATCTCGCCGGGTCCGCCGTGCACCCGCGCGACGATCTTCGAGCCGTCCATGACCTGGTGGATGCCGGCGGCGTACTGCACGGTCAGGTTGTTCGGGTTGTAGGACACGCAGTCGGCCGGCGACGGCCAGGTCGGCGCGGCCGGCGACGGGCGGGCCGAGCTGCGCGCCGGAGACGGGGCGGCCGACGGCGACTCGGCGACGGCGCTCGGGCTGACGACGGTGTCGAAGGTGGGCGCGGCAACCGGGTCGCCCTTGTCGGAGCCGCAGGCGGTGCCGGCGGCCAGCACACAGAGGACGGCCAGCAGAAGGCGAGGGGTACGGCGCATGCCGGGAGCGTAGGGCCCGTGCGCCGTACCCTCAGTCGGCTAACCGTCTCCGTCCCCGGATCGCCGCCTATCCGACACCGGTCAGTGCATGTGCGCGATCTGGATCAGGTTGCCGCAGGTGTCGTCGAAGACGGCCGTGGTGACCACGCCCATCTCCAGCGGCGGCTGGGTGAACACGACGCCGAGCTTGGTCAGCCGCTCGTACTCGGCGTTCACGTCGGGCACGGCGAACGAGGTGTACGGGATGCCGTCGTCGACCAGGGCCTCCTTGAACGGCTTGGCGGCCGGGTGCTGGTCGGGCTCCAGGGACAGCTCGACGCCGTCGGGGTCCTCGGGCGAGACGACGGTGAGCCAGCGGTACTCCCCGGCCGGGAACTCGGTCTTCTTCACGAAGCCGAGCACGTCGGTGTAGAAGGCGAGCGCTTTGTCCTGGTCGTCGACCATGATGCTCATGACGTTGATCCTCATGGGTTCTCCTGTGATTTCGTCCTGATCCACCGCTCGGCGATCTGCGCGAGCGGGCGGGTGTCGATGGTGTGGAACTTGTAGCGCCCCTCGCGGCGCGTGCGCACCAGGCCGGCGGCCTCCAGCAGCTCCAGGTGCTGGGAGACGGCCTGGCGCGAGGAGGTGACCTGATACTTGGTGGTCAGCCGGACGCAGATCTCGAACAGCGTCTGGTCGTCGCGCTCGGCCAGCTCGTCGAGGATGTGCCGACGGGTCGGGTCGGCCAGCGCCTTGAAGACATCACCCACGTCAGCACTATAGGCAAGTGATTGCTTGCCTATCAAGCCGACCCGCGGCGGTTGCGGCCAGCAGCCGCTCGGGTCGGATAGGTTGCCGGGATGGTGACCTTCCAGCCGGGTGAGCCGGTCTGCGTCCGCCACTTCCAGAACCGGCAGATCGGCGGGCTGTACCCGATGCGGGCGGTGCGCCACGACGAGCGCGGCCTGCTGCTGTGGTGCGCCCGCGGCACATACGGCTGGCACCTCAACCGCCTCGACGACCTGACCATGTCGCAGGTGCCGCTCGCCGAGTGGGTCACCGGGCCGAAACGGCCGATGGCGTTCGTCGCCCGGCACGGCGTGCTGTCGTGGCACCCGGCGGGCGCGGACTACTCGATCCGCTGGTTCTTCGGCGACGACGGCCGCTTCCGCAACTGGTACGCGAACCTGGAGCGCCCCGGCGTCGCCTGGCGCGACGACCGGCTCGCGGGCCTGGACACCGCCGACTGGGACCTCGACCTGTGGATCGAAGCCGACCGCAGCTGGCGCTGGAAGGACGAGGACGTGTTCGCCCAGCGCCTGACCCAGCCCGAGCACTACTGGGTCGAGGACGAGGCCCGGGTGCGCCGGGCCGGGCAGGAGGTCGTCGGCCTGGTCGAGGCCGGGGTGTTCCCGTTCGACGGAACGTGGTGCGACTTCCGCCCCGAACCGGGCTGGGGCCCCGACGTCGCCGACGAGCCGCCGCCCGGCTGGGACCGCCCGCGGAGCTGGTGACCGCTGGCGCGGCGGCCGTACCCTCCGATAGAGCACCGGCTATGGGAAGGACGGCATGGCGAACACCGAGGAACGGAACCGGTTCTTCATCCCCGCGCTGATCGGTGTCGCGCTGCTGCTGTGCTGCGGCACCCCCGCCTACGTCGGCTACCGGATGTGGGCCGACCCGCAGACGAAGGCCGGCATGGAGCAGGCGGCCACCGCCTACCTGGACGCGCTGCGCGACGGCGACTACCCGGCCGCGTACGCTCTGGTCTGCGACAGCGAGCGCAAGAAGTACCCGCTGGCGGAGTGGACAAGCTATAACGACGAGCCGGACATCGAGAGCTATCGCATCACCGAGGTCGCGATCGTGGACCAGTCGGAGGGTCCGACGCTCTACCACGTGCGGGCCGAGCTGCGTTACGCCGACGGCAAGACCGCGCTGTGGCACTACAACCTGGCGGACGAGAGCGGCGGCTGGCGCGTCTGCTACGACACCTGGGTCGATCCGCAGACGGGCTGACCGGGCACCGCCGCTGGCGCGAGCCGGTTAGCCTGCACGCCATGACCGCACCGATCCTGTTCGGAATCCTGCTGTTCGCCGTCCAGATGCTCGTCCTGTACCTGGTCGTGCGCGCCGCGGTCCGCGGCGCGCTGCGCGACAACCAGGAGACGCTGAAAGAGTCGCTGCGCGTCGTCCTGTACGAGGTGGACCTCCGCCGCAACCGCGCCATCGCCGACGCCAAACGCGTCGCCCGACGCCCCTGACCGCCGACCGGGTACGCACATTCCGGGAAACTGCACGTATCAGCTCGGCGATTACTGCGGTTTCTCCGAAACTGCAGCCGTCCCCGGGGTGCGGCGGCGGTCAGTACGCGAATGCCTCGTCGAAAAACGCCAGGCGGCTGGCGTCCTGGACGGCTTCGCCGCCCTCGTGGCCGTTGAACGGGTAGACCTCGATCTGCTTGGGCCCCGCGTAGCGGTGGTAGGCGGCGTAGACGGTCGAGGGCGGGCAACTGGCGTCCATGTGCGCGACGGAGAACAGCGCCGGGGCCGTCGCGCGTTCGGCGAACAGCACGCCGTCGCTGTAGGACAGGGTGCGGAACACCTGGGTCTCGTGGTCGCGGTGCACGGCGAGATACGCGGTGACCTCCCGGTACGGCCCGGCGGTGGCCAGTTCCGCGCCGCGCCGGGGGTCGCACAGGAACGGCACGTCCGGCGCGACGGCCGCCAGGTCCGGCACCAGCGCCCCGGCGGCGAGGGCCAGGCCCCCGCCCTGGCTCTCCCCCGTGACCGCGACCCGTGCCGCGTCCACCAGCGGGAACGCGCGGGCGGCCGCGACCGCGCGGACCGCGTCGGTGATGACCCGGCGGTAGTAGTGGGTGTCGGGGTCGAGCACGCCGCGGGTCATGAACCCGGGATGCTGCGGCCCGGTCCCCACCGGGTCGGCAGTGTCGCCGTGGCTCCAGCCGCTGCCCTGGCCGCGGACGTCCATGCGCAGGTGGGCGTAGCCGGCGGCGGCGTAGAGCAGGCACTCGTGGGCCAGCCCGCGGCCGCCGCCGTAGCCGGGGAACTCGACCACGCAGGGCAGCGGCTCGGTGGTCCCGGCCGGTAGGGCCAGCCAGGCCTTGACCGGGTGCCCGCCGAACCCGGCGAAGGTCACGTCGTGGACCTCGACCGTGCGCCGCCACGCGGGCGTGAAGCGCGCGTCCAGCGGGTACGTGCCCGCCTCGGCCAGCGTGCGGGCCCAGAACGCGTCGAAGTCGTCCGGCGCCCGCAGCGTGCTGCGGTACTCCCCCGGGTTCGGCTCGGTGATCGGCATCGGTTATCCCTTGAGGCCGGTGTGGGCCAGGCCCTCGATGAACTGGCGCTGCGCGATGACGAACACCACCAGCACCGGCAGCGCGGTCAGCGACGCCGCGGACAGCTGGATGTCCCACATCGGGCCGCCGTACGCGTCGACGAACTGGGTCAGCGCCTGCGGCAGGGTGAACATCTCGGAGCTGGACAGGAACACGATCGGTTCCAGGTACAGGTTCCAGCTGTGCAGGAAGGTGAAGATGGCGACCGCGCCCAGGGCCGGGCGGGCCAGCGGCAGCGCGATCAGCCGGAAGATCGCGAAGCGGCCGAGGCCGTCGACCTTCGCGGCCTCCTCCAGCTCGCCGGGCAGGGCGAGGAAGAACTGCCGCATGATGAAGGTGGCCAGCACGCTGGGCGCGCCGAGGATCGGCACCAGGATCAGCGGCCAGTGCGTGTCGACCATGCCCCACGCGTCGAACATCTTGAACAGCGGCACGATGGTGACCTCGCTCGGGATCAGCAGGCCGACCAGGATCACCACGAACCAGAAGTTCGCGCCCTTGAACCTGATCCGCGCGAACGCGTACCCGGCCAGCGACGACACCGCGAGCGTGCCCACGGTGACCAGCGCCGCGATGTACATGCTGTTGAAGTACTGCCGCGCGAACGGCTGCAGCTCGAACGCCCCGGCGTACGCGTCGAAGGTGACGTCGCTCGGCCACAGGGTCGGCGGGAACGCGAAGACGTCGTTGACCGGTTTGAGCGACGACGTCACCATCCACCAGGTCGGGAACAGGAACGGCAGCGCCAGCAGGCAGAGCACGCCGTACACGGCGGTCTTGGCCCTACGACTCATGGAACACCCACTTCCGGCGCATACGCCACTGGACCAGGGTCAGCAGCAGCACGATCGCGAACAGCAGCACGGACAGGGTGGCCCCGTATCCGAAGTGGTGGAACTGGAACGCCTGCTGGTAGAGGTAGTAGACGAGCACCGTGGTGGAGGTCCCCGGGCCGCCCTGGGTGAGCACGGCGATCTGCGCGAACACCTGCAGCGAGCCGACCACCGTGATGATCGACGTGAGCAGGATGGTCGGGCTGATCATCGGCACGGTGATGCTGAGGAACTGCCGGCGGCGGGTCGCGCCGTCGACCGTGGCGGCCTCGTACAGGTTCGCGGGCACGCCCTGCAGCGCGGCCAGGAACAGCACCATGTTCAGGCCGACGTTCTTGACCACCTGCACCACGATCACGGCGATCATGGCGGTGCCCTCGCCGCGCAGCCAGTTGGGCCCGTCCACGCCGACGGTCTCCAGCAGGCCGTTGATGCCGCCGTTGTCCTGCAGCAGGAAGCCCCACACGATGGTCCAGGCGACCAGGCTCACCACGACCGGCGAGAAGAACACGGTCCGGAAGAACACCGTGCCGCGCAGCCGCTGGTTGAGCAGCACCGCCAGCAGCAGGGCCAGGCTCAGGTTGAGCACGACCAGCCCGGCGGAGAAGAACCCGGTGGCCACCAGCGCGTCGGCGAGCTTCGGGTCGTCGGCCAGGGCCTGGTAGTTCTCGCCGCCGACGAAGGTGAACGTGTCGGCCAGGACGTTCCACTCGTGCAGGCTGTACCAGAACACCAGGCCCAGCGGCACGAACACGAACAGCACCGAGCCGATGAGCTGGGGGGCGATGAACAGGTAGCCGGCGAGGGTGTCGCGCCGACTACCTGTCCAGAAGCGAGTGCTCACTTGGCCAGCAGGGGGTTGATGGCCGAGCAGACGCCGCCGAGGACCGCCTTGACGTCTGCGTCGGGCTTCCACAGCGGGTCGAGCGCGGCCCGGACCGCCTGGGCGATCTCGGCCTGGCCGGTGTGGCTGGGCTTGACGACGCCAGTGGAGATGCCGTCGATGACGACCTTCTGCAGCTGCTCCGGCTTGAGCAGCGGGTTGGTCTTGGCGAGGGTGTCGGCGGTGAGCAGCGACGTGCGCGGCGGCGGGAAGTACGCGGCGAGCTTGGCGGAGTTCTCCGGGTTGGTGAAGAAGGCGAGGAAGTCGGCGGCGACGTCGGCGTTCTTGCCCTTCTTCAGCGCGCCGAGCCCGGCCTGGCCGATTACGGCGTACGCGCCCTTCGGGCCGGTCGGCAGCGGGACCAGGTCCCAGCCGAACTTGGCCTCCTTGAGCAGCGACGCCCGGGAGATCTGGGTGACCGTCATGGCGGCCTCACCGGCGAAGAAGTCGGCCGTGGTGCCGGGGCCGGGCAGCGCCTTGTCCGTGAAGATCGCCTTGTGCAGGAAGGTCATCGCGTCGACCATCGGCTGCTGGTCGAACCCGCAGGTCTTGCCGTCGGCGCTCCACGCCTGCGCGCCCCAGCCGGTCCAGACCGTGGACAGGTTGTCCCAGCCCTTGTAGTCGAAGTCGCGTACGACCAGGCCCGCCTTGCCGCTCTTGGCCGCCGACGCCGCGGCGACCGCGGCCGCCTTCTCCCAGGTCCACTGGTTGGCGGCGATCAGCTCGGCCGGGGTCTGCTGCCCGGCGGCCTTGAGCTGGTCGGTGTTGACGAACACGCCGAAGGGCGAGGTCGAGAAGGGGTACGCGAACAGCTTGCCGCCGGCCTGCCACAGCTTGGTCGCGGACGGGCTGAGGTCGGCGGCGTTGTAGCCGTCGGCATTGGCCAGGGTGTCGTCCAGCGGCAGCAGCGCGCCCGAGCCGACGAAGTCCGGCGCGGAGTTCTCCAGCAGCCAGGCCAGGTCCGGGCCGTTGCCGCCGGCGATCTGCGTGGTCAGGGTGGTGGTGTAGCTCTCGAACGGGATCGGGTCGAACTTGACCTCGGTGACCCGCGGGTTCTTCGCCCTGTAGGCGTCGGCGATCTCGTTGAACAGCTTCAGGTGCGCCTCGTTCGAGGACCACACCGTCATGCGCAGCGACACGGGGCCGGTGCTCGGCTCCTCGGCGCCGCCGCACGCGGCCAGGCCGAGGGCGAGCGCGCCGGCGGTCGCGGCGGACAGAAGTGCGCGTATCTTCATCGATAACTCCAACTCAAAGTGGCCGGTCAGTAGCCGGAGACGTCGGGCCAGCGCAGTTGCACGCCGTCCCGGATGAGCTGTGCCTGGAACCCGGACAGGTGCTCCGGGGTGTTGCGCACGCCGCGCGGCGACTGGCCGTTGTCCAGGCAGTACGCCGCGAGCGCCCCCGCCACCTCGCCCACGTTCCACTCGACCGGGTGCAGCCGGTACGAGCCGTTGGTGATGTGCGTGGTGCCGATGTTCTTGCCCGCGGGCAGCAGGTTCTCCATCCGGCGCGGGATCAGCGCGCCGAGCGGGATCTCGAAGGGACACGAGCCGACGTCGATGTAGTTGTCGCCGCCGGTGGAGGGGTGCAGGTCGATGCGGTACATGCCGACCCCGACCGCGTCGGGGTACTCGACCGCGCCCTTGTCGCCGCGTACGGCCAGCGACAGGTCCTGCTCGACGACCGTGTACTCGGCCCGGATGCGCCGCGACTCCCGGATGTAGGGGGCCATGGCCAGGCCGTCCGCGCCGCCGGTGACGTCGCCGCGCAGCCGCAGGCCGGGGAAGCCCGCCTCGGTCTGCAGCCAGTACAAGACCGACAGCGACAGCTGCTTGGCGTTCGCGTAGTGCGTGGCCGCGTCGGGCACGTCGATGACCGGGCTCTCGAAGTAGTCGATCATCGGCCAGTTGACCAGGCAGATGTCGCTCTCGTAAGTCCCCGGGGTGAACAGCTTGCGGGCCGCGATGCGCCGGAAGGTCCACAGGTTGCCGTCACCCGGGTTGACCCGCTGGTCGGCGACGACCGACAGCGGGTCGTCGTCGGGGTTCGGGGTGAAGCTGCGCTCGCTGATCGCCAGGGTGCGCGGGTTCGGCGAGCGGAACGACAGCAACCGGTCGCCCCAGAAGTCCGGCTGGTAGGCGCGCCAGAAGTCGTACTGCGCGGGCTTGTCGATGGTGTGGTCGCCGTCGACGTGGTCGATCGCGAAGCACACCGACACCGCCTGCATGTTCATCGGCTGCGCGGTGTCCGGGGCGCTGGGCTCGCCGGTCTCGTGCTGCGACTCGAACCCGGTGACGTACTCGGTCCCGGTCAGCGGCAGCAGCTCCCCGGTCTCGGTCGCGTCCAGGGTGTACGCCGCCTCGACCGTCAGCCGGTCGCCGGTGCGCACGTGCTCGAGCGTCACCGCCGTGACCCGGTCGCCGTCGGTGTCGGCCGCCACCGGCCGGTACGGCTGCAGCACGGTGAGGCGGCCCGACGACCGGTACGGGGCCAGCATGGACTCGATCACCGCGACCGCGACCCGTGGCTCGTGGCACAGGCGGCTGACGTGGCCGCCGCCCGGGTTGAGCTCCCGCCACGCCCGCGCGGCCGGGATCAGCGGGTAGTGGGCCCGGTAGTAGTCGCGGACGCCCTCGCGCAGCGCGCGGTAGCTCGCCGTGACACCGAACTGCTCGACCCAGCTGTGCTCGTCCGGCGGCACGGCCTGGCTGGTCAGTTGACCGCCGAGCCAGTCGTACTCCTCGGTGAGCACCACCCGCCGGCCCGCCCGCAGCGCACCCAGCGCCGCGGCCACCCCGCCGAGGCCGCCCCCGACCACCAGAATCTCGGCCCGCATCGTCAATTACCTCTTTCGCTGAGCGTCTCGCCGGACACGACCTCGCACGGCAGCAGGCGCTGCCGCTCGCCGGGCGCGCCCTCGATCAGGGCGGTCAGGACCTCGACGGCCTGCGCGCCCATCGCCTGGCGCGGTATGCGCAGGCTGGTGAACTCCACTGCCGTCGGCAGCGCGGCCCGGGTGGGTTCCCCGAGCGTCGCCACCGACAGCGAAACCCCGCGTTCGCGGGCCAGCTCGTACAGCGCGACCCCGTCGGCGTGCTCCTCCGCCACCACCGCGGTGACCCCCGCGGCCAGCGCCGCGTCCAGGACCGCTGCGGTGTCCCGCACGACGATCGCGGCGTCGTCGGCCGGTTCCACAGGGTCGCCTGGCGGCGCGTAGTGCGCGCCGTAGGCCGCCGCTCGGGCCACCGCCTCCCGGAATCCGCGACCACGGTCGGCCCACGACTCCGGACCCGCACCCAGGCCCAGGTAGGCCAGCCGGTCGTGCCCCAGTGCCACGGCACGGCGCACGATCTCGGACGTCGCGGCCGCATAGTCGGCGCCGACGTAGGGCACCGGGCCGCCGGCGTCGTCGCGTCGGCCGATCGACACGAACGGGATCTCCTCGGCCAGCAGCCGGGCCAGGTCGGTGCGGTCGATGGTGCGGCCGAGCAGGACGCTGCCGTCGGCCAGGCGCAGCCGGTTGTCGCCGTGGAAGATGCGCCGTCGCCCGTCGACCACCGGCGCGCTGGTCATCAGGAGCAGGTCGCAGCCGAGGACCTCGGCCTGCTGCTCGATGCCGACCAGGAACGGGTGGTAGAAGTCGCTGTTCGCGCTGGGGAACACCGGCTCGTAGGTGAACACGCCGATGATCCGGTTGTGCCGGGCGGCCAGCCGCCGGGCGATCGGGTCGGCGACGTAGCCGGTCTCGGCGATGGCCCGCAGCACCTTCTCGCGGGTCTCGGCCGAGAGCTTGACGTCGGCGTCGGACCGTCCGTTGAGGACGAGCGAGACGGTCGCCTGGCTGACGCCGGTCATGCGGGCGATGTCCTGCTGGGTCACCCGCCTGCGGGCTCCGGTCACGGTGCGTGTCCAATCTTCGGGCTAATGCGCATTAGGTGTTTCGATGAGATGAGATCCTGGGGCCTTCGAGGCGCTTCGTCAAGGCCCACAACGAAAATCGCTCGAGCAGAAGTTCCTGAACTAATTCGTATTAGCCCCTTGACGGCCGCCCGGCGCGAACCCGAGACTCACCGTTACTTTCGGTTATCTCCATCGATGGGAGGCACCACCGATGAAACCGCTCCTCAACCGGCGGCAGCTGCTGGTCGCGGGCGCGGCCGCCGCAGCCGGCGGGCTCACCGCCTCGGCCCTGGGCAGCCCGGCCCACGCCGCCCCCGCGGGCTTCCCGACGTACCAGTACATCGGGACCCCGTTCAACAAGGCCAACCTGCGCTACAACCCCACCAACGAGCTGATCTTCCCGTGCATCCGCGGGGTGTACGACAAGATCAGCTCACCCCTGGGCAGGTACTACCTGTACTACGCCCCGCACGACGCCCCCGGCGGCATCTGCCTCGCCTACGGCGACTCGCTCAGCGGCCAGTTCACCGAGTACCCGAACAACCCGATCGTGTCCAACGTCTGGTCGCCGCACTACTCGGTGAGCCACGTGTCGTCCCCGCACGTCATCTGGAACGCCGCGAACAGCAAGTTCTACCTGTACTTCCACGGCGAGAACAACACCACCCGGATGGCCTGGTCCACCGACGGCGTCAACTACACCTACTTCGGGCGGGTGCTGCACACCGGCGTCATCCCCAACTGCACCGAGACCTCGTACGCCCGCGTGTTCGAGCACGCGGTGCCCGGCCTGGGCAACAAGTACGTCATGGTGTTCATGGGCGTCACCAACGGCACCCGCAAGATCTTCTGGGGCTGGTCGGCCGACGGCAAGACCTTCTCCTTCGACCCGACGCCGCTGGTCACACCCGGCCCCGACGGGCAGACCGACATCGCCGCGCCGCACATCCTCAAGCGCAACAACACCACGTACGTCGTCTACCACGGCAACGGCGGCGACATGTACCTCACCGAGGTCGGCAACAGCTTCGACCGCGAGGTGCACCTCGGCGTCTTCCACTACGCCATGGACGCCTGGCCCGACCGGGGCCGCAGCGCCGCGGCGAGCTTCGGCACCGACGGCGGCGTGCAGTACATGTTCTACGAGGCCGGCCCCCGCCTCGACGGCACCATCGCGGTGGCTCGCGCGGTCTGACGGTGGCCGCGACGGCGAAGATCGCCGTTTCGGGTCAGAAAGTGCTGCCAGACCGCGTTTCTGACCCGAAACGGCGATCATCGCCAGGTCTTCGCGATATTCGCCACTCCCGCAGCGGGGCGGATCGGGGCTACGGTCGCTGGCGTGACCCCCGACTCCTGGTTCCTGGCCGCCGACGAGCGCGGCAACCCGGCCACCGGCATCGACCGCCGCCACGCCGACGGACTGGCCTGGAGCCCGGGAAACCTGGCCCGGCCGCTGGTCCACGGGGCGACCTACTTCAGCGAGCTGGTCAGCGTGCTGAACGACACGCAGGCCGGTGACGTCGTGATGTTCACCGACTGGCGCGGCGACCCCGACGAGAAGCTCGACGGGCCGCGTACCCAGGTCACCAAGGTGCTCGGCGACGCCGCCCGGCGCGGCGTGCAGGTGTACGGGCTGCTGTGGCGCTCGCACCCGGACTGGCTGCACTTCAGCTCGCCGCAGAACCGCCAGCTCGCCGAGGAACTGCAGGCCGCGGGCGCGCACGTGCTGCTCGACATGCGGGTCCGCTTCGGCGGCTCGCACCACCAGAAACTCTTCGTCGTACGCCACCCCGGCCGTCCCGAGCGCGACGTCGCCTACGTCGGCGGCATCGACCTGTGCCGGGGCCGCAACGACGACGCCGACCACCACGGCGACCCCCTCGCCCCGCCGATGGCCGAGGTCTACGGCCCGAACCCGCCCTGGCACGACATCCAGCTCGAACTGCGCGGCCCGGCCGTCGGCGACGTCGAGCACGTCTTCCGGGAACGCTGGGACGACCCCAGCGCGCTGTCCCTCAACGTGCTGGACTGGGCCCGCGACAAGCTGTCCCGGCTGCGCACCGAGGTCCCGCCGCTGCCCGAAGCCCTACCCGACCCGCCGCGCTGCGGCACGCACAGCGTGCAGACGCTGCGCACCTACCCGCGGCGGCGGCTCGGCCGCTACCCGTTCGCGCCGCGCGGCGAGCGCAGCATCGCCCGCGGCTACCTCAAGGCGCTGGCCCGTGCCGAGCAGCTCATCTACGTCGAGGACCAGTACCTGTGGTCGGCCCGGGTCATCCAGCCGTTCGCGCAGGCGCTGCGGAACAACCCCGAACTGCGGCTGATCTGCGTGGTGCCGCTCGCGCCGGACGCGGCCTCACCCGCCGTCTCGCGGGCCGAGTCGTGGGGGCGCAAGCAGGCCATGAAGGTGCTGGGCAAGGCGGGCGGGGACCGGGTCGCCGTGTACGGCCTGGAGAACGCCGCCGGGACGCCGATCTACGTGCACGCGAAGTCGTGCATCGTCGACGACACCTGGGCGACCGTCGGGTCGGACAACTTCAACCTGCGCTCGTGGACGTACGATTCCGAGCTGACGTGCGCCGTCGTGGACGAGTCGGCCGAGCCGTCGTACGCCCGCGACCTGCGGCTGGAGCTGATGGGCGAGCACCTCGGCGGGCCGGATCCGCGGCTGGCCGATCCCGCGGCCGCGTTCGACCTGTTCGCCGCCGCGGCCCGGGAACTGGACGACTGGCACGCATCCGGGCAGGTCGGTCCTCGCCCGCGTACCCGGCTGCGCCGCTACGACCCGCCGAAGGTGCGCGGCCTGCGGCGGCTGCCCGCCCGGCTCGTCTACGAGCTGATCTGCGACCCTGACGGGCGGCCCAGCACGATGCGCGTACGCAACCGCTTCTGACCGCTCACCAGTAGGCGGTGCTCCCGTACACGTCCGGGCGCGGGCGGCGCAGCACACCCGGGTGCAGCACCGCCTCGAACGTCGCCACCTGGTACGGGCAGGAGTCGCTCGGCTCGGCCAGCCATTCCCGCACCGGCACGCCCGGCACCACCTCGGCGACGGCCCACCACCGCGTGCGGTGCTCCTGCCAGAAGCCGTCGTCGAACCCGAGGTCGAGCACCGCCGACCTGCCCACGACCGGCACCGCCGACCTGGCGAAACCGTCCTCGTCGGCGGCGTCCTGGCGGGTCAGGGACAGCTCCGGATCCTCGTCGTCGCCCGCCGCGTGAAGAGTGCTCACCCGGCAGAGTATGACCGCACGGCCCACGGCCGGGACCGGTCTCCATTATCGTTTCGCCGCATGACCGAGACCCCGCTGTCCGACGCCCTGGTCGCACACGCCGTTTCTCCCGACGCGGCTACGTTCGAGCGGTTCATCACGCTGTTCCGGACTTCGACGGTCGGGGTGATGACCAGCATGATGATGCGGCGCGAAGGTCGCGCTGACATCGTCTCCGACGGCAGGCTCACGGTCGCGAGCACGTCCCACGGCGACGGACTCAACCGGATCATGACCTTCGCAGACCCGGAGGTCTTCCTGCGCGTCTTCGGACCACGCTTCGACGCCGGGATCTCCGGCGAGGTCGTGCTGCGGATGGCGGCCGACGGCCCGGACTGCCACGGCATCCTGGTCAACTGCGCCACGAGGGAGATCTCTCAACTGATCAGCAAGGAGACGGCACAGGCCCTCTGCGGGGCGGCGCCGGCAGCCGACCCGCCCCGGCGGTCCTGGTGGAAGCGGCGCTGAACAATCCGCGAGCGCCTGACCGGCGGACGCGGCATGATGCGAGCCGTGACAAGCCAAGATCTGATCCAGATCGACCTGACCGATGCCGAACGCCATCTGATCGTCCGCGGCCTGCTTGACTGGGGTGGGCCCGCTCATGCCACTGCCGCACTGGCCGTCGCCATGGGCTTCGAAGGCGTCGAGGACTTCCATGTGCAGGTCAGTCGCCTGCGCGCGTCCCTCAAGGCGGGGCAGCCGCTCAGCCCCTGGGACTGGCGGCGGGCGCTCCTCGCCACAGAGATCGTCTTCGCCAGCGACATCTTCGGGTCGGGCTACGAGTGGTCGACCACCACCGGTCTGTCCGACGAGGAGACGATTCGCACCCTGCGGCGACTGCAGCACAAGCTCGCGAAGCAGGCACGCGTGCACAGGGCCTGAGGCCACCTCACGGCTGCTCCGCACGGCGATCTCCATGCGCCGTTGAGCGGACGTTCTCGGCGGGTTCAACCGGGATGCCTAACGTCCAGGGCGATCACCCGTTCGAGGAGGACTCATGACACGACTGCCCCGTCTGGCCGTGACCGGCCTGACCGCGCTGACCCTGGCGGTCGCCCTGCCCGCCGGCGGTTCCGCGGCCCCGGCGGAGACCGAGCGGACCGGCGACTTCGGGCCCGCCGTGCTCACCGGCTTCGCGAAGCTGCCCGCGCTGACGTTCGTGCCCGCCAGCGACCCGTCCGGCTCGCTGCTCGGCACCGCGCCGGTCAACGGCGTCACGCCGCCGTTCGCCGACCAGCCCGTACAGGGCTTCAGCGGTATCGCCCGCAACAGCGACGGCAGCTACGACGTGCTGTCGGACAACGGCTACGGCAACATCAACAACAGTGGCGACTTCGTGCTGCGCATCCAGCGCGTCATTCCCGACTTCGGCACCAAGCAGGTCGACGTCGTCGGCGGGATCAACCTCACCGACCCGTCCGGGTTCGTGTCGTGGCCGCTGACCCGGGCCGACCGGGTGCTGACCGGGGCCGACTTCGACGTCGAGTCGATCGTCAAGGCCGCCGACGGCAGCTACTGGATCGGCGACGAGTTCGGGCCGTACCTGCTGCACTTCGACCGGGCCGGGCGAATGCTGGCCGCTCCGGTGCCGCTGCCGGGCGTCAACGCGCCGGAGAGCGCGGCGCGGCTGGGTGTGACCGCGAATCTGGGCAGCAGCAAGGGTTTCGAGGGCATGGCCGCCTCCGTCGACGGCCGGTACCTGTACCCGCTGCTGGAGGGCACGGTCAGCGGTGACACCGCGGGCACGCTGCGGATCAACCAGTTCGACCGGGCCGCCGGGGCGTACACGGCCAGGCGCTGGACGTACCGGCTGGAGTCGCCGTCGAACGCGATCGGCGACTTCATCGCGGTCGACAAGCAGCGTTTCCTGGTCATCGAGCGCGACAACAACCAGGGCGACGCGGCCGCGTTCAAGAAGATCTACCTGATCGATCTGGCCGACCGCGACCGGGACGGCCTGGTAGACAAGACGCTGGTCGCCGACCTGCTGAACATCGCCGACCCGAAGCACCTGGGCGGCACCGCCGACACGTTCCGCTTCCCGTTCCAGACGATCGAGGACGTGCTGATCCTCGACAACCGCACCCTGGCGGTGCTGAACGACAACAACTTCCCGTTCTCGTCCGGCCGCACCCCGGGCCGCCCCGACGACAACGAGTTCATCACCATCCGCCTCGACCGCTCCCTGCACGCCGACCACCGCGTCCTCGACTGACGGAGCCCTGGATCTAGATGATTTGTTGTCGCCCTGACGACCACAAATCATCTAGATCAACGACTGAGGTGCGACCTCGCACCGGCGGGCAGGGGTCAGGGATCGCGGGATCGGTCAGGAGGGTTCGAAACTGTCCCTCCGCGTCGGTAGGCTGCCTGCGGCAACCGGCGCAGGAGGTAGGCATGGGGACCTGGGGCAGTGGGAACTTCGACGACGACACCGCCGCCGACCACCTGTCGATGCTGACCGACCGGCTCATCGGCGAGGTCGTCGAGGCGATGTCCGGTGATCCGGTGGAGATCGAGCCCGACGAGTACTGGGGCGTCGCGGTGCCGTGCAACCTCGAACTGCTGCACCTCATCGCCCGGCAGGGCTACGTCGGTGCCGGGCTGCCCGAGCCCGAGGTCGTCGACGGCTGGAAGACCCGGTTCCTGGCCGCCTGGGACGGGGCCATCGACGGGCTGGAGCCCGCGCCAGGCTTCAAGGAGCAGCGGCGGGCCGTCCTGCAGCGGACTTTCGACCAACTGTCCGAGCTGGCCGCGCACAAACGGGCCTAATCGGCGACGTGGATGACGATCTTGCCACGGCGACGGCCGTGTTCCAGGGCCTCGTAGCCTGAGCGGGTCTCGGCCAGGGGCAGGACGCGGTCGAGCACCGCACGCACCTTGCCGGCGTCGACCAGCTCGGCGATCGCCCGCAGGGCCTCCCGGTCGGGTGTGACGATGAAGTAGGTCGCGCGCACGCCGTGGCGCTCAGCCTCCTGCTGGTCGGGTGGGGCGGCGACGGCGACCAGGGTGCCGCCGGATTTCAGGACGGACCACGCCTGGGCCTGTGCGGTCGCTCCGGCGACGTCGACGACGACGTCCACATCCCGGACATGGTCGGCGAGATTCGGCTGCTTGTAGTCGATGGCCTGCTCCGCTCCCAGCCCTTCGACGAATTCGAGATCGCCGGCCGCCGCGGTGGCGCTCACCCTGGCCCCGAGCGCGGCCGCGAGCTGCACCACGTACATGCCGACGCCGCCTCCGCCGCCCAGCACCAGCACGTGCTGCCCCGGCTGCACATCGGCGTGTTCGCGCAGCGCCTCCCAGGCGCTCAGGGCCGCCAGCGGCAGCGCCGCCGCGTGGTCGTGGTCGATGGTGGCGGGTTTGGCGGCCACGACGTCGGCGGGCAGGACGACGTACTCGGCGGCCGCGCCGTTCAGGGTGAACGGGATCAGGCCGTAGACGGCCTCGCCCACGGCCGGGCTGTCGACGCCCGCGCCGGTGGCCGCGACGACGCCGGAGAACTCGTGCGACGGGGTCACGGGGGTGCGCTCGGGGCCTGAGCCGTCCGCGGTGTACGTCCAGGTCTCCGGCCAGGTGAGCTCCTGCGGGGTCATGGAGGCGGCTTTCACTGCCACCAGCACCTCGCCCGGCCCCGGCTCGGGCCGTGGCGCCTGCTCGTAGACGAGCTGCTCCGGGCCGCCCCTGGCATGGGCCCGCACGGCAAACATCGTGCTCATCCGGCCGCCGCTCCCCTCAGATCGTCAGCGCCCAGCCCGCCCGCCCGGACGCGTTCTGGATGAAACCGCAGTTGAACACCCCCATTATCGGGCGTACAGGCGTCCGCTCACCGGAGTTCACGCGCAAGGAAACCGCCCTCGCGGTGCGGAAACAGGACAGCGCTGCGCATCGACGGCCGGCAGCGACGTGGCTCTATGCTGTGCTTCCCGCCGGACAACGACCGGTGGCGGAGCAGCCGTGGAGGGACTGTGACCGAGCCGGTGCGGGCGGCCTGATCCGGATTGGACACGCTGCCCCGACGCCACCGCGCCGACCTGGTCAGGCTCATCGCCGCGGAAGCCATCTCCAACATCGGCACCCGGATGACCTTCTTCGCGGTGCCGTGGCTGGTGCTGGTCACCACCGGCGACCCGGTGCGGGTCGGCCTGGTCGCCGGGGCCGAGACGCTGACGTACGTGGTCAGCGGCGTGCTCGCCGCGCCGCTGCAGGACCGGGTCGGGGCCCGGCGTACGTCGCTGTGGTCGGACGTGGGCAGTGTCGCGGTGATGGCGGCGATCGCGGTGGCCGGCGCGCACGGGTTCGGGCTGCTGCTGGCGCTGGTCGCGGTGCTCGGGGTGCTGCGCGCGCAGGGCGACCGGGCCAAGGCGACCATGGTGGTGCCGCTGATGGGCGCGGCGGGCAGCGACTACGCCCGGGTCGCGGCGGTGCGCGAGGGCGTGCTGCGCACGTCCACCCTGGCCGGGTCGTCGCTGGCGGGGATCGCCGTGGTGGTGTTCGGGCCGATCGGCGGGATCTGGATCGACGCGGCGACGTACGCGGTCGCGGTGGTGCTGATGGTCCCGGTGCGGGCCGCGGCGACGGCGGCCGCCGACGCGAAGACGGCCGTGCCGTACTTCAGCGCGCTGCGGGAGGGTTTCACCTGGTTCCGGCGCAACCGGTTGATGCGCGCCGTGACCGGGATGCTGTTCTTCACCAACCTGTTCAACCAGGCCAGTGCCGTGGTGTTCGTGCCGCTGTGGGTGTACCAGACGATGGACGACCCGGCGGCGCTGGGCGCGGTCGCCACCGCGTACGCGCTGGGGCTCATCGCCGGGAACGTGCTCGTCGCGTGGGTCGCGCCGATCATGCCGCGCTACCCGATGCTGGTGGCCGGATATCTGATCGGCGGGGTGCCGCGCTTCATCGTGCTGGCGCTGACCGACGACCTGCTCGTGATCGTCGTGGTGACGCTGGTCGGCGGGATCTTCATGTCGTCGCTCAACCCGACGGTCAGCGCGATGATCTACCAGCGGACGCCGAAGGAGATGCTGTCGCGGATGGGCGGCATCATCACCGCGGTGGCGTTCGGCGGCGCGCCGCTGGGCGGCCTGCTCGCCGGATACCTGGTGCAGTTTCTGGGGCTGAGCAACGCGATCCTCGTCGCGACCGGCCTGTACTTCGCGGTGACGCTGACCCCGGTGATCGGGCACCGGCTGTGGCGCGAACTCGACGACACCGCACCTCCCCCGCCCAAGCCCGGCGACGGCAAGCCGCTGCCCGCGCTGTACGGGCTGGCCGGCGCGGCCACCGGGCCCCGGGTCAGCCTCCGCTACGCCGACGGCCGGTGGACCGTGCGGGCCCGGCACGGGCTGCGCAGGCTGGTGTCCGAGCGGCCCCTGCCGCCCAAGACCGCGGCAGCCGCGCTCGCGCGGCTGGAGGCCGAGCCGGTGCTGTCGGCGGTGCGGGCCGCGATCGAGCACGATCGTGCCCTCACCGAGAACCGGACCCGAGCGGTACGCACCCAGGTCGCACTCCTGGACCGGCACCTGTCCGAACTGAACCGGGCCCTGGAAAGCGGTTAGGAACACGACGAACGGCTGGACACCGTCCGCACCCGACTCCAGGATGTTCACCATGCTTGATGTGACAGCGGAATCGCCCGTCAACGTCCGGCCGTCACATCTGGCGGAGCTGCCGCTGACCCCGTTGCAGGCCCGCTGGTGGCAGCTGTGCACGACCCACCCCGGCGGCATGTCGCCGCTGGTGGACCTCGTGCACCGGTTCCGCGGCCCGCTGGACGCCGACGCCTGGGCGCGTGCCGTCGACGCGGTCGTGAACCGGCACGAGATCCTGCGCACCCTGTTCGCCGACCGGCCCGACGGTCCGGTGCAGGTCGTCGGCCCCGCGAACGGCATCGCCATGGAGGTGCTCGACCTGCGCGACCTCCCGGCCGACCAGCGCGAGCAGCGGGCCCGCGAGCTGCTGAACGAGCGCCGCACCCTGGCCCTTGACCTGCGGACCGGCCCGCTGGTGCACACGTCGTTGCTGCGGCTGGCCGACGACGACCACGTATGGCGGATGACGATCCACCACATCCTCGCCGACGGGGCCTCGCTCGGCGTCATCGACCGTGAACTCGGCCTGCTCTACCCGGCGCTGGTCGCGGGAACCGAGCCGGACCTGCCCGGCCTGCCCGTCCAATATGGCGACTTCGCCTGGTCGCAGTCCGTGGCGGACACCGAGAAGGAGGACGAGGACCGGGAGTACTGGCGCGAGCAACTGGCGGGGCTGGCCCCGCTGGAGCTGGTCGACGCGCTGCCGCGCCCCGCGACCAAGGGCGCGCCCGCAGCGCAGCTCGCCCGGACCATGGACCCGGAGCTGGTCCGGCAGGTCGAGGAGCTGGGCCGGGCGGCGCGGTGCACCCGGTTCATGGTGCTGCTCGCGGCGCTGCACGTGCTGCTGTACCGGGCGAGCGGCCGGGACGACTTCGCGATCGGCATCCCGGTGGCCGGGGTGGGGCGCACCCGGCCGGAGCTGGCGCGGCTGGTGGGGCTGTTCAACAACGCGCTGGCGCTGCGCGGCGACCTGTCCGGCGACCCGGCGTTCCGGGAGGTGCTGGCGCGCACCCGGGAGACGGTGATCGACGCGCTGGACCACCAGGACCTGCCCTGGGGGCAGGTGGTCGCGGCGCTCGACGAGCCGTCGCATCCGGGCCGGGCGCAGGGTTTCCAGGCGATGTTCCTGCACGAGGAGGTCGAGGTCGCGAGCCGCCTTACCCTGCCGGGACTGGCCGTGGAGGACTTCGGCCTGGGCATCCCGAAGGTGCTGCACGACCTGATGGTGTACGCCCGGCCCGGCCCGCAGGGCCTGTCGACGACGTTCGTCTACGACACGGGCCTGCTGACGGAGCCGGTGGTGGCCGGGCTCGCCGACGGGTACGAGCGCGTGTTGCGCGCCGTGGTCGACGAGCCCGACATCCGCCTGTCGGAGCTGGTCAAGGGGGTCTGACGGTCACGCCTTGGCCTTGGCGGCGGCCCGGCGCTGCTCGATGGTCCGGGCCATGGCGTCCAGCGTCGGCGCGTCGAAGATCAGCCGCATCGACAGCCGCACCCCGAACGACGCCCGGACCTGGGCGACGAGCTGCACCGCCGTCAGCGACGTGCCGCCGATGGCGAAGAAGTCGTCGTCGGGCCTGATCCGCTCGATGCCGAGCAGCGACGTCCAGATCGGCGCGAGCACGGCCGCCACCTCCGGCTCCGTCGCGCCTGGTGCGCCCGTGGCGCTGCCGGTCGGCGGTGTTCCGTTTAGGGCCGTGCCGCTCGTGGCCGCGCCGTCCCCGGCCGTGGACGGCGCCGTCGCCGCCGGGGGGATTGGAACCGCCGCCGGCGGATCGGGATCGATCCAGTGGCGGGTCCGCTCGTAGGGGTAGCCGGGCAGCGGCACCCGCCGGCCGGTGCCGTCGAAGGTCAGCGGCACCCCGTGCACCCACAGCGCGGCCGCCGCGGCGTAGCAGGTGGGCAGGTCGTCGGCGGGGTCGGCGGGCAGGCTGTGCAGCGGGGCGGGACCGTCCTTGGGCGCCTGCATCTGTGCGAGCCCGGCGAGGCGGCGGCCCGGCCCGCACTCCAGGAACACGGTCGCGCCGCCGGTCAGCGCCGTGGCGACACCGGGTCCGAACTGGACGGGTTCGCGCAGCAGGCCGGCCCAGTACGCCGGGTCGCGGGTCTGGTCGGCGGTGACCGGTAGCCCGGTGCGGCAGGACAGGTAGGGGCTGCTCGGGGCGGCCGGGCGGGCGGCCGCCACCGCGGTGGTCAGCTCGGCGAGCATCGCTTCGGTGACGGCTGACGGGGACGCGTGCACGGTGCGCAGCCGCCGGGTGGCGATCTTTCGGCCGGAGGGTTCGGTGAGCCGCTCCAGCAGTTCGGCCGGGCCGGTGACGACACAGGTGGCGGGGCCGTCGACGGCCACGATCGACGCCTGCGGCGGCAGCAGCGCCGCGAGCCTGTCCGGGGCGGCCGACACCGTGAACGCGGTCCCGGCGGCTTCGCGTGCGAGCCGCCCGTGCAGGGCGACCAGGCGCAGCGCGTCGGCCAGGTCGAACACCCCGGCCAGCGTCGCGGCGACGTACTCGCCGACGCCGTGGCCGAGCATCGTGGCCGGTCGCACACCCCACGACTGGCACAGCCGCGCGGTGGCGTAACCGGCGGTGAACGCGGCGAGCAGCGGGTCGGCCAGCAGCTCACGGGCGTCGCGCCCGGCCGCCGTGGCGCACCCGTCGACGGCGGCGGCGAACTTCGGTTCGGCGTCGTACAGGCCGAGGCCGACCGGTCCGGGTGCCTGGTCACCGAACAGCAGGACCACACGCGGGTTGGCCACGGCGATGCCGGACTGGCGGCGCTGCGGGTCGCGGAGCGCGACTACCGCGTCGGGGCCGCCAGTGGCGACGACGGCGGCGCGGTAGGGATGCTCGGCCCGGCCCGCCCGGAGGGTGAACGCGACGTCGGACAGGTCCGGGTCACCGGCTGCGGCCAGGTGGTCGGCAAGCCGCGCCACGGCGGCGTCACGGGCCGCCGCCGACCGCGCCGAGACAATGAGCGCCTGCGGCATGCCCGGTTCAAGGACGGCCGGAGTAGCAGGGGCGGCGCTGCTGCCGGCCGCCGCGTGCGGTGACGGCTGCTCCGGGGCCGGTGGCGCTCCGGACGGCGCGGACGCGGCCTGCCCGGTTGCGGCGGGCCGCGGTGCGCGGATAGGGCCCTGCTGTAGCACGACGTGGGCGTTGGTGCCGCCGATGCCGAAGGAGCTGACCGCGGCGCGGCGCGGGGCGGTCCCGGTATCCCATGTGGCCAGGGCCGCGTTGACGTAGAACGGACTCTCGTGCAGGTTCAGGGCCGGGTTGGCGGCGGTGTAGCCGAGGCTGGCCGGGATCCGCCCGTGGTGGAGGGCGAGCGCGGTCTTGATGAGACCGACGACGCCCGCGCCCTGGCTGAGGTGGCCGATGTTCGACTTCACCGAGCCCAGGGCGCACCACTGCCGGTCGGCGCGGCCACGGCCGTACACCGAGGTCAGTGCCTCGACCTCGATGGCGTCGCCGAGGGCGCTGCCGGTCGCCGACGCCTCGACGTAGGTGACGGTGCGCGGGTCGACGCCCGCGGTGGCCAGGGCGTTGGCGACGGCGGCGGCCTGCCCGGCGACGCCGGACGCGGTGAAGCCGACCTTGGCCGCGCCGTCGTTGTTGACGGCGTTGCCGAGCACCACGGCGTACACCTGGTCGCCGTCGTCGACCGCGTCGGCGAGCCGTTTGAGCAGCACGACTCCCCCGCCGCTGCCCGCCACGACACCGGAGGCGGCCGCGTCGAACGGGCGGCAGTGCCCGTCGGCGGAGTCGGCCGCGCCCTCGCGGTGCAGGTAGCCCCGGTCGCCGGGCAGCTCGATGCTGACGCCGCCCGCCAATGCCATGTCGCACTCGCCCGCGCGGAGCGCCTCGGCGGCCGTGTGCACGGCGACCAGCGACGTGGAGCAGGCCGTGTAGACACCGACGCTGGGGCCCCGCAGGTTCAGGTGGTACGACGCGAGGGTGGTGAACGTGTCGGCGTGGTTGCCGTTGCCGATCGTGGTGTGGTCGGTGACCGCCATGATCGCCCGGTTGGCGTGGATGTGCTGCCAGCGGTAGGTCTCCATGCCCCGTCCGCCGTAGACGCCGATGTCGCCGGGGAAGCGGGCCGGGTCCCAGCCCGCGTGTTCCAGGGCGCTGTGGCACAGCTCCAGGAACAGCCGGTGCTGCGGGTCTGCCAGCGCCGCCTCGCGCGGGGTCAGGCCGAACAGGCCCGCGTCGAAGTCCTCGACGTCGTCGAGCAGGTAGCCGACCGGCACGAAGTCGGGGTCGTCGAGCTGCTCGGCCGGGACCCCGGCGCGCAGCAGGCGCTCGCGGCTCAGCTCGGTGCGCGCGGACCGCCCGGCGACCAGGTTGTCCCAGAAGCGGGCCAGGTCGGGCGCGCCCGGCACCCGGCAGGCCATGCCGATCACCGCGATCGGCTCAGCTCCGTCGGTCTGGTCGTCGGTCAGGTCGTCGCTCACCGGTGATCTCCTTCTGTCGCGGCGCGGTGCCGGGTCCGCGCACGCCGGGCCGCGCCCCGGCGCAACGCCAGTTCCACCGCGTCGTCCGGGTCGCCCGCGGTCGCGACACCGTCGAGGAAGGACGCCAGCGCCCGTACGGTCGGGTAGCGGAACAGGTCGACGACGCGCAGGTCCCGGCCGAGCATCCGGTTGAGCCGCTGCTGCACGGTGACCGCGGCCAGCGAGCCGCCGCCGGAGTCGAAGAAGTTGTCGGTCACCCCGACGGCCGCGCGGCCCAGGACCTCGCACCACACGGCGGCGACGGCGTGCTCGGTCGGCGTCACCGGTGCTGCGCCCGCGGTGTTCTCCGATCGCTGCGGTCGTGCCGTGGCCCGAGGGGAGGCGACGGCGGTGACGCCGCGCGACGGGGCCAGCTCGCCGCCGGTCAGGTCGCCCGCCGCGACACCACGGGTGATCACCTGCCGGAGCGAGTCCAGCAGCAGGTCCATCCGGGACACGTCGTAGAGGTCGCTGTTGTGGACGATCTCCAGCCGCATCCGGCCGTCGCGTTCCACGCCGTACAGCGTCAGGTCGAACGCCGAGCCCGGCGCGGGCACCGGCACCGGCTCGCTGACCAGGCCCTTGAGGTCCAACCGGGGCGCGGCGAAGTTGAACACGTTGAACAGCACCTGGACCAGCGGGCTGCGGACCGTCTGACCGCCCAGCCCGAACGCCTGCACCAGGCGTTCCAGGGGCGCTTCGGGATGTGCCAGCGCGGCGATCAGCTCGTCGCGGGCCGCGCGCACGTGGTCGGCGAAACCGACCGTGGCGTCGGTACGCAGCCGCAGCGGGGTGATGTCGACGAAGAAGCCGACCATCGGTTCGAAGTCGGGGTGGCGGCGGTCCACCGCCGGGGTGCCGATCACGAGTTCGTCCTGCCCTGCCCAGCTCGCCAGGACCAGCCCGAACGCGGCCAGCAGCACCGCCGACGGGGTCGCGCCGTGCTCGCGGGCAAAGCGGTGCAGCTCGGCGGTGGTGTCGGCGTCGAGCCAGGTGCCGCAGTAGCCGGCGGGGTAGGTCTGCTCGGCGGGCCGGGGCCGGTCGCCGGGGACCTCGAGCACGGTCGGCGCACCGTCCAGGTGGGACGTCCACCAGCCGAGGTCGGTGTCGGCGCGCTGCTCGCGCCGCTCGGCCCGCCAGGCCACGTAGTCGCCGTAGGTGGCGGGCAGCGGCGGCAGGGCCGCACCGGCGTACGCGGCGGCGAGGTCGTCGTAGAGCATGGCCTGTGACCAGCCGTCGAACACGGCGTGGTGCGCGGTGACCGCCCACACGTGCTCGTCCTCGCCGAGCCGGAACAGCCGGTGCCGCCACAGCGCGTCGGTGGCCAGCCGGAACCGGCCGCCCGCCTCGGCGGCCAGCTGTGCGGCGAGTTCGCCTTCCCGTTCGGCCGGGAGCAGCGCGCTCAGGTCGGTGACCGGCAGCGGCACCGGGCCCACCGGATCGGCCACCGCGTACGGCACTCCGTCCGCGTCCGGGATGCGCCAGCGCAGCACCTCGTGGCGCTCGGCGACGGCGGTCAGCGCGGCGCGCAGCGCCTGCTCGTCGAGGGGTCCGCGCAGCCGTTCGGCGAGCACGATGTTGTAGGCGGCGGCGGCTTCGGGCGAGTAGCGCTCCAGGAACCACAGGCGCTGCTGCGCGGGCGACAGCGCGGGCGGGCGGCCGCGTACCGGCGGCTCGTCGCCGAGCGCGGCGGCGGCCGACACGCGGGCCGCGATCGCCTGCAAGGTGCGGCCCTGCAGCACGTCCTCGATCGCCACGTCGCGGCGCAGGCGCGGGCGCAGCGCGGCGACCAGCCGCATCGCGGTGATCGAGTGCCCGCCGGTGTCGAAGAAGTCGTCGTCGCGGCCGACCCGGGCCAGCCCCAGCAGCTCGGCCCAGACGGCGGCGACCTCGGCCTCGGCAGGTGTGGCCGGCGCGGCGAACGGCGTTCCGTCCACGGAGCCGGTCTGCGCGACGAGCCGGTCGAGGTCGACCTTGCCGCTGGACAGCAGCGGCAGGTGCGGCACCACGCTGATCCGGGCGGGGACCAGCGCGGGCCCGAGCCGGGCCGTGACGTGTTCGTGCAGCGCCTGCGGGGCCGCGGCACCGGTCGTGAACGCGACCAGCTGCTTGCCGCCGGGACCGTCGACCGCCGCGACCGCGGCGTGCCCGACCTCGGGGTGGCTGCGCAGCACCGCCTCGACCTCGCCGATCTCGACGCGCTGACCCCGGATCTTCACCTGCCGGTCGACGCGCCCGAGGAAGTGCAGCAGCCCGTCCGGTTGGCGGACCACCAGGTCACCGGTGCGGTACAGCCGCGCGCCCGGCGCCCCGGAGAACGGGTCGGGCACGAACCGCTCCTCGGTCAGCTCCGGCGCGCCCAGGTAGCCCAGGGCCAGCCCGGCTCCCCCGGCCAGCAGTTCGCCGGGTACGCCGTCGGCGACCGGGCGCAGGTGCTCGTCGACGACGTGCACCCGGTGGTTGGCGGCCGGGCGGCCGATCGGCAGCGGCCGGTCCCAGTCGCCGGTCGCCTCGAACCAGGTGACCAGCACCGTCGTCTCGGTGGGGCCGAACAGGTTGAGGAACCGGCGGCCACCCGCCGTCCAGCGCGCCACCTGCTCCGGCCCCGGCGCCTCGCTGCCGGTCAGCACCACCCGCAGCTCGGGCAGGCCGGCCGGGTCCAGCACGGGCAGCAGCGCCGGGGGCACGAAGGCGACCGTGACCCGGTGCTCGGCACAGAACCGCTGTAGGCGGGTCGGGTCGGCCCGGTCGGCGGTCCCGACGAGCGCGACCGTGCCACCAGCCGCGAGCGGGGCCAGAATGTCGATCACGGAAGCGTCGAACCCGATCGACGCGAACCCGAGCGAAACGCTGTCGCGGGCGAGCCCGGCGATCACGGCGAGGCTGGTCACGAACTCGGTCAACGCCCCGTGCGGGATCATCACTCCCTTCGGCCGACCCGTCGACCCCGACGTGAACATCACGTAGGCGAGCTCGTCGCCGCCCAGGGTCTCCCCGCCTGCCGGAGCTGTCTGGGGTGTTTCGGCGGCAGGTGCGGCGTCGGCGGCCGGATCGCCGGACCTGACGCGGCCTGCCGCACCGCGACCAGCCAAGGCATGGCCGGTCGGGGCATGGCCGGTCGGGGCACCTGGAGCAGGCAGCGATGGGAGCGGCAGCAGTTCCAGGTCTGCGCCGTCGAGCAACCGCGCGCCAACCGCATCGCAGACGACGGTGCGCAGGCCCGCCTCGCGGGCGATGTCGCGCAGTCGTGCGGGTGGCAGGGCCGGGTCCAGCGGCACGTAGGCCGCGCCCGAGGCCAGCACCCCGAGCAGCCCGGCGACCAGCATCGGCTGCCGGTCGGCGCAGACACCGACCAGCGGCTGCGGGCCGTTCGCGCGCAGGGTGGCGGCGAGGTCGTCGGCGGCCGCGCAGAGCTGCCGGTAGGTGAGCTCGGTGTCCCACTGCCGGACCGCGATCGCGTCGGGAGCCGACGCGGCGTGGTCGGCGACGAGGTCGGCATACCTGCGGTCGGGGAACGGCAGGGTCTCGCCCGATGCCATCGACATGGTCAGCTCCTCGTCGGTGCGGTCGCGGGGTCGCGGATCGCCATCCGCAGCTCGCTGAAGTACCGCCGGCCGGCCCCGTCCGGCACCCACGCCTGCTCGGGCCCCGGCAGCATCTCGGACACCGTCAGCGGCACCTCGGAACCGCCGGTGCGTGCCGCGGCCCGGACCATCGCCACGAACGCGGCGACGTACGCCGGGCTGGTGAAGTCGACGTAGACCGGTTTGACCTCGGTGCCGACCCGGACGAACACCTGCTCGGGCAGCCCGAGCCGGTCCCGCCAGCGGCGTACGGCGAGGTAGCGGGCGGCCTCGTCGGGCAGGTCGGCGGCGTGGGCGCAGTCGGCGACGGTGGTGCGCCAGGTCTGCCGGTGCACGACCAGGCGGCCGATGCTCACCCGCGGGGTGTGCGCCCCGTCGGCGGCCACCTTGAACGCGTTGACCGCCCGCGACGACAGGAACGGGCCGAACAGCTCCAGCAGCGGCCAGGACCGGCCGTCCGGGGCGCGCCCGGCCAGCTCACCGTCCACGAGCGACACCGTCACCGCCGCCAGCGGCAGCACCTGCGCCGGGTCGGGCACGGGTGCGGCGGTGTACGCGAGCCGCACGTCGCCCGGCCCGTCGAGGGTGAACGCGATCCGCGCCGTGAACTCGGGGAAGTCCACCGGGTAGAGCAGCAGGTTCCGGTCGCCCAGGTCGCGGTGCAGCGCCGCGCGCAGCGCGCCGGGGTCGGGGTGGAAGCGGGTGAGGGTGCCGCTGTCGCAGGTGAGCCAGGAGACGTGCAGCTCGCCGAGCACCGCGGTGAACTCGCCGTCGGCCAGGGCCTGCGCGTTCGGCGCGCACAGGTGCAGGTCGGGGCTGTGCAGGCGAGCCGCGGTCCAGCCGGGCCCGGCCGCGCCGAACAGCCGGGCGACCCCGGCGCGGGCCTCGCCCGGGTCGAGGGTGATCGGGCCGTCGGCCGGGTCGCCCAGCCCGAGCAGCCTCGACCAGCGGGTGGTGAAGTCGGCGAGCACGTCGGCGACCGGCCCCTGCCCGAACAGGACCCCGAGGGCGGCGTCGAACAGGTCGCCCAGCACGACGGGTCCGTCGGCGGCGGCGTCGTCGTACAGCTCGCGCAGGGCTCCGGTGAACGCGCCGGCCATCGCGGCGGTCAGCCAGCGGGCGGCCTCCAGCAGCGGCACGAGAGTGTCGGCGAGCACGGTCAGCAGCGGCTCGCCGAAGGCGACGTCCAGGTCGCGCAGGGTCTCCTCGTAGGCCAGGCCACGCCCGGCGTAGGTGGCGCCGGGGCGGTGGAGCACGTCTCCCCCGGTCACCGCGACGAACTCGTCCTGCAGCCGCAGCAGGGCGGCCCGGACCGCGTCGGCGTCGCCGGCCGCCGCGCCCAGCCCGTCGCGGGCGGCGAGCAGCCGGGCCAGCCCGGCGAGCGCCTCCTCCCGCAGCGCCGGTTCGGCCAGGGCGGCCAGGCGGTGCTCCAGTGCGGACTCGGCGAGCACGGTCAGCGGCAGTTCGATGCCCCAGCGCAGCAGGTCCTGCTCGGCGAGCTGGGTCAGCGCGAGGAGCGCGTCCGACGTGCCGCGCAGGCCGGTACGCGGATCGGCCACCGCGAGCGCGGCCACCTCGTGGGCGCTGCGCACGCCGTCGCACGCGCCCAGCAGGACGGCGTGCGCCGGGGACAGCCGCCGCGCGGGCAGGCCCGGCTGCAGCAGGTCGTCGCCGCGCAGCGCGAGCTGAGGCTGCCGGGTGACGGGCAGCCAGGGCCGGAACCTCGGGTCGGCGGCGAGCCGGTCGGCGTACGCGGACAGGACCCGGCGTTCCAGGTCCACGACGCGGGCCCGGACGAGATCGGGACCGGCCTCGACACGGGCGGTGACGTCGTCGGCGGTCAGCGACGCCCAGCAGACCGGGCCGAAGAAGCCGATGGTGTCGTTCTTGGCGCAGTAGCGCTGCCAGTAGCGGGTCACCAGGATCTCGCGCGGGCGGTGGCGGGAGTTGCGGTTCGCGTCCGGACCCGCGCGCAGCAGCCCGTCGAGGGCTTCGACGGCGTTCAGGCTCTGCCAGGTCACCGCCTCGCGGAACAGCGGATCGGCGGCGATGCCGTGCAGGCGGGCGGTCATCCGCCGAGTCGCGGCCGAGAAGGCCTCGTCGAACGCGGCGCGGTCGGCTCCGGCGGCGAGGAAGGCGTCGGCTTCCTTCGCGCACTCGGGCGCGGCGAGCAGGTCGAGGCCGGTCGCGGGGAACCCGGGCGCGCGCAGCACGGCCGAGCGCCACGCCTGCCATCCGGTGTCACCGAGCGGCACGAGCCCTTCGGGCTCGGTGGTGCCGGTGTTCCGCCATTCGAGCTTGTCGGTCTCACGCATGCCCGGCCGCCACGGGCTCGATCCAGTGCCGCCGCCGCTGGAACGCGTAGCCCGGCTGCCAGGGCCGCGGCGGGCCGGAGCTCCCCGGTGCCTGGCCGACGAGCACGTGGGCGTTGGTGCCGCCCAGCCCGAACGAGCTGACCCCGGCGCGGCGCGGGCCCGGCCAGTCGCGCGCTTCGGCGCTGACGGTGAACGGCGTGGCCGCCAGGTCCACATCGGGGTGCGGGCGGCGGAAGTGCAGGGTCGGCGGGATTCGCCCGTCGCGTACGGCGAGCACCGTCTTGATCAGGCCGAGCACTCCGGCGGCGGCGTCGAGGTTGCCGGTGTTGGGTTTCATCGAGCCGAGCACGCACTGCCCCGGCCGCGCGCCCGACGCCCGGAACGCGCGGGTCAGCGCCTCGATCTCGATCGCGTCGCCGACCGGGGTGCCACTGCCGTGGCCCTCCACGAAGCCGACGCCGTCCGCGTCCCAGTCGGCGGCGGCCAGCGCCTCGGCGACCACGGCCGCCTGGCCGGCCAGCCCCGGCACGCTGAAGCCGGCGCGGGCCGCGCCGTCGTTGTTGACCGCCCAGCCGGCCAGCACCCCGTGCACGTGGTCGCCGTCGGCGAGCGCGTCGGCGAGGCGTTTGAGCACCACGGCGCCGCCGCCGTTGCCGAAGACCTGGCCGGTGGCGTCCGCGTCGTACGGGCGGCACACCCCGTCGGCGGCCCACGTGCCGCCGGGCCGGTGGCGGTAGCCGAGCTGCCCGGTCGACACGACCGCCGCCCCGCCCGCGATCGCGACGTCGCACCGGAAGTCCAGCAGGCTCTGCGCCGCCTGGCACACCGCGACCAGCGACGACGAGCAGGCCGTCTGCACGGCCACTGCCGGCCCGGTCAGGCCCAGCGCGTACGCGACCCGGGTCGGCAGGTAGTCGCTCGTGCCGCCGGCCAGCGCGTCGTCCCAGTCGTCGGGCAGCGGCCCGGCCGGCTTCACGGCCGGGTTGCCGAGCAGGTGGTGACGCAGGTAGCGGTTCACGCCACAGCCCGCGAACACGCCGATCTGCGCCTGCCCGCGCGCGGGGTCGAGCCCGGCGTCCTCCAGCGCGTGCCAGGCCGTCTCCAGGAAGATCCGGTGCTGCGGGTCCAGCAGCGCCGCCTCCGTGTCGGAGTAGCCGAACCGCCCCGCGTCGAAGTCCTCCAGCGCATCCAGCCAACCGAACGCGGGCACGTACGTCCCGTCGGCGGGCAGGCCCGCGGCGGCGAGTTCGGCCGGGGTCGACCGGCGGACCGCGTCCACCCCGTCGAGCAGGTTGCGCCACAGGGCAGCCACGTCCGGCGCGCCGGGCACCCGGCAGGCCATGCCCACGACGGCGATCAGGTCGTCGTCGCTCATGACGGCGTCTCCACCCGCTCGGCGGAGCCCTGCCTGGCGGCGCGGCGGCGGCGCATGCGCTCGGCGATGTGGCCGGGGTCGGTCACCGGCTGTACATCGAGTTCGGACCAGGCGCTCCCGGCCGCCGCGGCGTTCGGGGCGTCCACGGACTCGGCTATCGTGGCCTGGTCCGCCGCCTGGTGGCCGCCGCGTGCGGCCGGAGCCGCCGACGGCCGGGCCTCGGGGCGTGCGGCGCGCAGGTGGGTGGCGAGCCCTGCGACGGTCGGGAACTCCAGGAGCCGAAGCATCGAGATGCGCTCGCCGAGCGCGTGCTGCAGCCGCTCCTGGACCAGTGCCAGCAGCAGCGAGTGCCCGCCCAGGTCGAAGAACGCCGTGTGCCGGTCCACCTCGGCCACGCCGAGGGCGTCGCACCACGCCGCCGCGATCACCTGTTCCAGCAGGTCGGGCTGACCGGCCGCCGTGCCTCCGCTGCGCTGTGCCGGGATCACCGGGGACGGGTCGGGCAGCGCCCGGAGGTCGAGCTTTCCGGTGTCGCCCATCGGCAGCGCGTCCAGCAGGACCACGACACGCGGCACCATGTAGTCCGGCAGCAGGTCGGACAGCGCCGCCCGCAACCCGGTCGGATCCACGGACGCGCCGGCGGCGGGAACGGCGTACGCGATGAGCTCCTTGGCTTCGGGTCCGGTGCCGTGCGTGGTGGTGCGGGCCACGACGGCGGCGTGGCCGACGCCGGGCAGTGCCGCGAGCCGGGACTCGACCTCACCCAGCTCGACCCGGTAGCCGCGGATCTTGACGAGGCGGTCGGCGCGGCCCAGGAAGACCAGCCGTCCGTCCGGCAGCCGCCGTGCGACGTCGCCGGTCCAGTACGCGCGAGTGCCGCGGTAGTCCCTGAACCGGCTCGCGGTCAGCTCCGGCTGCCCGTGGTAGCCGAGCGCCACGTGCGCGCAGCGCACGACGACCTCGCCGGTCAGGCAGGCCGGCCGCCCGGCGGCGTCCACGAGCACCACGTCGATGCCGTCGAGCGGGTGCCCGATCGGCACCACCGCGTGGTCGAGCACGGCGTCCGGGCCGAGGTGGTGCTGCGCCGCGAAGCTGATCTCCGTGGTGCCGTACCCGTTGACGAACACCGCCCCGGGGGCGAAGTGGCGGCGGCACAGCTCCACGTCGTGCCGGGTGACCTCCTCGCCGCCGAGCAGCACCGCGCGCACACTCGGCAGCCGCCCGCCCTCGCCGAGGCCCGCCAGCAGGTAGCGGTAGACGGTCGGGGTGGAGTGGTAGACGGTCACGCCGTGCCGGTCGATGGTCCGCGCGAGGTGGCCGAGGCCGTGCGCGCGGATGTCGGACGGCACCGCGGCGGCCCCGGACAGGATCGCGCCGAACAGGTCGGTGACCGCCATGTCGTACCCGAACGAGGTCAGCACGCTGGTCCGGTCCGCCGGGGTGATCGCGAAATTGCGGATGTGGTTGGCCACCCCGGCCAGCACGTTGCGGTGGCTCTGCACCACGGCTTTGGGCGCGCCGGTCGAGCCGGACGTGTAGAGCAGGTAGGCCGGATCGTCCGGCGCGGCCAGCCCGGCGAGGGCCGCCACCAGCTCGTCGAGGTCCACGGGCGGCGCGTGCACGCCGATGTGGACCATCGTGAGGTCCGGTCGGCCCGCCTCGGCGGCGATGCGCCGGGCCAGGTCGGCGTACGCGTCGTCGACCAGCAGCACGTCGGCGTCACTGTCGGCGAGGATGTGGACCAGCCGCCCGGCGGGGAAGCTCGGCTCCAGCGGCACGTACGCCCGGCCGCCTGCCAGCGCGGCGAGCAGCCCCACCACGGTGGTCGCGCCGTGCCGGCACAGCAGCGCCGCCCGGCCACCACCGGTGTCACCGGTCGCGGCTCGCACCGCCGCCGCGGTGGCCGCCACTGCCGACCCGAGCTGCCGGTAGGTCAGCTCCCCGTCGTCGGCGAGCACCGCGAACCGGTCGGGATGCCTCGCCACCTGCGCCGCGAACGCGGTGCTGATCGTGTCCGAGCCGGGCTCCCACCCGGTCGGCTCCCGGCGCGGCCCACCGTGCAGCGCCGCCCGGTCCCCGGGACGGCCGCGCTCGTACGCCGAGTCCGGCAGCAGGTCCGCAGTGGACCGGCCGGGATCGGCGGCCATGACCGACAGCAGCGTCGCCAGGTCGGCGGCGAAGGGTGCGGCCAGCTCGTCCGGACAGCCGAGCACGAGCAGCGTGCCGTCCACACCGGGGAGCACGGCCAGATCACCGAGCTGCTCGCCCGCCCCGACTGACGGCGACTGGTCACGGACCAGCTCGCCCGGGTCGGACGATGGCGGCGGAACCACCGGAACACGGTCCTCCACCGCCGCCGGCTGATCGGCGACCCGAAGCCGGATTGCCGGCAAACCGGCGGACGTCCCGACGCCGGTCACGTCGATCCCCCGGCCTGGCGGTAGCTCCCCGCGCCGGCTGACCAGGTCATGGACCGAGCCGTCGGCGGCCAGGTCGAAGTGGGCTACGCCGTCGGGACACCGCACCGACTGCATGGCGCGGCCGGTGTAGCGGCGGGCCAGCAGTGCGACGGCAGCGCGGGCGGCCCGGTCGGCGGTGACACCGCAGGCGCTCGCCAGCTCGTCCACCGCCGCCGGGGGCAGGGCGATGGTCATCAGCGGCCGCCCAGGACCGCCGCCGCGATCTCCTCCACCGTGGACACCTCGGCGTCCGGCTCGCACACCGCGTAGTCGTCGTCGCGGTAGCTGCCCGAGCCGTGCACGACGATCTCCCGGCCGGCGGGCACGAGCCCCCGGTCGATCGCGTTGAGCACGCCGGTCAGCGCCATGACGATCGACCACTCGCGCAGGTCGGCCGGGTCGGCGGGCAGCTCGCAGGGGGTGTTGCGCAGCCATTCGCGCAGCTGCGGGTAGCGGGCGACGCACTCGTGCCGCGACACCGTGATGCCGTCGCCGCCGTACCGCTTGATGAGGTCGTTCATGGCGGGCGAGGTGACCGGCTGGTGCGTGTAGAACGTCGGGTCGAGCACCTCGTCGAGGTCGTCGGCCACGGCCGGGAAGTGCGGGTCCGCGTCCTGCGACCAGAGGCCGGTCGCGGCGTCCGTCCGGTATGCGGGCAGCCCGTCCCGGGAGAACGAGCCGGTGCGCAGGTTGAGCACCATGTCCGGCGTGCCCAGGTGCTGCACCAGCAGGAAGCCGGGCCGCGGCGAGCCGTCGGCGCGGCCGGACTCCTCCAGCACGTCCCGGCCCAGGTTGTAGCCGAGCAGGCCGAACGCGCTGGACACGGCGTGCGCGTGCCAGCGCGGGGCGGCGGCGATCGCCGGGGCCGCGTCCAGCTCGAAGGCGGCGCGGGCCGCGTCGGCGACGAGGTAGTTCGGCAGGGCCAGGGAGAACCACAGCGTGGTGCCGTGCTTGTCGTACGCCTCCTGCGCGTACGCGTCGACGAAGGCCCGGCCGAGCGCCTTGACCCCCTCGGGCTCCGCGCCACCGAAGCGCAGCAGCGGGTTCGCGGCCCGCAGCGCGGGGTCGGCCGACAGCGCGTCGCGGCGGAACTTGTGCCGGGTCGAGGCCGGTGCCAGCACGACGACGCGTAGCTGCTCGGGGGTGACCAGCTTCGCGGCGATGGCGCGGCTGACCGCGTCGCGCAGCGCGATGCCCTTGTTCGCGGAGGTCGGGGTGAAGACGCAGATCGACTCGCCGGTGCGCCGGATGTGCTCCACGGCGCGGGCGACGATGAGCATGGACGGGAACGTCTTGGTGGTGTGCGTGCCGGGGTTGCCGGTCAGGTCCATGAACTGCACGCCGTGGCCGCCGTGCGCGCCCAGCTCGCGCCACGTGGCGTTGGCGGCGGCGAAGAACTGCCGCACGTCGTCGGACAGGTCCGGCAGGTCGAACCCGGGCGCGAAGCCCGCCGTGCCCGCCGGGCCACCGGGGCCGGCGGCCAGCCGGGCCACGGCGGCCGCGATGACCTGGTAGTAGTCGACGATGAGGTTGCGGGTCACCGGGGCGGTCGCTGTCGTGAGCACCCTTGCTCCTTTTGGGTCGGCGTGGGGTTCGGTTCAGATGAGGGCCGGGCTGGGGCTCGTGGCCCGCAGCCGTCGGCGCAGCACGCGGAACAGGTCCTGCACCGCGTCGTAGTCGGTGGCGTCCCAGCCGTGCGCCAGTTCGGGCAGGTGGGGCTCCAGCGCGGCCACCGCGGCGGGCAGGTGCCGGACCCGGCCGCCGCCGAGTTCGATGCCGTCGCGGCGGCCGGCGCGCACGTTCCACTCGATCGCCTCCGCCGGGCTCAGCCCCGGCAGATTGAGCGCGAGCCCGCCGCCGGTCAGCCGCACCGGGTAGCCGCCGGGCAGGCCGAGCGGCCCGGGCAGGCTGGTGTGCACCTCCGCGCCGGACAGCAGGTCGGTGAGCAGGCGCGCGCCCGCGTGCCCGGCGATCGCGTTGAGCTGCGTCCGGGGCAGCGCCCGGTCGGGCGCGAGCAGCGCCGTCACCCCGGGCACCGGCCGGCCGTCGCGCCAGGCGAGCACGTCGTCGCCCGGGTCGTCGGGGGCGTCGAGGTGCGCGTGGTGGCCGAGCACGGCCAGCCGGCGCTGGTCGGGCAGCCCCAGCGCGGCCTGCAGGCAGGCGGCCAGGGTGGCGACGTTGCCAACGCCGCAGAGCACCGGCAGCCCCATCGCGGCCAGCAGCGGGTTGACCGCGTCGGGGAAGCAGGCGTTGATCAGCGCGGTGTGCGGGCTGGCCGTGGTGATCGCACGGGCCAGCCGCACCACGACGGTCGCCTGCAGTGGCAGCGTCACCCCGAACCCGGCCTGCCCGACCAGCCGCGTCCACGACGAGGGCCGCTCGACCTTCTCGTACGGCGACTGCGCGGACGCGCAGCACACCAGGTACGTCGGCTGGAGCCGGGCCAGGGTGGCGGCCTCGTCGCCGAGCCGCTCCCCGGTGAAGCTGATCGCCGTGCCCGCCACCGCGGCCCGGGCCCGGCAGTGGCGGGCGAGGGCCGACACCGCGTCGGGGTTGCGGGCGAGCACGGTGACCTCGATCGGGGCCGCGTTCAGCGCGCCGTGCGGCGGTGCGAGCACGGCCAGCGACTCGCAGATCGAGGTCGCCAGCGAGCCGCTGCCGACGATGGCGATGTGGTGCCGGTTCGTCATGGCTCAGACGGCGGGATCGCTGTGCACGGCGGCGATGCGGTTGGCCTCGTCGACGAAGACGACCTTCGGTTTGCTGTCGCGGGCCTCGTCGTCGCTCATCATCGCGTACGCCGCGATGATGACCAGGTCGCCGGGGTGGATCAGGTGCGCGGCCGCGCCGTTGACGCAGACCACGCCGCTGCCCCGCTCGCCCTCGATGACGTAGGTCTCGAGCCTGGCCCCGTTGGTGACGTCCAGGACGTGGATCAGTTCACCGGGCAGCAGGTCGGCGGCGTCCATCAGGTCGGGGTCGAGGGTCAGCGAGCCGACGTAGTGCAGCTCCGCCTGGGTGACCGTGGCCCGGTGGACTTTGGACTTGAGCATGGTGCGGTACATATTCCGCGCAGCCTCCGATGACAGGACATGTCCGAGTGGGTGTTCGACGGCGAGGGCGGGGCCTTCGCGGAAGCCATTCTCACATGGAAATACTCGAACAGATAGTTGCTGTCACAGATATGCCACAGCCTGCTCTATCGCGCCGCGATACCTGCCCCTGCCAGGTATTTCTCGCGCAGCAACCGCTTGTCGATCTTGCCGAGTGCGGTCAGTGGAAGGCGATCCACGACGTCCATCGTCTGCGGCGCCCACAGTGAATTGAGGCGCTCCACACACCATTGCCGCAATTCGTCGATGTCGACCGAGACGTCCGGATGGAGTTGGACCACCGCGTGCACCGCCTCGCCGAGCCGCTCGTCCGGGACCCCGATCACCGCGGCCGCGCCCACCGCCGGGTGGGCGTTGAGCACGTCCTCGACCGTTCGGGAGTACACGTTGGACGACGTCAGCCCGGTGACGATCATGTCCTTGGCCCGGTCGACGAGGTACAGGTACCCGTGCGCGTCCAGGTAGCCGACGTCGCCGGTGCACAACCAGCCGCCGACCAGCGTCTGCGCGGTCAGCTCGGGCTGCCCCCAGTAGCCGGAGGTCATCAGCCGCGCCGACGCCCACACCTGCCCCACCTCGCCCGCGGCGGCGGGCCGGCCCGCGTCGTCGCGGATCTCCACCCGGGACGGCGGAAGCGGCCTGCCGCAGGAGGCCAGCCGCTCGGGAAACGCCGGATCGTGTTGCGCCGCCGGGTACGCGGCGAGCAGCGTCGCCTCGCTCATCCCGTACGCGACGAGCACGACCGGGCCGAACCGGTCCATCGCCTGGGCCAGCCGGGACGGGGCGATCGCGCTGCCCGCGCACGACAGCATGGTCAGGCTGCTCGTGTCGGTCGCGGCCAGGTCCGGGTGGTCGAGCACCTGGTAGAGCATCGGCGGCGGCAGCGTCGCCACGGTGATCCGCTCCCGCTGCACGGTGGCGAGGAAGCGCCCGGCGTCGAAGCCGTCGTGCTGCACCAGCAGCCCGCCGCTGAACAGCGTGATCAGCCCCGCGGCCTGCTGGCTGGAGTGCCAGAACCCGGCCACCGCGAGCTGCCGCAGCCGCGGCCCGCCCGCGTCGAGCTGCCGCCGCGCCGCGGCGAGCACATTGGCGAAAAAGTCGTGCCGGTGGTGCACCAGCTTAGGCAGGCCGGTCGTGCCGCCGGTCTGAAACAGCGACTGCGGCTCGGCATCGCCCGACGTCCGCAGCAGGGCCGAAGGCAACTGCGCCACGTCGGGTCCCGCAGGACCAGGGCCAGCCATGTCCGAATCGGCGGGGTCGGCGCCGGCCTCGCCGGACACGGCCGGATCGGAACCGGCCGGGTCCGGGCCGGTCACGTCGGGGCCGACCCCGCCCGCACCGAAACACAGCACCGGCAGGTGCGGGGCCTGGACGGCCAGGGCCGCGCCGGGCTCGGCGTGGGTGCGGGCGTCGTACACGAACCCGTCCACCTCGGCCAGCGCCAGGTACTGGGCGCTGAGCGAGGGCGGGGCGTTCGGCGCGATCCAGACCGAGCGGCAGCCGAGCAGGTGCAGCGCCAGTTGCGCGTACACGGCCTCGGGCTGGTTGCCCGCGAGCACCGCGATCGCCGAACCCGGCCGCACGCCGTGCCCGCGCAACGCCGCCGCCATGCCGAGCACGGCGGCACGCAGCTGCGCGTACGTGATCCGCCGGTCGCCGTGCACGATCGCCTCGGCGTCGCCGTGCCCGGCGAACAGCGCCAGCCCGCCGCGGACGTAATTGTCCTCAGCCGCCATGGCACGCGACGGTGAGCGTGTCGTGCCCGCGCAGGATCAGCGGTTTGGCCACGGTGCCCGGCTGCTGCGCCAGGGCGAGCTTCGGGAACCGGTCGAACAGCGCCGGGAACGCGACCTGGCCTTCCAGGCGGCTCAGCGCCGCGCCGAGGCAGTAGTGCGGGCCGAAGCCGAAGCTCAGCGACCCGGAATCGGGCCGGGCCGGGTCGAACGCGTCAGGGTCGGTGAACCGCGCCGGGTCCCGGTTCGCCGCCCCGACCATGACGAGCACCGCCTGACCCGCTGGGCAGGGCACACCCTCGATCTCGGCGTCCTCCGGCGCGTACCGCACCAGGATCTGCACCGGCGGCTCGAAACGCAGCATCTCGTCGACGTAGGAGCCGACGTTGTGCGGGTTCAGCTCCGCGCGCAGGTGCGGGCGCTCCAGCAGCATGGTCAGGCCGTTGCCGAGCAGGTGGGTCGTCGTCACGAACCCGGCGTTGAACGTCGTGATCAGGTTCGCGACGAGCGCGTCGTCGCCGAGGTCCGTGGCGGCGAGCAGGCTGACCAGGTCGTCGCGGGGTTCGCTGCGGCGCTTGCCGACCAGGTCCGTGAAGTACGCCGACAGCTCCCTGGCCGCCGTGTCGGCGCGGACCATGTTGCGCCAGTTCGCGCCGTCGAGTTCGAGGATCGCCCCGATCGCCAGCACCCGCGGCCGGAACCAGGCCAGGTCCTCCTGCGGCACACCCAGCAGCTCGGCCATCACGCTGCTCGGCAGCAGGTAGGCGAACTCGCCCATGAACTCGACCGGGCCGTCCGCGGCCAGCTGCGCCAGCCGGTCGAGCAGGCGCTCGGTCAGGTCCGTGACCGCGTGCTCCAGCGCGGCGACCCGGCGCGCGGTGAACGCCCGGCCGATGATCTGCCGTACGCCGTCGTGGGCGGGGCCGTCGGTGAAGAACATCGAGTCGCGCAGCACCCGCAGCGCCGGATGCCGCCGCCACTGCGGGGTGTGCAGGTCCAGGTAGGCCGCGTCGAGCTGGCGGAACCGCGGGTCCTTGAGCACCTGGGCGACCGCGTCGAAGCCGTGCACCGCCACGGCGAAGCCCTGCGCGCCGCCGTCCACGGGCACGGCGACGCCTTCGCGGTGCAGGCGCGCGTAGAGGGCCGGCGGATCCACACGTCCCTCTTCGGAGAGCAGTGCATTGAGATCCATGAGCACGTTCCTACCACACGGGCGATCCGGTCGGTATGCCGTCCTGCCTGGCCCGCAATGAATCCCAGCTCCGGCATGCGGACGGCGGACCACTGCCGGGAACCGGACAGCGCGACACCGGCAAACGCGGGCGGGTCCCGGTCCGGGTCGCCGCGCGGCGGCCAATCACCAGCGCGAGTTGAACCGCACGTCGCGGCGGGTGGCGTCGGCAGCGGCGAAGGCGAGCAGGCGCTCACCTTCCTCGGTCAGCTCCTGCACGTCCTTCGTCGGGATCTGGAACAGGGGCCGCACGACCAGCGTGGCCGCGCCCTTCTTCCGGGTGATCGTCCAGATCGCCTGGACGAACCCGTCGACCAGCACCGTGCCGGGCACGACCCCGGGCACCGCGAACACGTCACGCCGATCCCGGTCGTCCATGATCCGGAAGGTGTCGTCGAAGGCGTGCAGCATCGCGTCGAAGTCCGCGAGATAGCGGGCAGGCGCGGGGGTGTCCGGGTGCGGCAGCGGCGCGTCGGGCAGGTCGAGCAGCTCGGCGCCCTCCTCGTCCCGGTACGCCACCAGCCGCTCGCCGAGCCGGTCGGCGACCTCCCGGAGCCCGCCGAGCCCCGACCAGGCCTGGATGTCACGCACCGTCGCCGGGCCGAACGCGGCCAGATACCGCAGCACCAGGTCGTCCACGGTGGCCGGCGGCCCGTCGCCCGCGCCGAGCCAGTGCTCGGCGGTCGTGTACGCGGGCTGCCCGACCGCGCCCCACAGCCCGTGCGGCGGCACCGGCACCAGGGGCAGCCCGGCCCGCGCCGCCGCCCCGAGCGCGGCCGGATCGGCCTCGGGCCGGCGCTCGGCGAGCGCCGCGCCCAGCTCCTTGACGGTGTACGGCCGCTGCTCCACCAGCCCTCGCGCCTCGGCGGCGATCTCGGCGAGGTCCGCGCCGCGCAGGCGCTCCCGGGTCGCGGCGCTCAGCTGCCGCTCCTGCACGCCCTGCAGCAGCGGCCGGAAGGCACGGGCGTCACGGGCGCTGACCAGGTGCGGCGTGGCCTGCATCAAGCCCAGCCGCACGGCTGTCCGGGAGGTCAGCAGGTCGGACAGGTCGTCGACGCGGAACTCCCGCAGCCGCGTCCACAGCCCGAGGTAAGGCGGGTTCGGCGACTGGGCGGGCAGGCCGACGAGGTGCTCGACCGCCTCCAGCGCGGTGAGCGGCGAGCGCTCCAGCAGCAGCTGCCGCGCGAGCAGGGCACGGTTGAGGTCGCGGCGGGTCAGCATGTGTGGATCATTTCACGCCGCGCCGCCCCTACTGCCACGAGCACGGCCGTGGTTCAGCACTGGTGGTCCCATACGGCGTAGTCGGGCACGCGCGCCGCCGCAGGCCGCCACGAAGCCCATGTGCGGTCGGGCACCGGCCGAGCGTCGATGAAGCCCTCGGTCGCGCACCAGTCCCGCACGGTCTGCTCGCCGAGCAGCGCGACCAGCCCGGAGGTCTGGGTGGCCTGCGCTCGCAGCGCGACGAGCTTGCGGTCGGCCAGCGCGTCGTCGAAAAGCACGTCCAGGCTAAGCGCGGCGGCGGGCACCGCGTGCGGCAGCCCGTCGGCGAGGAAGACGTCGATCCGGTCGTACACGTCCTGCCAGCGAGCGAGGAACTCGTGGGTGAGGACCGGATGCAGCAGCCGGGCGTTCGGGGCGGCCCGCTTCCGCGCGGCCGTGGCCCAGCGGGAAACCGCCTGGTGGTCGGCGTGCCCGGTGAAGCCGTCGGGTCCGAAGGTGACGATCGTGTCGGGCCGCACCTCGGCCACGATCGCGGCGAGCCGGTCCACGACGGCCTCCCCCTGCTCGGCGCAGCCGCCGTCGGGAAGGCCGAGCACGTGGTGTTCGGTGACGCCGAGCACGGCCAGTGAGGCGCGTTGCTCGTGGGCGCGTACCGCGGCCAGCCGAGCGGGCGGCCAGCTCACCGGATCGCCAGTGCCGTGCTCGCCGAGCGTCGCGGTCACGCAGACCACGCGCTGCCCGGCGTCGCGGGCCGTGGCCATGAGCCCGGCGGAAAGGTAGACCTCGTCGTCGGGATGGGCCCAGATCCCGAGGACGGTGCCGAGTGCGGACACGGACATGGCGGCTCCTCATCGGAGAACGGGCCCGGTCACGTGGACCGGGCCCGGGGTCGGGTTCAGACGGTGATCTCGTACAGGTTGTTGAACGGGTTGCCGATCTCGACCTTGGTGACCGAGCCGAAGCCCGCCCGCGCGCACAGTTCGCGTGCGGTGTGCTCGTTGAATCCGCACGTGCCCAGGCCCGCGCCGTGCTGGGCCAGGGACGTGGTCAGGCAGTACAGGATGCTGATGCCGTAGAAGTAGGCGCCCAGCGGTCCCGCGTTGTCGGGCAGGTGGTGGCTGGCGTTGATGTCGACGCACACGTAGTGCCCGTCCGGGCGCAGCGCGCCGCGGATCGCCTTCAGCACCGCCGCTGGCTCGACGAGGTCGTGGATCACGTCGAACGTGGTCACGATGTCGTACTCGCCGGGGATGCCCGCGGCCGCGTCGCAGACCTCGAACCGCACCCGGTCGGCGACCCCGGCCTCCAGCGCGGCGGCACGGGCCGCGGCGATCGACTCCGGGTGCACGTCGAATCCGACGTACCGCCCCGCGGGGAAGGCGCGGGCGAGGCCGATCAGGGCCCGTCCCCGGCCGCAGCCGACGTCGGCGACCTGCGCGCCCAGCGCCAGCTTCGCGTACACCTGCGGCATCGCGGGCACCCACACCTGCGTCAGCAGGTGGTCGAAGCTGCCGGCGGTGAACCGCTCCAGCCCCTGCCACCAGTCCTCGCCGTACGCCGCCAGCGGCACCCCGCCGCCGTCGCGGAACGCCTCGGTCACCCGGCCGAGCACGCCGGTGAGCCCATACAGGGCCTGGTGCAGGCCGCCGAAGTAGACCGGGCTGTCGGCGGCCAGCACGGGCACGTGCTCGGCGGGCAGCGTGAAGCGCCCGGTGGACTCGTCGTAGGTCAGATAACCGTGCGAGGCCATGGACGACAGCCACTCCCGGACGTAGCGCTCGCCGGTGCCGGTGCGGGCGGCCAGTTCGGCGCTGGTCACCGCGTCCGAGTCGGCCAGTGCCCGCCACAGGCCCAGCCGGTCGCCGAGCATCGCCATGGTGGTGACCATCCAGGCGCTGGTGTCGCCCGTGACCCGGCCCGCGAACTCTTCGACGGCCGCCGCGGACGCCTCGACGGTGATCTCTGCGGTGGTCATGATCCTTACGCCTCCTATAGTGAGGGGTTGTGACGGTGGAACCGACAACTCCGATGCTGGCGGCCACACCTTGCAGCGCTCTTGCAGCCGCCTTGCGGCGGGCGGGGCCGCGGTGCTGACGTTCGGCGTGCTCGGGCCGCTGCGCGTCCGGTCCGGCGAGCGCGACGTGGTCATCGGCAGCCGGACGCAGCGGCTGCTGCTCACGGCCCTGATCGCCCAGGCGGGCTCGGTGGTGTCCGGCGACCGGCTGATCGAAATCCTGTGGGGCGACGACGCGCCCGCGACCGCGGTGCCGTCCCTGCACACGTACGTGTCCCGGCTGCGCGCGCTGCTGCATGCCGACGGCGAGGCGGCGCTGTCGACCCGGCCGCCCGGCTACCTGCTGCGGGTCACGCCCGCGCAGACCGACGCGGGCCGGTTCGAGTCCCTGGTCGGCGAGGCCGGCCGGACCCTCCCGGGCGACCCCACGGCGGCGCTGGCGCGCCTGGACGAAGCCCTGGGCCTGTGGCGCGGTACGGCGTACGCCGAGTTCGCCGACGAGGACTTCGCCCGACCGGAGGCGGCCCGGCTGGCCGAGCTGCGACTGGGTGCGGTCGAGCAGCGCTTCGAGGCCGGACTCGCCCTGGGCCGCCACGCCGACCTGGTCGCCGCGATCGGGGCGTACGCCGACGAGCAGCCGCTGCGCGAGCGGCCCTGCGGCCAGCTCATGCTCGCCCTGTACCGGTGCGGCCGCCAGGCCGAAGCCCTCGCGGCGTTCCGGGCGTTCCGGCAGCGCCTGGACGACGAACTCGCCGTCGAGCCGTCCGCGGCGCTGCGCGGCCTGGAGACCGCGATCCTGCGCCAGGACCCGCGGCTCGACCCGCGCCCGGCAGCCGCCACGGCATCAGACGGACCTGCTGCCACGACGGTCGGCGAGCCACCTGCCGCGGCGGCGAGCGCGTCAGCCGACGGCGCCGATGTCCAGGCCGCACCTGAAGGTGGCACGGTTCCGCAGGAATCGTCCAGTTTCATCGGCCGCGAGGATGAACTGACCGCGATCCGGGCCGCCTTGGACACGAACCGGCTGGTCACGCTCACCGGACCCGGCGGCGTCGGCAAGACCCGGCTCGCCGTCCAGGTCGCGGCCGGGGCGCGGGAGCACCCCGACGGTGTGCGCTGGTGCGAGCTGGGCGCGATCACCGACCCGGCCGCGGTCGGCCACGCCGTCGCCGCCGCGATCGGGGCACGCCAGCAGCCCGGCTCCGACATCACCGAGTCGGTACGCGCCTACCTGGCCACCCGCTCGCTGCTGCTGGTCGTCGACAACTGCGAGCACGTGCTCGACGCCGCCGCCGCGCTGCTCGCCGCCCTGCTGCGCAGCTGCCCCCGGCTGACCGTGCTGGCCACCAGCCGCACACCGCTCGGCGTGCCGGGCGAGCAGATCCAGCCGATCGCACCGCTGCCCGTGCCCGGCGACGACACCGACCCTGCGGGATCGGCATCGGTGCTGCTGTTCGCCGACCGTGCCCGCGCGGTGCGGCCGGGGCTCGACCTGACCGGGCCGAACCTCGACCACGTGGCGGAGGTCTGCCGCCGCCTCGACGGGCTGCCGCTGGCCATCGAACTCGCCGCGGCCCGGATGCGCGCGCTCAACCCCGCCGACCTCGCCGACCGGCTCGGCGACGGCCTGAAACTGCTGGCGGCCCGGTCCACCGCCGTCGAGCGGCACCGCACCCTGCGCGCCGTCGTCGACTGGTCGTACACCCTGCTCAGCCCCGCCGAGCAGCGCCTGTTCGACCGGCTGTCGGTGTTCGCCGGCGGGTTCACCCTCGCCGCCGCCGAGCAGGTGTGCGCCGAACCGGGCCTCGTCGACACCCTCGCCGCGCTGGTCGACGGCTCGCTGGTCACCGCCGGGCCGAGCGCCGGGCAGGTGCGCTACGGGATGCTGGCGACGCTGCGGGCGTACGCCGCGGAGAAGCTCGCCGAGCGGGGCGAGGCGCACGCGCTGCACGACGCGCACGCCGCGTACTTCGCCGCGACCGCCGAGCGGTTCGGCGCGACCATGCGCGGTCCCGACGAGGGCCGGTGCGTGGCCGTGCTCGACGCCGACCTGGCCAACCTGCGCGCCGCGCACCGGTGGGCCGTCGAACGGCGCGACGCCGACCTGGCCATGCGCGTCTCGGCCGGGCTCTACCACTACGTCGTCTACCGGTTCCACGACGAGGTCGTGTCCTGGGGCGAGACCGTGCTCGGCCTGCCCGACGCCGCGACCCATCCGCTGTACCCGGTCGTCTGCGGCGCGGTCGGCGAAGGGCTCACGCTGCGCGGCGACCAGCGCCGTGCCCTCGCCATCGCCGAGTCCGCGCTGGCCGGAGCCGCCGACCCGCAGGGGCCGTCGTGCCTGCCGGTACTCAAGGTGCTGGCCGCGGTCGCGCTCTACGAGGGCCGACTGGACGACTGCAGCCGCTGGGCGCAGGAGCAGACCCGGCTCGCCCGCGTGCACGGCGACGCGTGGCGCGAGGGCGAAGGCCTGCTGTTCCACGGACTGGCGCGCACGTACGCCGGAGATGTCGCGGCCGGGCTGGCCGTCGCCGAGGAGAACCTGCGCGTCACCACGCGCCTGGGCAATCCGAGCCTGCTCGCGTGGGCGAAGTACTGCCAGGCCGAAGCCTTGTGCGGCGACGACCCGGCGCGGGCCCGCAAGCTCTACACCGAGGCCGTCGCGCTCGCCGACGGCGTGGCCGGCACGTTCACCGCCACCATCGCGCAGGTCGGGCTGGCCGCTCTGCTGGCCCGGTCGGGTGAGGACGCCGCCGCGCTGCGCGCCTTCCGGCAGTGCGTGGACCGGTGGCACCGCCTGCAGGTGTGGCACCACCAGTGGACGACGCTGCGCAACCTGGTGCCGCTGCTGGTCCGGGTCGGCTCGGCCGAAGCCGCCGCGACGCTGCTCGGCGCGCTCGACGCCGCCGACACGGCCGCGTACGGCTCCGACGCCGACAGCCTCGCCGAGGCCGCCGCCGGCCTCACCGCGACGCTGGGCCCAGCCGGCTACGCCGACGCCGTCGCCGCAGGTAGCACACTCGGTCCGGATGGGACGGTCGCCTACGCCCTGTCCGCGGTAGACGCAGCCCTCACCTCCATCGACCCGGATCTAGATGATGTGTTGTCACCCGGGCGACAACACGTCATCTAGATCCATTGTTGCGTCGCGCGTCCCGGCACATGGGCCGCGGCGGCGAGGCCGATTCCGGTGGCCAGAGTGGGGGTGTCACCATCTGGTTCGTGATCACATCATTGGAGGGGCGGCGATTCCTCGCCGAAGCGGATGTCGCCGGAGGCGAGGTCGGCACGCAGACGGTGTTCGACTACCACGAGCGAGACGGCACGGTCTGGGCCGAGTACTCCGGCGGCGCGATCCGGCGCGGCTTCCTCGTCGGCACCCGCGTCGGCGACCGGCTGGACTTCCGGTACACCCAGCTCAACACCGACGGGCAGACCTCGACCGGGCACTGCGTGTCGGTGCTGTCGCAGCTCGACGACGGCCGGCTCCGGCTGGACGAGACCTGGGAGTGGGAGTCCCGGCCCGGCTCCGGCACCAGCGCCGTCGTCGAACAGAACTGAACCGGGCGGATCAGGTCGGCGGCAGCACGGCGCCGACCGCGGCGAGATCCGCTTCGGGGATGGCCAGTTCCAGCGAGCGCTCGCCGACCCGAACGGCCAGGATCCGGCACGACGGATTGACGTCCCAGCCTTCGCGCACGGAGACCGCACGGTTGCCGTGCACGGTCAGCCCTTCGGGACCGAGCGCGATGCGCCGGGTGGTCATGCCCGGCGGGGTCCACCACATGCTGTCGGCCGTGATGAGCAGGTCGCCGTGACGCCACTGGGTCTGCCCGGCGCCGGTGTCCCGGATCCCGCACGGCACGCGCACGGGTTCACCGGCGGCGAGCGCCGCCCGCCGCGCCTCGGCACGCCGAAGCTCGCGCCGCTCGGCCCAGCCTCCGCCGAGCAACCCGCCGATCAGCCCTGCCACCAGGTCCAACACCCGCCACCCCCAGCCGTCGGGGCCAGACCTTAGCCGACGTCTGCACGCGGACAGGATCGCAGTGCCGGGCATCCGCCCAGGTCAGCACAGATGATGACGGTATTGATACCGTAATGTCCCAATCTTGCGGCACATCCTGCCCGGGGGCCGTGGCGGAGCCGACTCCGCCACGGCCCGAGGACCTCGGTCAATCGACGCCGATGGCGACGGCCAGCTCCGCGGCCGACAGCGGATACCGGGTCAGCAGGTCGTTCGCCGGGCCGGTGCCCGCTGCCTGCTCCGAGGCAGCCCAGGTGCCGTCGCAGCCGAGGAGCGCGGCGAGCGCGTCGGTCGGCTCCGGGTGCGTGGCGAGCAGCGCCGCGACCGGACCGGCCGGGGCACGCGGCGCGACGGCGGCGGCTGCCGGCTCGACGGCCGCCGCCGACCAGGGCGGGGTCCACGCGTCGAGGGTCGGCAGGTCGCCCGGGAACACCCGGCCGGCCTCGCGGACCAGCAGGCCGACGTGGTCGCCGCCCTCCTTGCGCAGCGTCGTGATCAGCGCCGGCAGCCAGGGCAGCAGCACGGCGTCGGGCAGCCGCCCGAACGCCTGCGAGATCGCCTCGACGACGAACCCGGCCAGCGCCGGCACCGGCTCCAGGGCCTGCACGAACCCGCTCAGATACTGCGGGTACGCAGGCAGCACCAGCGGGTTGTCCAGCAGTGCGACGCAGCGTTCGCGCAGCTCGGCCCGGGACAGCAGGCCGAGCTGGTGCTGGGCCGCCCACAGCAGCGCGGTCTTGCCGGGCGTCGTCGGGTGCGACTGCGCCACGGCCAGCTCCAGCTGGGCCCGGTCGCAGCCCAGCGACAGCGCGAGACTCTCCATGCTGAACAGGAAGCCCAGCATCGCGGCGACCTGCTTGGCGCCGGTCTCCTCCTCGACGAAGGCGTTCGGCAGCAGGGTGCAGTAGTGCGCGTACCCGGCCTTGACGAACGCCTCCAGCCAGGCGGGCAGCACCGGCTCGGTGGCCCGGTAGTGGGCCAGCAGGCGGCGGGCCCGGCGCAGCACGTCCGGGGCGTCGTCGACGGTGCGTTCGGCGGCCAGCAGCTCGACCGCCCGCGCGCCGAGCTCGTCGGCGAAGCGGCGGCTGCGCAGGTACAGCGTGGCGTCCTCGACCGCGCCGAGCGCGACCGCGGCCGTGGCCTGCGGGCCCCACACGGAGCGGCGCAGGCGCTGTTCGAGGACCTGCTCGACGGTGATGCCCTCGTAGCCGAGTTCGATCAGCTCGCGGGAGTGGGTGCCCAGCGCCAGGTCCCAGGACTCCTGGATGGCCCGGTGGCCGAGCCGCCGCTCGCCCATGATCGGGCGGGCCGCGCCCTGCGGCAGCAGGTGCCGCAGGATCCACAGCAGGTCGGAGCACTTGCCGAGCACCGGATCACCCGCGATGTCGAGCAGGGCCCGCTGCACGCCGCGCTGCTCCAGCTTCAGGCCGAGCGGCGCGAGCCGGTCGTGCACGTCGCGGGCCAGCGGCGGCAGCGATTCGTAGCCGACCTGGCCGATCCGGTCGCCGCCGAGCATGATCTCGCAGAGCCGCCGCACGTCGCGGCGGCCGGGCACGGACTCCTTCTCGATGCAGGTGACGGCCGCGTCCTGGAAGTCGTACGGCGTGGGCCGGGCGCGGCCGCGCATCCCGGCGAGCAGGATCGAGGTCTCGAACACGGCGATGGCGTCGGCGGTGCTGGACAGGTAGCCGTTGCGGCGGGCCAGCCGGACGATCTCGACGGACCAGCCGAGCAGCTCGTCCTCGTCGAGCGTGTCGAGCACCGGGGGCCGGGCGAGGAACCCGGACAGCCGGTCGGCGACCTGCTGCGACTGCGGCGAGTCCACCGGGGCCGGCTTGGCCTTCTTCTTCGCGGCGCGGCCGCCCTGCTGGCCCTCCAGCCGGTACGGCTCCACGCCGGTGCGGGTCAGCGACTTCGCGAAGACCGCCGCGGCGATCGACACCGAGCCCGAGGCCAGCCCGAACTGGGCCTCGATCGACGAGTGGCTCGACGGGATCAGGCCGTAGTGCCACTTGGTGGCGGTCCGGGGGCTGATCTCGTAGCTGTCCGCGCCGTGCAGGCCGAACTCGTCGACGTGACTGGCGGCGTGGAACGCCCCACAGATGTAGAGCGTGTCGGCGGCGTCTACGCCGGACGTGGCGAGGTGCTGCCGCATCCGGGTCCACATGTAGCGCTCGCGTTCCTCGTCGGAGGTGACCCGGTCGCGCGCGCCGGGCGCGAGCCGCCGGAACAGGCTGCCGATCAGGACCATGACCTGCCGGTACGTGTCGTAGTCGGCGTCGCCGAGGGGCTGCTCGACGTACTGGTCCCACCACTCCGACCAGTGCCGCACCTTGCCGTGGTGCAGCAGGTGCTCCTCCAGCTCGGCGAAGCGCGGACGCAGGTCGCCGATCTCGACGCCGACGGCGTCGCCGTGCAGGTCGGCGTCCTCGGCCGGTTCCGTTCCGGCTTCGGGTGCGGGCTCGGCGGCCTTTTCCTTGCGGGGCTGCCATTGGAAGACGTGGTCGGTGGACCGGTCCACGAGCACCAGCTCGACCCCGGGCGTGTCCAGGGCGTACGCGATGGCCTGGTATTCGGCCGACGCCTCGGTGATCGGCGCGACCACCGACAGCGGCGCCCAGTCCTGCGGGAAGCCGTCGAGTTCTGACGCGAACGCCTGCACCGCCACCGGCAGCTTGCAGTTGCGCAGCTCGGTGAGCAGCGGCGTCATGTCCTCGCACAGCTCCAGGTAGATGACCTTGGGCTGCTTCTCGCGCAGCCGTTTGGCCATCGCCATCGCGGACGCGGGCGAGTGGTGGCACACCGGGCAGATCTCCAGCGGCTCGGCGAGCGCCCGGTCGACGTCGTCCACGATGCCGGACAGAATCCCGGCGAGCGCGTCCGGCCCGTCGGCGAGCGCCGCCGCCGCGTCGAGCAGCTGCGAGCGCAGCGCCCCGAAGGTGGGTTCCGTCACGACAGTGTCTTGATCGCTTCGCGGCCGCCGTCGAGGAACTCGGTCCACGACCCGCCCTCGGCCTTGCTGCGCGGCTCGACGACGCCGTGCCAGTACTTGTTCAGGATCGCCAGGTCCTCCGGGGCCCGCCGAGCCAGCGACCCGACCAGCGAACCGGCCAGGGTCTGCGCGCGCAGGGCCCGGTCGCCGAAGAAGTTGCTGTGCAGGATCGCGTCCTCCAGGACGCCGATCTGCTCGGCGGTGGACAGCGCCGATTCGAGCTTCTCGTCGTCGCTGCCCGCCGACGCGGCCGCGGCGCGCAGGTCGGCGAAGCTCTGCAGCAGGATGTCGAGCAGCGTCGGCGGCACGTCCAGCTCGATCTGGTGCCGCCGGAGCAGCTCGACGGTGCGGAAGCGTACGATCTCGGCTTCGCTCTTCTTGTTGGTCACCACCGGGATGCGCACGAAGTTGAACCGGCGCTTCAGCGCCGACGACAGGTCGTTGACGCCCCGGTCGCGGCTGTTCGCGGTCGCGATGATGGAGAAGCCGGGCTTGGCGAACACGATGTTGTCGTCGTCCAGCTCGGGAATGGACACGTACTTCTCGGACAGGATCGAGATCAGGGCGTCCTGGACGTCGCTGGTGGAGCGGGTCAGCTCCTCGAAGCGGCCGATGACGCCCTGCTCCATCGCCGTCATGATCGGCGACGGGATCATCGAGGCCCGGGACTGGCCGTTGGCGATGACCGCCGACACGTTCCAGGAGTACTTGATGTGGTCCTCGGTGGTGCCCGCGGTGCCCTGCACGACCAGGGTCGAGTTGCGGCTGATCGCCGCGGCGAGCAGCTCGGCCAGCCAGCTCTTGCCGGTGCCCGGGTCGCCGATGAGCAGCAGACCCCGGTCGGAGGCGAGGGTGACGATGGCGCGTTCGACGAAGCTGCGGTCGCCGAACCACTTCTGGGCGACCTCCCGGTCGAGGCCGTCGGCGCGCTCGCTGCCCAGGATGAACAGCCGCACCATCTTCGGGCTCAGCCGCCACGAGAACGGCTTCGGGCCGTCGTCGATCGACTCCAGCCAGTCCAGCTCCTCGGCGTACTTGGTCTCGGCGGGGGCGCGCAGCATCTCGGTCATCAGATTCCTATCGTGGATACTCCGGCCTTCAGGCCGGAGAGGAAACGGAACCCCTGCGGAGCAGGGCAGGAAAAGCCGGTTCGCCGCCAGGCCGAATCCGGCGTCCGCCGGTGTCGCATAGGTGGACAGGTGTGCTAATTTGTTGAGGCCTGGCAGGCGATAACCAAGCCGGTCGGGCCTACCGCCGGGCTGGCGGAATGTCAGGTCTGTGGAGCTTGTGTAAGACCGATGGGCGGTACACCGTCCCTTGCTGGTAGCCCAGGTCGGCAACGGGCTGTGAAGCAGAAAGTTCAACCCGCGAGGGTCGAATCCCCCTGCTTCAGCTGGGGGAGATGTCAAGGGTCGGTTCTCCTAAGCGAGGAAGTTCTTGAGTTCGAACACGAGCTTGCGGATGTGGCCGGACACGACCGGCGTGCCGAGGTCCTTGAAGCGCTGACGGAACCACGGGTTGACGATGTTCTGCCCGGAGCTGGTCACCGAGCCGACGGGGATGAACCGCACCCCGGAGCGCTGCACGGCGACGATGCTGTCGTACAGCGGCTGGGAGCGGTCGAACTCGTAGAAGTCCGAGATCCACACCATCGCCGTGTTGGCCGGTTCGGCGATCTTCGGGCGGGCCATCGCCATCGCGATCGGCCCGTCGTTGCCGCCGCCCAGGTTCGTGCGCAGCAGCACCTCGAACGGGTCGTGCACCCACGGCGTCAGATCGATGGCCCTGGTGTCGTACGCGATCAGGTGCACGTCCACCTTCGGCAGCCCGGCGAAGATCGAGGCGAGGATGGTGCAGTTCACCATCGAGTCGACCATCGAGCCGGACTGGTCCACCACCACGATCAGCCGCGACGGGGTGGTCTTGGCGGCGGTGTGCCGGTAGAAGAGCCGGTCGACGTAGAGCTTCTGGTCGTCCGGGCTCCAGTTGGTGAGGTTCTTCCAGATGGTGCGGTCGAGGTCGAGGTTGCGGAACACCCGCTTCGGCGGCACGCTCCGGTCGATCTTGCCGACCGCGGTGCGCTCCACCTGGGTGCGCAGCACCGCCGCGACCTCCTCGACGAACCGCCGGATCAGCGACTTCGCGTTGGCCAGCGCGACCCCGGACAGGTTCGACTTGTCGCGCAGCAGCTGCTCGATCAGCGACATGCTCGGGGTGAGCTGGGCGGCGAGCTTCGGATCGGCCAGCACCTCGCGCAGCTTCATCCGGCTCACCAGGTCGCCTTCCAGCTCACCGAGCGTGCCGCCCATGCCCTGCCCGCTGCCGCCGCCCATCGCCCCGCCGCCGCCCTGCCGGCGCAGGCTGCCCGGCTCCTCGCCCAGCGCCTTCTCCAGCCACCCGGCATCGGACTGCCAGCGCGCCAACTGCGTCGCCGACACCGAGCCCGACCCGGTGTCGAACACGTTGAGCAGCAGCTTCGCCGCGAGCGCGGCCCGGCGCACCTCGGCGGCCGTATCCCGCCCGGCCTCGGCCGGCGACGCGGCGGCCTCATCGGCGGTCGACGCGGCCGCGCCGGCCTCGCCGGAAGCCGCGGCACCGAGTTTCTCGGGCGTCATCAGGCCGTCGAACTCCGTGGCCAGGTCGGGGAATCGCTGCACGATGTTGTCGATCGACACCGACGGGTCGAGCAGCGCGGCGGGCAGCCCGATGTCCTCGGTCACGGCCAGGCTGGCCGCTTCCAGGGTGCCCTGCTCCTCGCGGCTGAACAGCCGGGCGATGAGCCGCCAGTAGATCACCTGGCGGCGGTTGACATCCGCGTCCACAGTCATCGGCGCAGCAACCTTCCGGCCCGCTCACGCAGCACCTTGACCGCGTCGGCGGCGGCCGCCTCGGCCTTGGCTCCGGCGGCATCGGCTGCCCCGCCCGCCCACGCGCCCGCGTGCACGGCGACCGGCTTACGCTTGACCTGCGCCTCGACCGCGAGCGGCTGGACCGTCCAATGCCCGTCCCAGCGCAGCAGCCCGATGCAGGCGGTCGACGCGGCGACCAGCGCGGCCGTCAGCGGCCCGGCGCCGTGCATCCGCTCGATGTCCACCTCGACGGTCAGGCCCGGCAGGGTGAGCGTGACGCCGTCGTCGTGCGCGGCCGCCGTGTACCCCTCCAGCAGCACCGGCTCGGCGATGCGGACCGGATGCCGCTCCAGCGGCGGGACCGGCGCGGCGCTCGCCGCCGCGAGCTGCACCCGTGCGGTGGCGAACGGCTCGGCGGGCGCTCCCGCCTTCGCGTTCCCGTCGGACCAGATCAGGTCGCCGCACACGGTGACCGGCATGTCCGTCAGGTCCATGGCGCGCTGCTCGGTGACCGCCGCCAGCAGCGAACTGTGCCCGCGCAGCAACTGCCACACGCCCGACCCGACCAGTGTGTCCACCTTCGGGGTGGAGACGCTCGCGCGGACCAGGCGCGGCCCGTCTGCCGTCTCCAGCACCGCGTGCACCTGCGCCTGCACCGCGGTCGGGTGCTCGTGCAGGTCGATCCCGAGCGGCAGCAGCCGCCCCGACACCGTGCTCGGCTCGGGCGCGGCGAGCGCGCCCGGCTGGGCCAGCAGCACCGCGCGGGCCCACAGGTCGGCCCAGCGGCGCACCGGCACCCGCGGCATCGTCGCGCCCGGCGCGCACGCCCGCAGTTCCCCGGCGAACCCGTCGAGCAGCGCGCCCAGCCGCCGCAGCCGCGGCTCCGCGAGCAGCGCCTGCACCGCCTGATCAGCGTGCGCCACGAGGTCGTGGTCGATGCCGCGCCAGCCCGCGATGGCCAGATCGGACAGCCAGGACCGGGCCGCCGCGAGCAGGTTGTCGGCTCCCGCCATGCTGCCCGGTCCGGGTGCGGGCCAGGCCTCGCGGTTGCGTCCGGCCGCCTCGTCGAGCCGGGCCAGCAGCGCGTCGTGGGACGCGCCGAGCAGCGCCGAGCGCGCCGCCACCAGCGCCGCCAGGTGCTCGTCGGAGATCGAACCGGCGATGGTCTTCTCCACCGCCTCGGCGGCACGTCCGGCCAGCGGGGTCCCCGACACCGCGGCGGCGAGCGCGTGCAGCGCCGCGATCTGCTCCACGCCTGGCCGCAGCAGCCCGCCCACCAGCGCGCCGTCGAACCCGGCCACCACCTCGTACGCCTCGGACACCCCGTCGACCGGGGCCGCCAGCAGGTCGAACCGCATCAGCGCACCGCCCCGCCGGCCGGGAACCAGTGCAGCTCGGGCAGCGGCTCGGTGGTCGCGGCCAGCTCCAGGTAGGCCAGGTGCCGCAGGAAGCGGCTGAACACCGGCGCGCCCGCCGACGGCTCGTGCCACGGGTCGACCGCCGCCAGCACGGCCGCGCCGGTCGTGGCGTCCTCGGCGACGTCGGCGCGCACGTACCGGGCGACCCGCTCGACGCCGTACTGCAGCACGGCCTCGTCGGCCAGGGCGCGCAGGTGGTTGCAGCCGCCACGGCGGATGCCGCCGCACGGGCGGTTGTTGTTGGTGCTGCAGTGGAACGAGTGGTTCGCGGCGGTCAGCGAGGACACGTACACCCGCTCGATGTCCGAGCCGCTGGACACCACTCCCTGCAGCCGGCCGTCGGCCAGCTCCACGAACGGCACCTTGGCGAGTTTGCGCGGCCGCGCGGGCGCGACCACGCGCGCGGCGCTGCGCTCCTCCCACGGTTTCCGGGCAGCATTCACCCTGCCTGCACCTCCTTGAACGGTGGTTCCACCGGCCAAGGTCGGCTTCGGCGGCGCGGTGAAGTTACCGTCGCCGCCCGACAGTTTCCACTCGGTGCTAAGCAACCCACTTCGTCATGCCCCGGCGTACGCGAGAGGGAGACGGCATTCTGTCACTCCGCACCTTGTCAGCATTGTGGGAACCTTGCTCCGACGCCCAACTTTGTAGCGAAGGGTGTCGGCGCGTATACGGATCGGGATCGATTACGGAGAACCGTGAACCGACCACGGCGCAGCGGACCTTGCAGACCCGGCCTACAGTCAGCGTCGAACCGCTGGCATTGCAGGCCAAGCGCGCCAGCGAATCTAACCAGGACAGTCGGACCGGTACCGCCTGGATAGTGAGGTGTTTAATTTGACAGTGCCGTTAGGGGTATTAAGTTGAGGCAGGAAAGCCGAAGTGCCGACCACAAGGTACAGCTACTTATCGCCGGTTTAACAATCTTATTTTCGGCGGCCGTGTCCTTCGGTGTAGCCGATTTTCAGGTAACAGCGGTACGTAATGATGAGCGCAATGAGAAGCTGTCGAACCTTCAAAAGTCGATTACTCAGGTTGAAATGCCGCATCGGGACTTCCGGGCGTCCTTGTTAGCGCTATCAGCCGGGGAGGACGACTCCAAGCTCACGCAGACGGATCTCCCATTGACAAAAGCAATCGAGGACATGCTTATGCCGGCTCTCGATCTGCGCTCCAGCTGGCTTGATGCACGAAGCGACCTGGGCGATAAGACAGAGATTGCAAACTGCCTGGACAAGGTAACTAGTTATTTTGATGCCATCTCGAGAGTGTCAAGGCCCGCTAGCTGGAATAGCGTAAATGGTGGCGTGGTGGACCAGAGAAGAGCAACCGAGTATGCCATGACGATTCCCCATTTCGATGTTCGAACCATTGACACGATTGATGCTCAAAGCCACAATGTCGCAGAAGTACTGAAGCGACTCGAGAGAGATATTGGCTCTTTCCGGGATGGAACTTCCTCCTCCGCAGGTTTGAGCTGTGACCATCTCTTCTTTGTGTCGGCCTAGTTTCAGCCCGTTGGCCCGCACCACGAAACTGGGTATCCGCACTCAATTGCCAGGTACTGCCGCTGAACGACCCGCATGGCGCAAGGCGGCGGAGTTGAGGTGCGGCAACTGTCCGGACAGCGCTGTCCGGACCCCATTCAGCCGCCCGGACGAACCCTTGTTGTCGCGACTCAGAACGTTAATCTATATGAAACTACGACAGTTTGAGCACGTCGTACGGGTCGAGCACGTCGGCGTAGCGGTCGGGGTGGAACGTCGCGAGCGTGGCGCCCGGGTCCTGGACGACGGCGACCGCATGGGCCGGGCCGTGGCCGAGGGAACGGGCCGAGGCGGCGACCGCGGGCACGAGGTCGGTGTGCATCGGCAGCACCTGCACCGGGCTGTCCGCGCGTCCGATCAGGTCGGTGAGCAGGCTCTGCTCCTCCTTGCCGAGGTCGGGCCACAGGTCGACGAGCGCGAGCACCGGTATCCCGGCCAGGTCGCCGTCTTCGGCGACCGTCTGCAGCAGCTCGCCCACCGACACGCTGTCCAGCCGGGCGTACGCACGCAGCGCGGAGGCGTCCAGCACGACGGTGATGTTCACGCGGTCTGCCGGCGGCCGGCCCGCTCGCGGCGCACCCGGTGCAGCCGGTCGCGCATCGCCGCCACGCCCGCGTCGGTGATCGCCTGCTCGCCGGTGTAGCCGTGCTCGGCGAGCATCGCCTTGATCCGGTCGAGGCGGCGGTCCTTCTCGATCAGGCTCGCCAGGTACGCCGAGGTGTTCCCGTTGCCCTTGGCGCGGGCGTACTCGGCCAGGTCCACGGGCAGGCTGATCGAGGTGCGGTCGACCTGTTCTCGGTTCATACGATTACTGTACTCCGTAATACTGATCAACCGACGGTGATGACGACGTTGCCGGTCTTGTGGCCGGTGTCGACGTGGCGGTGGGCCTCAGCGATCCGCTCCAACGGGTAGGTCCGGTCGATGACGATGCGCAGCTGGTCCCGTTCGATGAGGTCGCGCAGGTAGACCAGCAGGTCGGCCTTGTTCACCGACATGCCGCCGACGACGCGGCGGCCCCCGGTCAGCGCGGTCAGCCAGACCAGCGGGACATTGTGCAGCCCGGTCGTCGGCACATAGCAGCCCTTCGGGGTGAGCGAGCCCCGGCAGGCGCGGAAGGAGCTGCCCGCGATCGTGTCGAAGACGACGTCGTAGCGCTCGCCGTTCGCGGTGAAGTCCTCCTTCGTGTAGTCGATCACGTGGTCGGCGCCGAGCTCGGCGATCAGCGCCGTGTTGCGGGTGCCGCAGACGGCGGTGACGTGCGCGCCGAGGTGCTTGGCGAGCTGCACCGCGTACGTGCCGACGCTGCCGGACGCGCCGACGATCAGCACCCGCCGGCCCGGCCGCACCTTGGCCTGGTCGCGCAGGAAGAACAGCGCGGTGGTGGCCCCGTCGACCGCGGCGGCGGCCTGCTCGAAGGTCACGTTCGCGGGCATGAGCGCGAGCGAGCCGTCCTCCGGCATGCACTTGTACTCGGCGTACGCCCCCAGCCCGAAGCCGGTGAAGCCGGACACCCGGTCACCGGGCTTGAACCGGGTCACGCCCGCGCCGACCGCGGCCACCTCGCCGGCAAGTTCCATGCCGAGCCGGCGCATCCGCTGGCGCGGGCGGGTGAACCCGAGGACCACTCGGCCCCAGCGGGGCTCGCCGCGCCGCATGGCGGCCTCGGCCGCGGTGACGGTCGTCGCGATGATCCGGATCAGGACGTCACGCTCGCCGGGCACGGGCGGCTCGACCTGGGTCAGGCGCAGCACGTTGGGGGTTCCGTAGGCAATGTGCTCGATCGCGCGCATGGCTGCCCCATCCCTGAGGTGTCACTGGACGGACGACGTCGGCCGATGTCCGCCACGCTAAGCGCGCTGCCGGACCACCCGCATCGGCACTAACCCTGAACACGCCCCTTAAGCCGTCAGACGGTCTCGTCGTTGAGGACGCTGCTGATCCCGCGCAGCTGCGCGGCGTACGCCCTGCCGATGAGGGTCGGCGGCATCAGCCTGGTCAGCCTGCGTACCAGCGGGGGCAGTGGCTTGTTGGTCTGCTCGCTCGCAGCGCGCCGGGAGACCTTGCGCACCCGCCGGGCCCGCAGCGCCTCGTAGCGCCGCAGCGCGCCGGGCAGGTCGGCGGTGTCGCCCCGTAGCGCGCGGCTGAGCAGCCAGGCGTCTTCGAGGGCCTGGTTGGCGCCCTGCGCCTGGGTGGGCGGGAAGGCGTGCGCGGCGTCGCCGAGCAGCGTCGCCCCGCCGCGTCCCCACTGGTCGGGGATGCGATGGGTGACGTGCCGGAACGACTCCAGGTCCTGGTCCCGGATCTGACGCAGCAGCCCCTGCACGAGCGGGCCGTATCCAGCGAACCGCTCGGCCAGTTCGGCGGCGGGCGATCCGCCCAGCGGCCGGTGCACGTCGAACCACCACATCAGCAGCCCGTCGCCGGACGGCAGCAGCCCGACAAGACCGGCATCACCGACGACACAGACGCCCGTGGTGCCGTCCACCAGCTCGGGCAGCACCGGGGTCAGGCCCTGCCAGGTGGTCCACTCGTTCTGGGCGGCGGGTGCCGGGTCGAGGACCGCGCGGCGTACGGCGGAGCGGTGCCCGTCCGCGCCGACCACGACGTCGGCCTCGTGCCGGTCGCCGGTGGCGTCGATCGCGGTCACGCCGTCGGGACGGACCTCGACGTCGACGATCTCGCGCGAGAACTCCACCGGCACCCCCTGCGCGAGATGCCTGACCAGGCGCTCGCGGGGCACCGACGTCACCGGGAAGCCGATCCGGTCGGCGAGCACCGTCAGGTCTGCGGTGACCATGGTCCGGCCGTCGGCGGTGTCGAACCGCAGCCGGTCGAGCCGCCCGCCGAACCCGGCCAGCGGCGCGCCGAGCCCCGCGAGCGCGGCCGCCCCGTTGCTGAAGATCGTGACGGCGGCGCCGCCGGTGCGCAGTTCAGAGGCTTGTTCGAGGACGCTGACCTCGTGCCCGGACCCGGCGAGTCCCCGGGCCAGGGCCAGCCCGCCGACGCCGCCTCCCGCGATCAGCACCTTCACCGCGACACTCCCATTCACTACGTACGTTGTACAACGGATGGTGCCATACAATGCACGGGTGCCGCCACCCAACGAACAGCGCCGGGCGCAGCTCACCGACGCGGCGATCGACCTGCTCGTGGAATCGGGCGTGCACGGGGTCACCCACCGGGCCGTCGACCGGCGCGCAGGGCTGCCCGCCGGGACGGCGTCGAACTACTTCCGCAGCCGGGAAGCCCTGCTCGTGGCGACCGCCGGACGCGTCGTGGAGCGCCACCAGGCCGACATGGCCGAGGCGGCGCGAACCGAGCCCGCCCCCGCCTCGGGCGACGGCGCGCAGCGGGCGATCGACCTGATCGCGGGTTCGCTGCTGCTGGCCGCAGGCCCGCACCGAGCCCGCTACCTGGCGATCTTCGAGCTGCGCCTGGAGAGTCTGCGGCGACCCGCCCTGGCCGCGGCGCTCGATGAGCTGATGGCGGCGATGGCGTCGTTCACCGGCGGCCACCACGCCGACCTCGGCTTGGACATCCCGCCGGCCGCGATCCCGCCGATGCTCGTGATGTACGGCGGAGCGCTGTTCGCACTGGTCACCGGGCCGGTCGAGGCGGTGACCCGGGAGGTGGCGCTTCCCCTCGCGGTCGCGATCGTGGAAGGCGGCCTAGGCGCAGCACGGAGCGCGTGACGGCCGTCACGGACGGTCACATCTTGTGAGGCTGCCCTGTCTTAGCTGTTTGAGCAGGGCAAACCTTACGAAACGGAGAACACCATGACCGACCGGAAGCCGACCGTCGTCCTCGTGCACGGGGCCTTCGCCGAATCCGCGAGCTGGTCCGGGGTCGTACAGCGGTTGCGGGAACGGTCGATCGACGTCGTGGCGGTCGCCAACCCGCTGCGCAGCGTGCATGGCGATGCCGCCTACGTACGCGACGTGATCGCCGCGATCAGCGGACCCGTGGTGCTCGTCGGCCACTCGTACGGCGGCATGGTCATCACCGAGGCCGCGGCCGGCAGCGACAAGGTCTCCGGCCTGGTCTACGTCTGCGCGTTCGCGCCCGACCACGGCGAGTCCGCGATCGAGCTGTCGGGCCGCTTCCCCGGCAGCACCCTGGGCCAGGCGCTGACCGCCTACCCGGTCTCGACCGGCGGCAACGAGCTCGCCATCCGGCGGGACGTGTTCCACCAGCAGTTCGCCGCCGACGTGCCGGCCGAGCGGGCCGCCGTGATGTACGCGACCCAGCGCCCGGTCACCGAGCTCGCCCTGACCACGGGGCTGCCCGCGACCGCTCCGGCGTGGGCGTCGATCCCGTCGTGGTTCGTCATCGGCGACGCCGATCTGTGCATCCCGGCGGAGCTGCAGCGGTTCCTGGCGAACCGGGCCGGCGCCAAGAGCGTCCGCGAGGTGCCGGGCGCGTCCCACGCGATCAGCGTCTCGCAGCCCGACGCGGTGGCGGCGGCGATCATCGAGGCCGTCGGCGCGGCCTGACCCCAGCCGGGGGTGAGGTCGTGGCTGTCTCCTCGGGCCTCACCCCCTCCCTCGGACAGCGGACCGGAGAAGGGCGGATACAGCGATGAAGACCAGTCGGGTGGAGGCGTTCAGCGACGGGGTGCTCGCCATCATCATCACGATCATGGTGTTGGAGCTGCGGGTGCCGGAAGGCCACGAGCTCTCCGACCTGCTCGGCATGAGCGGCACCGGGTTGCTGACGTATCTGCTGAGCTTCGTCTACATCGGCATCTACTGGAATGCCCACCACCACATGTTCCACCTGGTGGAGCGGATCAGCGGCGGTGTGCTGTGGGCGAACCTGGCGCTGCTGTTCTGCCTGTCGCTGTTCCCCTTCACCACGGCCTGGGTCGACGAGTCGGGGTTCGCGCGCACGCCGGTCGTGCTCTACGGCGTGAACCTGCTCGGTTCGGCGCTGGCGTACGTGGTGCTGCAGAACGTGATCATCGCGCAGCAGGGGCCGGGCTCGGCGCTGCGCCGGGCGGTCGGCGGCGACCGCAAGGGCAAGGCGTCGCTGGTGCTCGACGTCGCCGGCATCCTCAGCGCGCTGCTGATCCCCGGGCGGGCCGGGGTGTGGGTAGCGCTGGGCTGCTTCGTCGCCGTCGTGGTCATGTGGGTGGTGCCCGACCCGCGCATCGACAAGATCGTGCGCGAGCACACCGATCAGGACGCGAGCACCTCTGCCGCCCGTGCGCCGATCTGACCTGGCCGGGCCCACGCGGCCGACGGGCATCCACTACGTTGGCCGCCATGGGATTGCTGGGAAGGTTCTTCGGATCGCCCCGGGACAGGTTCGCGGCCGAGGCGCTCCGGATCGCCCGGCAGGCCCCCGGGGTCCGGCGGGTCAACTACGACGCGGGCAAGTTCGCGATCGCCGCCTGGCGTGACGGTGCCACCGCCCCCGTGTGGATCTACCTGTCGAACGTCTTCGCGGAGAGCGAGGGTGCCGGGGCGGCCGCCCGCCGGGACCGGATCACGCAGCTCGTGCGCATCATCATGACCCCGCACGACGACGAGACCTGGCACGAGGTGCGCCACCGGCTGCGGCCGGTGCTGCGAGCGGAGACCTTCGGGCAGGGCGGGCCGATGGGCATGGTCCCGCCGCTGTCCCGCGCCGCCCTACCGCACCTGCGGGAACTGGTGGTCGTCGACCGCCCCGAGTCCATGGCGTACGTGACCCCGGCCCGGCTCGACGAGTGGGAGGTCACCGCCGACGAGGTCTTCGCCGCCGCCCGCGAGAACCTGCAGCGCCTGGCCGAGCGCTCGCTGAGCCGCGACTGGCCCGACGCCGGCGCGCTGATCCGCATGGTCGACACCGGCGACGCCTACTTCACCTCGCTGCTGCTGGCCCCTGGCTGGCTGGCCGGGATCAGCCACGCCATGGACGCGCAGGTCGTCGCGTTCGTGCCCGACATCAACACCGTCCTGCTCTGCCCGGTCGGCGAAGGCGGCATGCCCGGCCTGTTCTCCCTGGTGGAGAGCGAGTTCAACGAGGCGACCCGCGGGGTCTCACCGGTCGGCTACGTCGCCGACGAGCGCGGCCGCGTCGCGCCGTACGCCCCGCCGCCGGGCCACCCGGACCACGTGCCCGCCCAGCGCGCCCAGGTCGTGCTCGCCCACACCGAGTACGGCGCGCAGACCCGGTGGCTGTCGGCGCAGTACGCCGAGCACGGCATCGACGTGTTCGTGGCGTCGCTCATCGCCGCCGCCCGCCCCGACGAGCCGGCGATCACCGTCACCACCTGGACCGACGGCATCACCACCCTGCTGCCGGAGGCGGACTTCGTCTCCTTCGTCCGCGACGGCGAGAGCTGGGGCCGGGTGCCGTGGCGCGACGTGACCCGGCTCGTCGAGCTGACGCCCGAGCCGCTGCTCGCACCGACCCGCTACCAGGTCGGCGACTGGCCCGCGCCGGAGGTCATGGCACAGTTGCGCGCCCACGCGGTCGACTGAGCCGCCGGGACCCGCGGCGAAACCCGGCCCTCGGGCGCACCGTCACGGACCGAGGACCGGCGGCAGGGCGGTGATCAGCCGTTCGAGCCAGGGTCCGGCCGACGGTCCGCCGAGGTCGCCGGGCCAGTCGACGCGCCAGGACCGCACCCGGTCCGGGTGGTAGGCGTCCGGATCGGACACCCGTCGCGACAGCTCGCGCCGCAGACGGCCGCTCAGGCGGGCGCCGTCGCGTTCGGCGAGCAGCACCGCGTCGTACAGGTCCTTGCCCGCGGACGTGCCGTCAGCCGCCTGGTCATGGTGCAGCCAGTGCAGCTTCCAGGCCAGCGACAGCTCCGGCCCCGCCGTCCACACCGCGGTCGGCGGGCCGCCCCCGGACCGGGGGATCGCGGTGAGCACCGGCGGCTCCGGCAGGCGCTCGTCGTAGGAGAAGTCGAGCTGCAGCAGCCCGTGCACCGTCTCGTCGAGCCGCCAGGGCAGCAGCAGACGTGTGCCGCCCGCCCCGTCCTCCTCGCCGTCGTACGCGTACGTCCAGCCGTGGTCGATCTCGGCCCGATCGGCGTCGAACCGTACGCCGCCTTCGGCCTGCGGCTGCCGGTGCACCAGTTCCAGGACGTCCTCGTGCGGACGGTCCAGTTCCATCCGGTCCAACGGCGGCATCCAGCGCAGGCCTTCGGGCGGCAGCACCGCACGGATCCCGCCGGTGTCGAAGTCGTCCGGGTCCCACATCTCGTCACCGGCCGCGCCGTGAACAGCCTCCGGCCAGGTACGCACCCGGTCGAGCTTGTCCACGTACGGAAAGGGGAAGGCGGGGTCCACCGGCACCCAGGCCACGGGGCGTACGACCCAGTCCAGGTCGCCCGGATCGCGCGCCCGCTCCCCCACCCAGGCCAGCATGGTCACGCTGCCGCGCAGCACCAGCCGGTCCCCGCAGGGCTCGGCGGCGACGAGGGCGAGCACATGATCGAGCGCCGCCCGGTGGGCAGCCCGGCGGCGCTCGCACGCAGGTGACGGCGTGCTCTCGGACTGCCCCGCGAACCCCATGCCGACCGCCCCCGCCGAGACACCACGCTTCGTGGCGCGCACCGGCGCAGAGGTTAGGCGCGGGGTCCGACAACAGTCAACGAACGCTCGCATCGGACGAACAGGATGAACAGTCCGATGCGAGCCGAAACAGCAGATCAGGTGAAGATGCTGACCCCACCCGGGCCCACCAGCAGGCCGACGACGATCAGCACGATCCCCCAGAGGATCTCCCTGCGCAGCAGGGCGAAGATACCCGCGATCACCAGCACGACCGCGAGGATCCACAGCAGCGTGGCCATCATTTCCTCCCTTGTGACCGGCCGGCCCTGGTCGGGCAGGAATCCCGGTGGCGCACCGGTGCGGTCTGCGATGGCCGACCGGACGCACTACATTCCGGGTACCCAAGGTGGAAACATGGCAAACCGGCCACGCCCGCCGGTGCCGGGTCAGCCGACCTCGACCGGGTCCAGGCGCAGGCGCTCGATCAGGTGCGCCCGGTGCATGTTCGCCACGGAGGCGACCAGGTCCGGGTGCCGCAGCAGGGCCGCGGCGCGCGCGTCGTCGGCGTCGGGGGCGGTGAGGCGGCCGAAGTCACGGTCCACGACCTGGGCGTGCTCGCAGTCGGCGGTCGCGGCCACCGCGTCGGCGGCCAGCCGCGGGTCCGACAGCAGGCAGGCCGCCCAGCTGGCGACGACCTCGTCGACCCAGCCCCGCCAGATCCGGTCGGCGGCGGAGAGCTCCTCATGCTCGTCGGCGCGCATGACGCGGTCCAGCCCGCCGGAGCCGCCCGGCCCGAGCATCGCCAGCAGCCCGGCGTCCATCTCCGTGGGGTAGCGCAGCCACGCCGCGACCGTGGCCGCCTGCCGGGCCTGCGCCAGCACGCGGGCAGCCTGCGCCGGCCCGCCGTCGGACGGGTATGCCCGGGTCAGCCAGTGGGTGGTGGCGGCGATCACGGGGGCCAGGCCTGCGGTCACGTCTACCTCATTCGGGGTGCGCGGGGCCGCGCCGGTGCGGCCTGCCCCGCCGGGGCAGCGAGGATCAGCAATGTTAGCCACGACCAGGGCGGAGAGCAATTCATGATCTTGATTGGGTACGCTCAGCGGGCCGGCAGGATGTGACATGTCCGATACGCCGGGGTACAACGTCGGGGTGAGCCGCGATCCCGCCGCCGACCTGCTGGCCATCGCCGTGGAGCTGGAGCGCGCCGGCGAGGCCGGTTACCGCATCCGGGCGTTCCGCCGGGCCGCGCAGACCGTCGCCGCCACCGACCCCGCCGACCTGGCCGGCCGGGCCGCCCAGGGCACCCTGGCCAAGCTGCCCGGCCTGGGCGAGGTCACCGCCCGCTGCGTGGCGGAGTCACTGGCCGGGGAGGAACCGGTCTACCTGAGGCGGCTGCTGGCCACCGCCGACCGGCCGCTCGACGAGGCCACCGAGGAGCTGCACCGTGCGCTACGGGGCGACTGCCACAGCCACTCCGACTGGTCCGACGGCGCGGAGCCGATCGAGGCGATGGCCGACGCCGCCCGCGCCCTGGGCCTGGAGTACCTGGTGCTCACCGACCACTCCCCCCGCCTCACCGTGGCCCGCGGGCTGACCGCGCAGCGACTGGAGCAGCAGCTGGCCGAGGTCGAGCGGCTCGACTCCGGCTACGGCGACGGCTTCCGCCTGCTGTCCGGCATCGAGGTGGACATCCTCGACGACGGCTCGCTCGACCAGAGCGACGAACTGCTGAGCAGGCTCGACGTGGTCGTCGCCAGCGTGCACAGCAAGCTGCGCGCGCCGTCCGAGGTGATGACGCCGCGGATGCTGGCTGCGGTCGCCGACCCGCACACCGACATCCTGGGCCACTGCACCGGCCGGGTGCTGCGGCGCGCGGGCGGCGACGCCGCCGTCGAGACCCGGCCGGAGAGCACGTTCGACGCCGAGGCCGTGTTCGCCGCGTGCGCGGACCGCGGGGTCGCCGTGGAGATCAACTCCCGGCCGGACCGGCTCGACCCGCCCAAGCGCCTGCTGCGGCTCGCCGTCGAGGCGGGCTGCCTGTTCGCCGTCGACTCCGACGCCCACTACAGCGTCCAGCTGGACTGGCTGCGCTTCGGCTGCGAGCGCGCCGCCCGGTGCGGTGTGCCGGTGGACCGGGTGGTCAACACCTGGCCGCTGAACCGACTACTGGACTGGACCCGCCGCGACCGTTCCTGAGCGGGTCAGCGGGTGCCCTCGCGGTGCTCCAGGCCGACGGCGTCGCGCAGCTCGACCATGTCCTGGGTCAGCTGGTCCCCGCCCCGGCTCTGCGCCTCCATCAGGTCGGCCAGGCCGTCGGCGATCGCGTTGAGCTTGTGCTGCACCGCCTCGTTGGCGCGGGTCTGGCTGTTCTGCAGCAGCGCCACCATGAGGAACGTGACGATGGTGGTGGCCGTGTTGATGATCAGCTGCCAGGTGTCGACCTTGCCGATGAACACGATCGACGGCGCCCAGACCAGGATCAGCAGCACGCACAGCGCGAAGAACCAGGCCTTCGACGCGAAGTTGCTGGCCGCCTCCGCGAAGTGGTCGAACATCGACATGTCCTTGCCGGACACCGATGAGGGCATGTCTTCCTTGCGCCCGGTCATGACCGGCCTCCCGTCGTCAACCGCACATCCCGGTATTGCCCGCCCGCGCCGCTTTCCATGCCTGCGCGGCCGCCCGGTCCCGCGACTGCCGCGAAGTCCGGATCGAGTACGGGGAACCGCGGGCCGCTCGCGACGGTCAGTACCGGGGAGCACTGGCAAGATCCGCACATCGGAGGTAACAGGCACCATGCCCGACGAGCCGGAGATGCTGCCCGCGTTGGAGGAGCACGCGTACCGCCTGCTGGTGAAACTGGATCGGGCCCGGCCCGACGACCTCGCCGCGATCACCACGCTGTCGCACGCCGAGGCCGCCCGGGTGCTGCAGGCGCTGCAGGCACGGGGCCTGGCGGCGGTCCAGCCCGGCGAGCAGGCGGTGTTCCGCCCCCTGCCGCCCGACGTCGCCCTCGGCAACCACCTGCTGCGCCGGTACGAGGCGCTGGAGCGGGCCCGGCAACTGGTCGCCGACCTGAACGACGAGTACCGCGCGGGCGTGCGCCGCCTGGAGGCCGACCACCTCGTCGAGGTGGTCGTCGGCGGCGCGGCGCTGCGGGAACGGCTGCGCCAACTGCAGGACGGCGCCCGTCAGGAGATGCTCTGGTTCTGCCGGTCCAACCCCGTCGCGCTGCCCAGCGGCGAGAACACCGCCGAGCTGGACGCCCTGCGCCGCGGCGTGCGCTACCAGGTGATCTACGACCGCGAGTTCCTGCAGTCGCCCGGCGTGCTCGACAACGCCCAGGCCGCGATGCGCCTCGGGCAGCAGGCCCGCACCCTGCCCAGCCTGCCGATCCGGATCGCCATCGCCGACCGGGCCACCGCGATCTGCCCGCTGGTCCGCGAGACCGGCGGCGGCGAGCCCACCGCCGCCGTCATCGGCCAGAGCGAGCTGCTGACCGCCGTCGTCGCGCTGTTCGACGCGTACTGGGCCATGGCCACCCCGATCCACCCCTCCGGCGAGGCGGCCGCCGACGGCCCCGACGACGCCGACCTGTACGTGCTGTCCCTGATGATCGGCGGCCTGCCCGACAAGGCCATCGCCTCCCAGCTCGGGGTCAGCCGCCGCACCGTCCAACGCCGACTCGACCGGCTGATGGGCCTCGCCGGGGTCGACACCCGCCCCGGCCTGGCGTTCCACGCGGCCCGCCACGGTTGGCTCTGACCCGCGGCCGCGACGCGGAGTCGATCACCGGCGGCTGGTTAGTATCGGGCCATGCCGCTGACCGCGCTGGACGTCGACCGGTTCGAAGCCGCCAGGCCGCGCCTGGAGGCCGTCGCCTACCGCCTGCTCGGCTCGTCCGCGGAGGCCGAGGACGCCGTGCAGGAGACGTACCTGCGCTGGCAGGCCACCGACGTCGAGCGCATCGAGGTCCCCGAGGCCTGGCTGACCAAGGTCCTCACCAACCTGTGCCTCAAACAGCTCACCTCGGCACGGGCGCGCCGCGAGACGTACGTGGGCCAGTGGCTGCCCGAGCCGCTGCTCGCCGGCGACCCGATGCTCGGCCCGGCCGACACCGCCGAGCAGCGCGAATCGGTCTCCTACGCCGTCCTCACCCTGATGGAGCGCCTGTCCCCCAACGAGCGCGCCGTGTACGTGCTGCGCGAGGCGTTCGACTACCCGCACCGGGAGATCGCCGAGATCCTCGACCTCACCGAGGCCGCCAGCCAGCAGATCTTCCACCGCGCGAAGAAGCACGTCGCCGACGGCAAGGCCCGCACCGAGATCGACGACGCCACCGCGCGGCGCATCGTCGAGGAGTTCCTGGCCGCCGCCACCAGCGGCCGCACGGAGCCGCTGGTGCGGCTGCTCACCGCCGACGCCATCGCGATCGGCGACGGCGGCGGCAAGGTCCCGGCCCGTGCCAGGGCGTTCGAGGGCGCGGTCGCGGTCGCGAAGTTCCTGTGGGGCCTGTTCCGGCCCGCCGAGGCCAAGCGCGCCATCATCGGCGGCGCACCGGAGATCTTCGCGACGACCGCCAACGGCGACCCCGCCGTGGTGGCCGTGGTGGACGGCCGGGTCGTCGGCATCATGTGCCTGGAGGTCACCGCCGAGGGCATCGCCGCGTCCCGCAATCAGGTCAACCCCGACAAGCTCGCCCGCGCGACCGCGCACTGGGCCGCCACCGACCACGGAAAACCCCTGTTCACCGCGTTCTGATCGCCGTGTGAGCTGCTTCACAGCCGTCCCTGTCAGGAAACGGCGGGCTGCCCGGTTCAAGAGGCGAACCCGCGAAGACAGGAGCAGGAAATGAAGCACCGCATCGTCGTCATCGGAGCCGGATATACCGGAGCCACCGCCGCCGGCCGCCTCGCCAAGCGGCTGCACCGCGAGGACGTCGCCATCACCCTGGTCAACGCCGAGCCCGACTTCGTCGAACGGGTGCGCATGCACCAGCTGGCAGCCGGCCAGGACCTCACACTCCGGCCGCTGCGCGAGATGTTCGCCGGCACCGGCGTCGAGCTGCGGCTCGCAAAGGTCACCGGGGTCGACGTCGGCCGCAAGACCGTCGCTGTCGCCGACGGCGGCGAACTCGCCTACGACACCCTGGTCTACGCCCTCGGCAGCGGCTGGAACACCCAGGGCGTGCCTGGGACGACCGAGAACGCGTACGAGATCGCGAGCCGTTCCGGCGCGCTGCGGCTGCGCGAGCGCCTCGCCCGCCTCGACGCCGGGCAGACCGTGGTCGTGGTCGGCGGCGGCCTCACCGGCCTGGAGGCCGCGACCGAGATCGCCGAGACCCGCCCCGACCTCCAGGTGGCGCTGGCCGCCCGCGGCGGCCTCGGCGACTGGCTGTCCGCCAAGGGCCGCGAGCACCTGCGCAAGGTCGTCGGCAAGCTCGGCATCACCGTGTACGAGAACGCCGCCGTCACCCGCGTCGACGCCGACCGGGTCGCCCTCGCCGACGGCCGGACCGTCCCGGCCGCGGTCACCGTGTGGACCACCGGTTTCGCGGTCCACCCGATCGCGCAGGCGACGACCCTGGAGGTGACCGGCACCGGTCAGATCGTGGTCGACGGCACCATGCGCTCGGTCTCGCACCCGGACGTGTACGCCGTCGGCGACGCCGCCATGGCGATCGGCGCCGGGGACAAGCCGCTGCGCATGTCGTGCGCCTCGGGAACCCCGATGGCGTGGCAGGCCGCCGACGCGATCGCGGCCAGCCTGACCGGCGGCAAGCTGCCGACCGCGCACCTGCGCTACTTCAACCAGTGCATCTCGCTGGGCCGCAAGGAGGGCCTGATCCAGTACGTCACCGCGGACGACGTCGCCAAGCAGGCTGTCCTGACCGGACGGCTCGCGGCCGCGTACAAGGAGGTCATCTGCAAAGGCGCGGCCTGGGGCGTGGCCAACCCGACGCTGGGAGTGCCGACCCGGCCCCGCCGCATCGCCCGGGACACGGTCGCCGCGGCCGTCAACGCGCCGGCGTAGCGCACGAAGCCGAAGCGGGCGCCCTCATGACGGGGACGCCCGCTTCGGCCGCACGCGCCTACGGCGTCCAGCGCCGGCTGTTCACGCCGGGCCAGACCTGTTCGAGCACCGGCACCAGCGTCCCGCCGAACGCCACCGTTCCCTCGTGCGAGGCGTATGCGATCCAGCTCGACGATTCGTCCGACCAGACGCCCTCGGCACCTGTGTACCGCGGTGCCGTCAGATTCACCTCGACGGCGTATTCGGGGCCGTACTCGCGCAGCTCGATCACCCGTCGTACCCCGAGCCGGTCGAGGGCGTGCCGGAAGGCGTCGACGACAGGCTCGGCCCGCAGATGCGCCGTCGCCGCCCACACCCTCACCTGACGGGTGAAACGATCGCGCTCCTCGGACGCGGCTTGAGCCTCGATCTCGCGGGCGGGATCAGTGAACACCGGCCCGGCTGTGCCGGCCGCGCGGACCAGCAGGTCGGCGAGCCGGGACGAGCCGGGAAGACGGTCGCCGTCCAGGCGTTCGACCTCGACCAGGACGGCGTCCACGACGCCGTACCGGGGGAAGATCGCCTTGGCTTCGTCGGTGTAGTGGTAGCCGTCGGCGGCTCGCCCGTGGTTCGGCAGCCGGGAGTAGCGGGCCGCCGGCTCGGTATACCTTTCCGCCAGGTAGCGCCTTGCCGTGTCGTGCAGGATCTGAGGGTTCACCTGCCGTTGTCCGGCATCGTGCGGATCGTGGTGCCCGGTCCGACATCCCTGGTGAGGCCGTACCAGTAGAAGGTGAACAGGTCGTGTTCGCGGCCGTGGTCGAGCCGCTTGGCGACCTTGTTGTGCGGGAAGCCGCGCAGCCCGTTCGGCATCTCGACCACGGCCGCCCTCTCGTTCGCGTCGTAGGCCCAGCGGCCGCCGCCATGGCGCACCATCAGCTCGCCGACGTACGCGCCCATACCCATGATCATGCTGTGGCGGTACTCGGCCGGCGGATCCGTCGCCAGGAAGGCGTCGCAGAGGTCGTCCAGCCGCGACGCCTCGGTGGAGTCCCACCCGAGCGCCCGGCCGTCTTCCGCGGAGGCGCTGACGAACGCCTCCGCCAAACCGCGCATGGCCTTCGCGGTCTCCGCGTCGCTCGGGTCGGCGCGCCTGCGCAACCGGTCCAAAAGCCAACGCATGTACTTCCGCCTTTCAGCCAAGGGGGCGCAGCGTATCAAGCGGAGGGGGCGGCGTCGGCCGGGCGGAGCTCCTACCGGTCCGCCGCCGCCTTGGCGAAGATGTCCAGGACGCCGCGCCAGCCACCGCCGCCGACGAGCCCGTCGCGCATCGCCTGACCGGCCACGAGCCGGTCGAAGTGGCGGTGCTCCAGCTCGACGACGGTCTGCTCGGGTCCCTCGGCGGTGAACCGGACCTCGATCTCGCTGGCGTGGGCGGGCTCGGGGTCGTACTGCCACCTGCCGTTGATCTGCCAGGTGAGGACGAGGCGGTGCGGGGGCTCCCAGGCGAGCACCGTGCCCCAGTCGCATTCGCTGCCGTCGACTCCCCGCTCGTACCAGCGTCCCCCGACGCGGGGTTCGACGACGGCCTCGGCCAGGTCGGCCTGTCCGATGTGGTATTGCGCCGGCCACCAGGTGCCGAACGACCGGGTGAACAGGTCGAATGCCCGCTCGGCGGGCAGGCTGACGGTGACCCTGCCGTACAGCGGCGGGAGCGCGGGTGCGGTCATGGCTACTCCTCTTCGGGTGCGGTGTCGTTGTCCGCGGCCTTCTGGAAAGCCGTGAGCGCGTCCTGCCAGACGCGGTCCAGGTAGGCACGCAGCGCGGTCACTCCGGCGGGATTGAGCTGGTATACCCGGCGCGTGCCGGCGGCGCGGCTGACGACCAGGCCGCCGTCCTTGAGCACGCGCAGGTGCTGGGACACCGCGGGCCGGCTGATCGGCAGGCGGTCGGCCAGTTCGCCCACCGAGCACGGTTGCCGGGCGAGCAGCTCGAAGATCGCGCGCCGGGTCGGGTCCCCGAGAAGTCCCAGGCCCGGATCTCCGTAAGCGTCCACGAACGGTAAGCCTAGACTTACAAAGACGCGGGCGCAATGAGTGAAGGGGCGCCCTCCCGGTCGGAGGGCGCCCCTTCACGGCGCGCTAGCGCAGGTCGTACGCCCGGACGACGGTCTGGGTGACCGTGTTTCCCGCGCCGTCGGTGGCCCGGGTACGCAGCGAGACGCTGCCCGAACCGGCCGGGAGGTGCGCGGTGTACGCGTCGCCGCGCCCCGTCACCCGCACCGTCCGCCAGCTCCTGCCCTCGTCGAACGACACCTCCACGACCAGCGTGGTGTGCCGCGGCGTGGGCAGACCGGCCTGGTGGCGCAGTCCGATCCCGACCGTGTGCGCCCGCCCGGCGACCGACCCGTTGAGGTCGGCGGGCACCCGGTAGTCGACCTGCAGCAGCGGCAGCGCCCGCGCCTTGTCGGCCGTCCCGGACCGGAAGTCCCACACCGTGTCGGTACGGGTCGCCCGGTTCCATTCCGGCGTCGTCCGTGCGGTGGTCAGCTGCAGCCGGTAACCGGCCGCCCCCGCGGGCACCTCGACGTCGGCCATGGCGCTCGGCATCTCCGCGACCAGCGTCCCGTCGCGCCACAGCTTGGCCGCGACCTCGTCGCCCTCACGGAACCCGGCGTGTCCGGCGGCGTCGACGAACTCCGGCACCCGCAGCGACAGGACGTCGCCGAGCCGGGTGGAGAGCAGGCCGCTCGCCGCGGCGGGCCGGACCACCGGCCCGAACCAGGTCTCCCGCGTCTTGCCGGGCCGGTAACTGCGCGGCTGGTCGGTGATGCCACCGGCCAGCGGACCCCAACCGCCCCACGGGTACTCCTGGTGCACCCGGTGCTGCCACACCGAGTCGCCGGCCGACACCCACTCCTCACGGGTGGACGGCGTGGCCACGAAACGGGTGGTGTCGTTCCAGGAGTAGTCCTGCCACGGACGCCAGCCGAAACGCTGCTCACGGGCCCACGGCTCGCCGCCGTTGTGCGCGTACGAGGTGTCGACGCGCATCGAGTTCGCGGCGGTCACCCGGTGCACGATGCGCTGCGGGACGCGGCCCCGCTCTACGTGGAAGACGTCGTACAGGTACGGGCTCACCGGGGTGAGGACCAGCTCGATCGTCGCATTGGACCGGGCGGTGCGGGCGAGCAGCTTCTGCCCGTCGTCGTACGCGACGACCATGGCCGGGATCGGCTCCCGCTCGCCCTGCGGCTCCCACACCGTCCACGCCGACCAGTCGGCGGGGCGGACGATGATGATCGCCGCCGCGCCCGCCGCGGCCGCCGCCGCGATCTGCTCCTGCTCGGTGCGGTCGGCAGCCGTCTCGACGAGCGCGACCGCGTCGCGCACGCGCGCGGCCGCGAGCTGCTGTGCCGTGCCGGTGCCGGCACGGACCAGCTTGAGCCGCTTCGGCCCGTCGTAGCCGGGCGACAGGTGCAGCAGGTTGATGTCGAGCGGGCCCTTCACCCCGTCGATCTGGGCGGCCACGATCGGCGCGACCAGCTGCCAGCGGGACGAGAACTCGTACGAGCCCGCGGTGACCGGCTTCGTCGGGGTCACGTTGACCTGCTGCACGGTGCTGAAATGCATGACGCCGTGGCTGATGGCGCGGCCGTTGCCGTGCACCCGGTGCACGTAGTAGCTGAGGATCGCCTGCTGCTCGGACGGCTTGGGCGTCTCGATCCGGATCGGGGTGCCCTTGCGCGCGTCGAGCAGCACGGTCATGTCCCCGGTGACCTTCAGTTCCGGGTCGGTGACCAGGGTGACCTGCTCGTCGAGCGGCGCACCGTGCTCGATGAGGCCCTGCAGCAGGTAGGTGCCCTCCTCGACCTCGACGGTGCCGTCGTTGCCGACGAGCCAGGTGAGGGTGTCGGAGCGGCTGTCCTCGCCGTGCAGCATGACGACCGGCGCGGAGCCGGGATTGCCGGCCGGGTCGAGCGCCCGCAGGGTGACCTTGTGCCGCGGTCCGGCCAGGGTGAGGCCGACGGCGGTGCGCAGGGCGATCCCACCGGGGCCGGTCGCCGTGATGACACCGCTGTGCCGGCCGCGGTCTAGCTTGGCCGGGTCGAGGGTCGCGGTGACGTCGGCCGTGCCACCGGCGGGCACGGTGACCTGCCCGGTGGTGGTCAGGGCGTCGGTCTCGGCGACGGCCCGGTCGACGTTGCGCAGGTCCACTGTCAGGTCGAGGGTGACGGGCGCACTGCCGGTGTTGGTGAACGTCAGCGTACGGGTCGCCGCCTGCGCCGCCGGGGCGGTGGCGAGCAGGCCGAAGTCGGCGGTGGCGGTGCCGTAGACGGTCTGCGCGACCGCCCGGGTCAGGTCGACCCGGCCCGCGCCCTGCTGGTACACCGTCAGCGACGCGTTGGCGCGAGCGGTGCTGACCAGGGCGTTCTTGAGCTGCCCGGCCTTCCAGCCCGGGTGCGCCTGGGCCAGCAGCGCGGCCGCGCCGGCCACGTGCGGGGTGGCCATCGAGGTGCCCGACGCGGTGGTGTAATTCGCGTCGACGACGGTGCCCATCGACGTCCCGGCGGCACGGGCCGCGACGATGCCGACGCCCGGTGCGGTGATCTCGGGCTTGAGGCCCTCGTCGCCGAGGCGGGGGCCGCGGCTGGAGAAGTCGGCCAGGTTCTCGTCCCGGTCCACGGCCCCGACGGTCAGCGCGGACGCGGCCGCGCCGGGCGAGCCGACGGCGTAGTCGGAGCCGTCGTTGCCCGCCGCGATGACGAACAGGGTTCCGCTGGCGGCGGTCAGCCGGTCCACGGCCAGGCTCATCGGGTCCTGGCCGTCGGTGGCCGAGCCGCCCAGGCTCATGCTGACGACCTCGGCGCCCTGCTCGACGGCCCACTCCATGCCCGCGACGATCCAGGACTCGTAGCCGGAGCCGCCGTCGTTGAGCACCTTGCCCACCAGCAGGTTCGCGCCGGGTGCGACGCCCTTGCGGGTGCCGCCCGAGGCCGCGCCGGTGCCGCCGACGGTCGCGGCGACGTGCGTGCCGTGCCCGTGCCGGTCGACGGCGTCGGGGCTGTCGGTGAAGTTGCGGGCCTGCCCGATGCGTCCGGCCAGGTCGGGGTGGTTCGCGTCGACGCCGGTGTCCAGGATCGCCACGTCGACGCCCTTGCCGTCGAACCCGGCGGCCCAGGCGTCGGGCGCGCCGATCTGCGCGACACTGCGGTCCAGGGCGGCCTCCACACGGCCGTCGAGCCAGATCCGCTCGATGCCGCCGCCGAGGCGGCCGCCCTGCGCGGCGCCGGACCGCGCGCTGCCCGCCGAGGACGCCGCGGCCGCCGTGTCCGCCGCGGCCGGGGCAGCGGGCGCGGTGGCCCGCCAGAAGCCGGCGAGGTTGTCGCGGCTCGCGGTCAGCGCCGCAGCGCCGATGCTCGGCAGCTCGCGAACGCCGGTGACCCCGGCCGTGCGCCTGGCGTTCGCGCCGCCGTCGGCGTAGCGCACGATCAGCGGCAGGCCGGTCGCGGTCGCGTCGCCGTACCCTGCCGCGAGCAGCTCTTCGACGTCGAACAGGTCCGCGTCGACGGCCCCGGACGACACGTACGGCACCACATCGGACGGCAGCACCCGCAGGCCGCCGTCGACCTCCAGGGTGTGGAACGTGATGCGTTCACGCCCGGGGGCGGGGCGCACCGCGGCGGTGTGCCGGCCCGCGCCGGCGTCGCTCACGGTGACGACGTCACCGGTGATCAGCGTGACCGTCTGGCCGGCCGTCGGGGTCGCCGCGGTCCGGCCGGGCGCGGTCGGCGCGGCGGCAGCGGTCTGCTGCGCCGTGCCGACCACGGTGAAGGTGAGTACGGCCGCCATACCGCCGGCGGCGGTGGCGCGGCCCAGGGGTGACCACATCGTGTCGAGCTCCTCACGATCATCGCCGCTGTCCACGGCGAAGGTGATCGGATTCTGCTGCGGCGACGTGTCCAAGGTCACTAGTGCCCGTGCTGCGCAAAGGCGACATGTCACCAGGTGGACAACCCGGCTTCACCGCCGCGCCACCGTGCCGACGCCCGCCCCTCAGCCGCGTGCCGTGAGCAACGCCAGCTGCGCCAGGATCGACGGGTCGGTGATCTTCTCGTCCTCGGCGAGCAGCAGCACCTTGCTGAGCACGACGCTCGTCCTCGGATCGTCGTCGGCGAACGGCAGGAACAGCCGCCGGTGCGGCTTGCGGCCGAACCCGTCCGGCACCACGCACAGGTAGCCGCCCGGCTCGACATGGATGCTGCCGCTGGTCAGGTGCACCCGGTAGACGGCCCGCGAGCCGTGGACCACCGCGGCCGTGCCCTCGACGGCGACCTGGCGCAGGCCCAGGTCGTCGATGAGCGCGGCCAGCACCTCGGCCCGGCTCTGGGCGCGAGCGGGCGAGTCCAGCCGCGCCGGGTCGGTGCCGGCTACCGACACGACCAGGTCGAGGTCGCGCATGACCTCGGAGAAGACGGCCGGAGGCACATCGGCCAGGGGCACGATGTCGCGTCCGGACAGGAACCGCAGGTCGCCGATCTCCACGTCGCCCATGCCGAAGTATCCGTGGAAGTCGCAGCGCAGGGCCGCCGTCAGGTCTCCCGCCGGCCGGGTGGCCTGGTACGCGGCGTAGTCGCCGTGGGTGTGCCAGCCGCGGCCCGACAGCAGCTGCCCGGCGACCCGGCCGGTCACGGTGTGGCCGGTGAAACGCCGCGACACGTCGACAGCTTCGCGTTCGGCGGGCGTGAGCACGTACAGCTCACGGAATGCCTGCTTGACGGGCTGGCGCAAGCGGCGGCGCACGATCTCGGCCTGCCAGTGCCCGAGCCGGCCGGACGCGTACAGGTCGAACGGGTGCGCGGCGGTGACCGGGCTGGACGTGTCGACGTCGGCGAGCAGGCCGACCTGGCCGGCGCGGTCGCGCCACAGCAGGGCGGGCAGCATCGCCGCGCCCGCGGGCAGTCTCAGCAGCCCGGCCAGCTCCTGCGGGCCAACCGGTGTGCCGGTCGCGACGAGCCGTTCGATCACGCCGGTACGCAGCCGCCGGGCCTGGTCGCGCAGCAGTTCCTGGTGTTCGCGGCTGGCCGCGTGGCGGGCGTCGGCGCGTACCGCCGCGGGCACGCTCTTCAAGACCTTCTCGCCGCTGGTCACGGTGATGACCGGGTCGGGGCCGTCCATGACGACCGCGACCGTGTAGTCGCCGACCGTCCACGGCGGTGGGGTGGCGTCGGCGAGGCGGATCTCGCACTCGGTCTCCAGCCGGCTCGCGTCGGGCAGGCCCGCGACCTGGGCCAGGTGCTCCAACGCCACCTCGACCGCGGCGGCGTGGCTGTGCCGGCGGTTCGGGCCGAGCTTCGGCCCGCGCTTGGCGACCTCCCGCAGCGCCGTGTACCGGTCGAGCACCGTCTCGCCCTCGGCGAGCGGCAGCATGCCGTACGCGGCGATGCCCGCCAGGGCGTTGTTCTTCACGCGTTTGAGCACCGCCGCGCGGTTGCGCCCCAGGACCGCGCTGACCAGCTCGCACGGCGTCTGCGCCAGCAGCCGCTCGGTCAGGTCGGGTCCGGCCGCCTCGGCCGCCACCAGGATCAGCTCGCGGTCATACCGGACCACCCCGCCCGCCTCGATCCGGTCCACCACCCGCATCAGCGCGGTCGCCGGTTCGAGCCCGAGCACCTGCAGCAGCCCTTCCGCGTCGCCGGCGTCCCGGCGCAGGTGGAAGGCGCGCAGCCGCACCTCCAGCGGGCACTGCCGCAGATGCGCGACCAGCTCCGCCAGTTCGGCCTCGGTCAGCTCGGCCGCGCCCAGCCGCCGCCTGGTCTTCTCCTCCCCCGCCCAGTCCAGCGCCCGCAGCACGAACCGCAGCCCGCGCGGCACGACAACCTGCGGCAGCTCGTCGTCCGGCATCCCGGCCGAGGTCATCCGCCACAGCATCGCGTCCACGTACGACCGCACGGCGTCCGCGCAAGCGGCGGGCGGTGGCGGCGCGCCACCCGACGGGTCCCGGCCCACGATGGTGTTGCCCAGCCAGCGGTCCACGGTGAACGCGTGCTCGACCAGCGCCGCGTCCAGGGCGTCGCGCGCGTGCAGGGCGTCGAGCAGCCGGGTCACGGCGGGCCGGGAAACCCGCCCCAGCGGCGTCAGCACCAGCACCCGCATCGCGCCCACGTCACCTGATGCGATGACGTGATCAGCCACCTCGTCCAGCGGCGGTGTGCCCCAGGCCGGTGACGTCAGCAGGGCGCGCAGCGCCGCGTCACGGGTCGCGGTCGGCCACGGCGTGTCCAGCACCGCGAGCACGTCCGCGCCCGTCGCGAGCGGGAACGCCTCGTCGTACGCGTCGCTGAACGCCTGATCGATGTCGGGGATGCGGTCCTCCAGGTGGCCGCCGACGCGGTCGTCGCCACGGCGCCGCTGCTCCCGGACGATCGGCCCCAGCTCGCGCAGCAGCGCCAGGTCAACGTCCTTGACGGCGGCACGCACCTGCTCGACCCGCTGCCACAGCGCGTCCCGCTCCTGCGCGAACGCCGCCAGGTAGATGTCGGGGATCGGGTGGTCCACGTCAGCCTCCGACCAGCGCCGTCAGCCGTACGAACACGACCGGCTCGCCGAGGCGCAGCACGATCCGCTCGTCGAGCAGGTCGTGCTGCCGCCCTCCGATGAACAGGGCGAACGTGCCGCGCTCGAACGCCCGCCAGGCCCGATCCACCTCGGCTTCGACGTCGGGCGTGACGGGCTCCCGGTCGGGCAGCCGGATCATGCCCGTCGCGGCCTGGGCGCGGATGTCGTCGTCGGTGAGGTACTGCCGATCCAGCAGGGCGCGGCACCGGGAGCCGTCCGCCTGCCAGGCGCGCACCTGCTCGGCGACGGCGGCGCGGATCAGCTCGCGCACCGTGGTCTGCTCCTGCGCCAGCTCGACCAGCACATCGGGCAGGCGGTCCCCGCCGGGAACCCTGCTTCGCACCTCGACCCGCACCACGCGCCTCCTCGCCTAGGACGGCCCCGACCCTAACTGCGCCGTCCGACAACAAGGGATCACTCCGAAACGGACTTAACGACCTACCGGCGGTGATGGCGGTCACGGTCGGTAGGCATACCTAGACCCACCTAGGCATGGCACTAGGTAGGTCGTGGGCAGGCAAGATACGCCGTCGCTACGGATGGAGCGGAGGTCGGGCCGGAGGAGTATTTACCTCGTCAGCAAGACACAGAGTCAAGGACTGAGGAGTCTGCGATGTTCGGATCGCCCGAGATGTACTTCGATCTCGCGAAGTTGCATCACCGAGAGCTCATCGACGAGGCCGCGAAGGAGCGGGTGGCCAACGGGGTGCACCGCCACGGCCGCAAGCGCCGCCAGGCGCGCGACCACACGGCACGATGAGCACGACCAGACAGGCCCGGGATCCGGAAACGGACCCGGGCCTGTTCGTGTCCACCGGTCGGTGACGTGTCCGATGCGAGCGTGAACGTGTCCTGCCGACGCGAGCCGGACGGCCGTGAGGCGGCGAGGATCGAATCCAGCCGCGGCAGCCGCCGCCACCGCACCTTCCGGAGGACCTCCATGTTCATCGCGATCGTCGACTTCCGCACCGCCCCCGCCGACCGGACCTCGGCCCTGGCCCAGCTCGACGCCGAAAGCGACCGCGTACGCGCCATGCCCGGCAACATCGCCTTCCGGGTCTACGCCTCCCGCGCGGACGAGTCCGCGATCGCCATCGTGCACGAGTGGGCCGACGAGCAGTCGTTCGCCGGATACCAGGCGTCGGACTCCTTCGCCCGCTCCGGCGAGGTGCTGCGCCCGATGATGATCGCGCCGCCCGTGAGCCGCCGCTTCCGTGCCGACCTGCTGGAGACGGTCCGCTGACTACCATGGGTCCGTGCGAGGCCGCCGATGACCCGTGAGGCGTACAGCTTCGTCCGCACCTTCCCCGCGGAGCCGGTCCGCGAACTGCGCGTCGACCGCCACTACCTGCTCTGCGCCTCCGCCGGGGTGCTCCGGCTGGAGGCGCAGGGCCAGGCATGGCTGCTGCCCCCGGCGCGGGCCGCCCTGATCGAGGCGGGCCGGCCGATCCAGGTCAGCATCCCGCAGCCGGTCACCACCGCCTCGGTGCTGTTCGACCCCGGATTCACCGCCGCCCCGCCCGCGCCGCTGACCGTGTTCGACCTCAACCCGCTGGCCCGCGCACTGGTCGACGAATGCGGCGCCTACGGCGAGAGCGACGAGCCCCTTCCCGCGTACGCCCGGACGCTGTTCAGCGCGCTCGCCGCCGTGACCTGGCGGCTCGCCGAGCAGCCGAGCCCGGTCGTCGTCCCGGCGGGACGGTCGCCGGAACTGCGCAGGGCCCTGGCCGCCACCGAGCGGCAGCTCGGCGGGGAGGTCAGCTTCGCCGACGTCGCGGCCGAGGTCGGCCTCGCGCCGCGCTCGCTGGCCCGGCGCTTCGCCGAGGAGACCGGGCTGACCTGGCGAGCGGTGCTGCGCCGGATGCGCGTGCTGCGCGCGATCGAGGAACTCGCCGCGGGCGACGCCCCGGTGACCCGGATCGCGCACACGGTCGGCTACACCTCGCTGTCGGCGTTCAACGCCGCCTTCCTGGACCTGACCGGCCGCACCCCCACGGAGTACCGCGCCAGCTTCCGCCCCTGATCCGGCCGGAACGGCAGTCAGCTGGCCGCCAAGACCTGGACCTGGTCCGCGGCCAGCATCGTCAGCGGATGGGCGTCGCCGAACTCCTGCCGGTGGGAGGCCACGCATCGCTCATAGGTCGCCGCCGCTTCGGCGCGGCGGCCGGCCTGCCGGTAAGCGCTGCCGAGCAGATGCCATGCCAGGAGCGTGTCCGGATCGTCATCGCCGTATAGGTGCCGTCTGCGAACGAACCCGTCTTCGGCCAGCTCGACGCCCTTGTCGGGCGCTCCACTGTTGAGGTAGGCGATCGCCAGCTCGGTCTGCGCGCGCAGGGTCACGAACCGGTCGGGCCCGAAGGTCGCCAGGTTCTCCTTCCATCGCCGCCGCATCGCCTTGACCCGCTTGCTCAGCTTCTTGGCCTTGGCCTTCGCCTCGACAAGGTCGGCACGGGCCGTGACGGCATCGTCGTGGTTCTCGCCCAGGCACGCGGCGGAGGCTGTCGCGTTCTCCTCGTAGAGGACGATCGCGTCGGCAAGGAACCCCGCGATGTCGAGGTGCAGGGCCAAGGCCGCCGTGAACTCCACGGTCGTCGGGTGCTCCGCTCCGAAGATGCGGTGGCACTCGCGGACGTTGTGCCAGAAGAGGGCGATCGACTCGATGAACCGTCCGTTGTGCCAGTAGGCGACCGCCAGGTTGTTGCGACCGGTCAGCGTGTCCGGGTCGTCGTCTCCCTTGACCCGCCGATAGTTCGCGAGTATCTGCTCCTGCATCCGCAACGCGTCGGCGGCCCGGTCGACGTTGAGGTAGGCCATCGCGAGATTGTTCTGGGCGTCGAGGGTGTCGGGGTGGTCTTCGCCGAGCACCCGCAGGTAGTCGGTCACGTTCTGTTCGCCGAGGGCGACGGCTTCGTCGTACCTTTTAGCCTGGGCGTGGGCCACGGCGAGGAAGTTCCGGGCGTTGATGGTCTCGGGGTGGTCGTTGCTGAGTATCCGCTCCGCGTCCGCAGCGAGCAGGGTGCCCAGTTCCATCGACCGCCCCGGCTCGTGGGCGTACCACAGGTGGTCGACGGCCCAGACACGCAGCCCGACCACGCGGGCGACGGTGCCGGGCGAGACCAGCTCCTGCTTGCCGATGATGCCGGCGAGCACCGCCCACAGCACCTCGATCTGGGCGACCAGCTGCTTGCCTTCGTTTCGCATGGTCCAGGCCGAGGCGCGGGGGATCTTCAACCCGTCGAGGATGGTCACCACCTGCGCGATGACACCGTCGACCGTCCCGTTGGTCAGCGCCACCTCGCGGACCACCCGCTGCAGCAGTCGATGCACGATGACCTGTGATCCGTCCTGGCTGAACGTCAGCAGCGACCGCTCGCCCAGCAGGGCCAGCGCGGTCCGCACCCGCTGTGCGTCCACCGTTTCGCTGGCAGGCACGACGGGCGCCACGACGCCGCGATCGGCCGCGGCGGTGAGCATCTCGACGGCCACTCCCGCGGGCGACAGGACGGACAGCAGCGACAGCAGCCACATGGCCAGGCCGGTCGAGTCCTCGCGTTTGATGTCTTCCAGTGCCAGCGCGAACGCGTGCACCGTGCTGCGTGGATAGTGGTCGCCGGGCACGTGCTGCAGCTGCCCGGCGATGTCTACCCGGCGAAGTTGCGCCGCGTACAGCGCGAAGGTCGGGTGCGCCCGGCCGCGGCCGATCGTCGACGCGGCTTGCGCCAACGCAACCGGGAGGCAGCCCAACTCGTCGGCGATCTGCCGTGCGCCCTGCACGTCGGCCAGGCCGGTCCGGGTCAGGAGGTAGTCCACGGCCTCCGGCTCGGTGAACACGTCCACCGCGACGGTCAGCCCCAGATTCCCGAACGAGCCGCGCGTGGTGGTGACCAGGACGCGTACCTGCCCCACCGTGGGTGTCCATTGCGCGACGAGGTCTGGATCGGTGGCGTTGTCGTAGACGATCAGACAGGGCCCGGGTTGGGTGCTGAGCCAGCGGAGCGCGTCTGCGGCGGCGGTGGCGGAGTCAGTGTCCGGCCGGCGCACGCCGCAGTCGTCGGCGAGTTCGGCCAGCCGGGTGATGATGCCCTGCCGGTCCTGGGCGCCGGCCCAGACGACGACGGGGTACCCAGCCTCGATGCAGGTGCGCGCGAATGCCGCCGCGGCTTGCGTCTTACCGACGCCCGGCCCTCCGGTGAGGGCGCACAGCCGGTTCTCCCGGCCGGCGAAGACCTGGGTGAGTTCCTGCAGGATCGCTGCCCGGCCACGAAAGGCGACGGCTTCGTGGGGAACCGCGCCGACGATCCGCTGGGAGGGCGGTTTGCCGCGGTCGCGGTGCGGCGTGTAGGGGCGGCCGGCCCAGGCGATCAGCGGCAGCAGCACGGTGCCGGCGACGAAGGCGGCGAGGGTGAGGGCGTTGTCGCTCTCCATACCCGCCGGACCGTCCGCGATCCACCAGGTGATGCCGAACGTGGAGGCACCGGCCACCAACGTCAAGGACCAGCGAAGCATCGGCGGCATCGATCCCCCACACGGCTGTATGCGACCCTGTAAAGCTCACACAGTGTGATCGGGTTAGATACCATCCGTATGGTCACTTCGAGGTCGCCCACACGTCCGTAGATCTGGGACCGTCGCACACCCACGGTGCGCCGCAACGGTTTCGGTCACCGAGCAGGCCGCGCTCGGGGGCGGCCGCGGCTCATGCGCGGGTATTCAGGCCGGCGACGATCGCCCTGGCGACCGGCGACGGGTCGGAGCCGTCCGCCACGTAGACAGCCGGCTGGGCCATCGAGCGCGGCGTCGTGCCGCGATGCGGCCACGTCGCCGGGTGCACGATGAACGGATGGCACAGAAGACGTCACCGGCGACGTACCCGTCCCGCTCGAACTGCTCGACTTCACGCCTGTCCACGACCCCAGTGTGACCCGGACAGCCATCCCGGGCAGCCTTACAAATGCGCCTCAAAGGGATGTCCTATCACCGCCGTGGTGGTGGCGGTCACGGTCGGTAGGCATACCTAGACCGGCCTAGGCATGGCTCTAGGTAGGTCGCGGCCAGGCGGGATACGCCGTCGTTACGGATGGAGCGGGGGTCTGGCGGGAGGAGTATTCATCTCGTCAGCAAGACAGTGGGTCAAGGACTGAGGAGTCTGCGATGTTCGGATCGCCCGAGATGTACTTCGATCTCGCGAAGTTGCATCACCGAGAGCTCATCGACGAGGCCGCGAAGGAGCGGGTGGCCAACAGGGTGCACCGCCACGGCCGCAAGCGCCGCCAGGCGCGCGACCACACGGCATGATGAGCACGACCAGACAGGCCCGGGATCCGAAACGGACCCGGGCCTGTTCGCATGCGTCGACCGGCGCGGCCGTTCTCGCGATCCTTGCCGACGGCGTCGATCCCGCGACATGTCTGCCCGCGACGCGTGCGACGCTGCGCGGCGCATGACGGACGCGCCGGTCACCGGGCTGCACACAAGACGTCGGCTTCGGCGTGTCCGGGTTTCCCCGCCGACGTGCGGGGCATCTGGGTCGTATGCACCTGCCCACCAATCACCGGAGGCGCCCGCTCTGGCGGGCACTGGCCGGCTTGTCCGCTGTCTGCCTGCTGGGGTTCGGCCTGATCGGCGTGGTCGCCACCGCGGGGCAGCCCTTCTTCCACGACGGCGACACGATCGTGCTCGGTCTGCGTACGAACCCCGCGCTGGCCTGGCTGTCCGTCGCCCTGGGTGTAGTCGCGCTGATCGGAACGGTCATCGGGACCGCGGCCACGGCCGCCTACCTCGGAACAGGCGCGATCTGCCTGCTCAGCGGCCTGGCGTGCCTCACCCTGCTGGAGACCTCGGTCAACATGCTCAACTTCGGCGTGTCCACCTGTGTCGCATCGTTCCTCGTGGGAACGGTCCTGCTGACCGCGGGGCTGTACGCCAGGACTGGCACCCCGCGCCAGGCGGTCACCGAGGAGGTGCTGCGGCACAGCACCCGCCCCGGCGACAAGTTCGCCGTCGAACCGCACGCCAACCCGTAGGCGTGGAAGCTCATGACCCGTCGGTAACTCCGGCAGGGTCGCGCCTCAGTGCCGTGCCCATGGCCGCGCCACCGGCTGCGCCGATCGCCCAGAAGACGATCATGATGATGATGAAGTCGGGGCGCACCACGTCGAGGACCGCCGACTGCCATGTCGGCGGCACCGCGTCGCCCGTGCTCAGGTAGCCGGCCTGCCGCTGCGCCCAGACCAGCGCCTCCGGGACGCCGACGGCGATGATCGCCACCAGGGCGGCGAGCCCGGACAGCGCCGCGGCGCGCAGTCCCGCGCCGAAGGAACGGTTGCGCCAAGCCGTGACGAGCGCGACGGCCAGCAGCAGCACACTCGGGCCGACGATCCAGAAGTCGAGGATGCCGCCCCTGCTGTGGGCCAGTGACCAGCGCGAGGCCGCGAACGAACCGGCCGCGACGAGCACCGCGACCCCGGCCGCCGACGCCCACGCGGCCCTCGGCCGCCCGGACCGCAGCGCGGCCCACATCCCGCCCAGGGCGAATCTGCGCCGCTCGGCGGGTGGGTCGATGGCCGCGAGTTCGGCGCGCAGCGCGGCGCCCCAGGCGGACCGGTTCTCGGGCAGGTCCGCGGTGGCCAGGTCGAGCAGGAGCTGCCACACGTCCCGGGCCGGCAAGCGTTGCGTGGTCTCGGTGCGCGCGCCGCGAGCCGCGCCGAGGACCGGCCAGGGCAGGGCCCAGATCAGCACGACGAGGAACACCGCGAACGGCAGCAGCAGATCGCCCGCGCCCAGGTTGGCCACGACGGGGAAGCTGCCAGGTTCGGCCTGGTAGGCGGCGTTCAACGGCAGGTGTGCGGCAGCGGTGCCGACGGCGACCGCGACGAGTGTGAGCAACCCCGCGACCGTTCCGGCCCCGAATCCGCGGGCCCGGGCCACGGTGGCCGCGGCCAGGGCGGCGAGCCCCGCGCAGGCGACCGCCGCGAGCAGCCCGAGCACCATGGCGAGCAGCGCTATGTCGACACCCCAGCCAGGTCCTTTGTCGACCGTGGCGAGATACAGGCGTTGCAGGCCGAAGGTGAGCGCCGCGGTGCCGGCGGCGACACCGATCAGCAGCGGCCACACCGGACGCCTGGTCCCGTCGCGCCACCCGGCGCGGACGCGAGAGGCGAGCGTGCCCACACCGCCATGGCGTACGGCATCGCGCAGCCGGACGGCGAGCACCACGATCGCGAGCAGCGGTGCCGGTGCGAGCACCACCAGGGTGAGGAGAAAGTCGAACATCGCGGGCCTCCGAACGGCAGGGGCGGGTCGGGGATCGAGCGGTCGAGGGTCAGGCGGTCCTGGGCGCGAGCGCGGCCGGGCCCGGGGCGGGTGCGGCCTCGGCGGCGCGGGCCGCCGCTGCGACAGCGCGGGCGAGTTCGGCGCCCGCGGTGGTGAGCCGGTAGAGGTGCCGGGCCGGCCGCCCGCGCGGCGGGTCGGTCTCCCAGGAGGTCTCCACGTGTCCGCGTTCGGCGAGGCGGATGAGGATCGGGTACACCGTGCCCGCCTTCAGGCCGAGGGTGCGGCACAGGTCGTAGCCGTGGCTCCAGTCCTCACCGTTTTCGGCGAGGGCGACGAGCACTGCCGCGGTCTGCGGGGAGGGATGTCGTACGCGTGCCATGCCTCTAATATCTACCTAGGTAGAGTTAGCGCGCAAGCCCTTTCTCCGCACTGGCCGCCAGGGGTCTGCGAACGCCGCGTTCGCATGGCAGGATCTCCTGTTCGTGACGCCCCGCCACCCCACCCGCTCCGCCGGGTTCGTCGTACTGGTCCTGACCACGCTCTGCGGCGGTGTGCTCGGCCTGGTCATGCTGGTCAACCGAATCGAGCCGACGGTCTCGACCTGGCTCGCCGGGGTCTCGTTCGCGCTGTTCGTCATGCTGTGCGGGGTCGCCGCCCCCGGCTGGTTCTGGCGGGAGCACGAGGTGTGGCGGGCGCTCGGCGGTCCGGAGCAGCTGGCCGCCCAGGTCCGGGCCCACGCGGAGCAGCAGGCCGCGTATTCGGCGGCGGTCCACGCGTCCTATCAGGCCCGTGCCGCGCAAGAGGCCGCACACTGCACCGCGAACGGCCCGGACCGCACCGAGGCCAAGGCGGGACCGCCGCCTCGGATCGACGGCTGAACCCACGTGCCGGTGACACTCCGCCGCACCCGGACGTGGCTGGTCCAGGTGCTGATCGCACTGGCGGCTCCGGTCGCGCTGGCCTGGGCGCTGCTGACGATGCGTCGCGACATGATCGCCGGGCTGCCACCGGCGATAGTCGGCCGCGAGCTCATCATGGTCACGATGGCGGCGATCGCGGCTCCCATCGTCGTCATGAAGACCCTGGGCGCGCTTCGGTTCCGCTTCGTCATCGACAGCGCCGGTCTGACCATCCGGACCCCCGACATCACCGCCGCTCTCCCGTGGTCCGACATCGAGTCGGTCATCCTCGACGACCTGCGCATCCTCGTCGTTCCCGACCCCGGCCACCAGCGAGCCGACTATCCGGGCATCGGCAGGTTCGCCGGCACGACATCCGACGGCCGCAGCTGCTTCGAGGTCCTCGTGCTGTCGCAGGTGCGCGAGTCACCGGCCGCGATCGCGTCGGCGCTCGCCGAGCACGCCGGGCCGCGCTTCACCGACGCCCGGCGCCCGGCCCGGCACGGCGGCACCGGCTCGCACTCTGCGCCACCCGGCTGAGTGGTTCGCCGCAGCCACGGCCCTCGGCGTGTTCAGCGGTTCTTGGCGGCGGCAACCTCCGCTGCCACCACGGCCATGAGTTTGGCGATGTTCTCCGGGGTCGCGTCGTAGCCGGCGGTCGTCGCGCCGAGAACCATGGTGCCGTCGAGCACGCCGACGCCGACGTGGGTCTGGCCGTCCTTGGTCACGCTTCCGGCGAAGGCCTGCTCCCCCGGGTTCGGCGCGGGCACGGCCCTGACCTCGGGAACCGCGTTGCTCAGCTCGACGGCCTTCTGATAACCGGCGGACGCGTCCGCCGCGGTGGCGTACTCGTCGGCCGAGATCGTCACCTTCTTCGAGCCGTCGCTGTTCGTGTACGCCACGCTCCGGGTGGCCGTCGGGCTGCCGGAGGCGGTGGAGTTCCAGCCGGTGGCGAGCTCCTGGCTGATCTCCGGGAAGAACCCTTGCACCTCGCTCAGCGGAATGACGACGTTGCGCGGAAGCAGGGCGCCGGTGGCCGACGGCGCGGCGGCCTGCGGCACGGTCGCGGACGTGACTCGCCGACACCTCATCCCCGTGATCGTTCGACTTGCCGGGCACCTGTGCGTATCTTGAACGCGCATTCGCCCATGTGCCTGGCAAGTCGAACGATCAGGGACGCGTGGCAGACCTACGGCCGCATCTCGTACGCGCCGCAGAGGGCCTCGACCTGGGACCACACGGCGGCCGTGCGGGACGCGTCCCGGGCCGGGCGGCGCAGGTGCGCCAGTGCCCAGGCGGCCTGGGCGTCGGTGGTGGCCGCCTTGCCGTGCAGCTCGGTCGCGTACGCGGAGAAGTCGCCGACGAGCACCGCGAAGATCTCGTCGAGCAGATCGCGGTCCAGGCCGGTCGACTCGGCCTGCTCCAGGATCAACTGGCCGTAGACGACCAGCGCGAACAGCTGCCCGATGGTGAGCAGGAAGTCCAGGTCGCGCTGCTGGTCGGCGTCCGGGGCGTGCGCCTGCAGCAGCGCGCACAGCCCGTCGGCCTGCTCCCGGAACACCGCCACGTTGGCCAGGTCGGCGTTCTTGTCGTACGGGCCGCGCCAGTCCTGGAACCGGATCTCCCCCAGCCCTCGGGCGGGCCCCTGCCGGAACAGGAACTCGTCGTCGGCGGCGTCGTGGCGGGTCGGCACCGGCGCGAAGCCGGCCGGCCGGAACAGGTAGTTCGGCATGAACTTCAGGATCAGGGCCAGGTTGACGTGCACGGTGCCTTCGAGCTTCGGCAGGCCGCGGATGTCCTTGGCGGCCTTGTCGAAGTAGGTGTCGGCCTCGAAGCCCTTCGCGGCGATCACGTCCCACAGCAGGTCGATCACTCGCTCGCCCTCGGTGGTGACCTTCATCTTCGTCATCGGGTTGAACAGCAGATACCGCCGGTCATCCGGGCCCGCGGACCGGAAGTAGTCGACGGACCGGTCGCTGAACAGCTTCATCGCGACCAGCCGGGCGTACGCGTCGGCCAGCTCGCGGCGCACGTGCGGGAAGTCGGTGACCTTCCTGCCGTACAGGACGCGCCGGTGCGCGTGGGTGACGGCCTCGTACATCGCGTGCTCGCAGATGCCGATGGAGGCCGTGCACAGGTTGAACTTGCCGACGTTGACCGTGTTGAGCGCGGCGTCGAACGCGGCCTTGCCGGTGTGCAGCACATCCTCGGCGCGCACCGGGTAGTCCTCCAGCCGGAACTCGCTGACGTACATCTGCCCGTTCACCACGTTCTTGACCAGGTGGTATGCGGGGTGGCGGCTGTCGGCGGCGAAGAAGACATAACCGTCGGGACCCTCGACGTCGGCGCGGCGGCCGAACACGGAGACCAGGCCCGCGACGTTGCCGTTGCCGATGTAGTACTTGCCGCCGGTGGCCCGGAAACCGTCCGCGCCGTCCGGGGTCAGGATCATGTCGGTGGAGTAGATGTCCGCGCCGTGGGCGCGCTCGGACAGGCCGAACGCCATGACGTGGCCGTCGGCGAGCAACTGGGCGGCGCGGGCGCGGGCGGCCGGGTTGGCGCTCTGCCACACCGGCCCGAGGCCCAGGACGGTGACCTGCCAGGTGTACCAGTAGCCGAGGCCGTAGAAGGCGAGGACCTCGCTGAGCGCGGCGTTGCGCGCGGTGTCCCAGCGGGTGCCGGTGCCGTCGGCGGCCGGGGTCAGGAACGTGGCGAACAGGCCTTCCTTGGCGACGAAGTCCAGGAAGTCGGCGTACCAGGTGCGGTCGTTGTAGCTGTCGACGAGCGTCTTCTTGCCGCGGTTCTCGAAGAAGTCGACGGTGGCGCGCAGCAGCCGGCGTGACTCGTCGTCGAGGTGCGCGGGGTCGTAGGTGCGCGGGTTCAGCAGCAACGGGTGCGTCATGGCGGTTCTTCCCTATCCGGTCAGAGGTCGTGGAGGGTGTGCAGGACGTCGTCGAGCCAGGCCAGGACCATGCGCTCGTACTCGATGCCGCCGCGCAGCACGACGTGCTGCAGCCGCTGCCCCGCGTCGAGCTTGTCGGCGTCGGGGAAGTCGCGCTGCTCGCCGGTCAGGTAGCGGCGCAGGGTGGTCTCGTGGTCGGCGCGATACCGCTCGACCTCGGTGATCAAGGCGGTCCGGCCTTCGGCGTCGTCGAACGCCGCGCCACGGATCTTGACGGCCAGCTCGTGGCGGACGGTCTCCGGCTGGACCGGCTCACGCAGCCAGGCCGTCAGCGCCTCCCGGCCGGGCGCGGCCACGGAGTAGCACCGCTTGTCGGGGCGGCCGTCCTGGCCGATCTCCTCGGCGGTGACCCAGCCGTCGGCCTCCATCCGCCGCAGCACCTTGTAGATCTGCTGGTGGGTCGCGGTCCAGAACCGCCCGATCGACCGGTCGAACCGCCTGGCCAGCTCATATCCGGACCCGGGCCGCTCCAGCAGCGAGACGAGGATCGCGTGTTCCAGTGCCACGCCCGCCATCCTGCTATGAAACTAATTGCATATCAACAGCCGCGCGAGGCGGATTGGCCGGCTACGGAAAGGGGCCTGCTTCCGCGACGGAAGCAGGCCCCGGGGTCGGTCCGGTCAGGACACGTCGCGGGTGCGGGTGAGCAGGGTGCCGATCAGGCCGGTGACCAGGGCCCAGGCGACCAGGACGAGCGCGCCGACCCAGTAGCTCGGCTGGCCGGGCAGGTCCGCGCCGCTGGTCATCAGGGTCGACGCGAGCGAGGGCATGGCCCACTGGACGTTGGCCAGCCAGTCCCACTCCAGCAGGTTCGTCAGCACGTTCACGATGATCGACACGGCGATCGTGCCCACCGTGTACATGACCATCGCGGTGATGGTCGCGCCGATCTGGCTGCGGATGAGCACGCCGATGCCGATGCCGATCAGCGCCCACAGCGCGTACGCCAGGCCGTTGAGCAGGATCGCCCGGATCACGTCCCAGTCGCCCAGGGCGGGGGTGATGTTCTCCGAGTTGAGGAAGATCGCGGTGGCCGGCACGGTGATCGCCGTGGTCACCAGCCACAGCACGACGCCGAACACGCCGCCGGCCGCCGCCTTGGCCAGGATCACCGAGGTGCGGTGCGGGGTGGCCAGGAACGTCGTGGTCGCGGTCTGGTGGTGGTACTCGTTGGTGACCGTGATGATGCCCAGCAGCATCACGAACATCAGGCCGAAGTACTGCCCCGAGGTCACCATGTACGAGGTCAGCGCGACGGGTTCGACCAGCGCCGACATCGCCGCCATGCCCTCGGGGTCCATGCCCTCGGCCATCTCCGCAGGCTGCTCGATCACGAAGTGCATGTTCAGCGCGTTGATCGCGAACGCCAGCAGGAGCAGGCCGAACGCGCCGAGCGCGAACAGCCACCACACGTTGGTGGTACGGATCTTCAGGAACTCGCTGCGGATGAGCCTCACCGGATCGCCTCCTTGCCGGCGGTCAGGTCGAGGAAGACGCGCTCCAGGTCAGGGCGCTCGGTGACCAGTTCGTGCACGGCCACCCCGGCGCTCAGCGCGGCGTCGCCGACCTGCTCGGCGGTGACACCGGTCAGCACCAGCGCCCCGTCCTCGCTGTTGCTGCCGACGCCTGGAAGCGCGGCGAGCAGCTTGTCGGGGTGCGGGGTGCGCACCCGCACCGAGCCCGCGTTGCCCGCCCGGCCGATCACGTCGGCGACCGGCCCCTGCGCCACCAGCCGGCCTGCGGCGATGATGACGACGTCGTCGGCGAGCAGCTCCATCTCCGAGAGCAGGTGGCTGGAGACCAGGATGGTGCGGCCTTCCCCGGCGAGCTTCTGCAGCAGGTCGCGCATCCAGCGGATGCCCTCGGGGTCGAGGCCGTTGGCCGGCTCGTCGAGGATCAGCACGCGCGGGTCGCCGAGCATCGCCGCGGCGATGCCCAGCCGCTGGCGCATACCCAGTGAATAGCCCTTGAACTTGCGCTTGGCCGCCGGGGTCAGCCCGACCAGCTCCAGCGCCTCGTCCGCGCGGGAGGCCGGCAGGCCGGCGGCGGCGGCGATGACCCGCAGGTGGTTGCGGCCGGTGCGGCCCTTGTGCGCGCTCGACGCCTCCAGCACCGCGCCGACCGCCTGCAGCGGCTCGGCGAGGTCGGCGTAACGCACGCCGCCGATCGTCGCCGTGCCCGCCGTCGGCGACACCAGATTCAGGATCATTCGTAACGTAGTGGTCTTGCCTGCGCCATTCGGTCCGAGGAAGCCGGTCACACGTCCCGGCTTGATGGTGAACGACAGCCCGTCGACGGCCTTGACCTGTTTGTAGTGCTTGGCCAGGCCGGACACGACGATCTCACCATCGGTGATCACATTGCCCATCCGGACAGTGTGCTCGGTCGGGGCAAGCCCGGCCAGTGCGATCAGGCCCCGAATACCTCCATGACAGGGATATCCGCCGCCAGGACGACTGCGGCATCCTCCGCACGGCCGACGACAGCGTCCTTCGCCGGATTGACGGCACCGATGCGCAGATCGGGCAGCATGAGATTTGTCCAAAGGGGAGGGATCATGTCCAGAACACCCATCCGTGCCGCTCTTGGGGCCGCCGTCGTATTCATCCTGTTGGCCGGTGCCGCGCCCGCCGCCGCCGCCGGGTCGACGCTGCGCCCGCAGCTGGAGGCGATCACCGCCGCCGGCATGCCCGGCGTGTTCGCGCAGGCCGTCGACGGTCGCCACCGGCAGTCCGCGGCCGCCGGGGTCGCCGACGTCACCACCGGCGCGCCCACCCGGCCCGGCATGCGCCACCGCGTCGGCAGCATCACCAAGACCTTCACCGCCACCGTCCTGCTCCAGCTCGCCGGGGAGGGCCGGCTGCGGCTCGACGCGCCGCTCGGCCACTACCTGCCGGCGTACGCCGTCGACGGGGTCACCGTCCGGATGCTGCTCAACCACACCAGCGGCATCGCCGACTACGACCACGTCATCTTCGCCACCGACACCTCGCTGGAGGAGAACCGACACCGCACCTTCACCCCGGCCGAACTGGCCGCGTTCGGGCTGGACCAGCCCGCCACGAACCCGCCGGGCGCGGCCTGGTCCTACTCCAACACCAACTACGTGCTCGCCGGGATGATCCTGGAGAAGATCACCGGCCGGTCGCCGGCGTACGAGATCACCAAGCGGATCATCCGGCCGCTGGGCCTGCGCCACACCTACCTGCCCGGCACCGGCACCCGCATCCACGGCCCGCACGCCGCCGCCTACATCCCCTGGTACGAGGGGGTGCTCGTCGACTTCGCCGACTACAACATGTCCTGGGGCTGGGCGGCCGGGGACCTGGTCTCCACCACCGACGACCTCAACCGGTTCTACCGGGCGCTGCTGACCGGCAACCTACTGAAGCCCGCGCAGCTCGCCCAGATGCAGACCACCGTGCCGTGGGTGCCCGGCGCGCCGGAGTACGGCGGCTACGGCCTCGGCCTCTACTCGAACCTGCTGCCGTGCGGGCTGGCCTGGGGCCATGACGGCCTCGTGCTCGGCCACTCCACCATCTCCTGGCACAGCGCCGACGGCCGCCGCCAGGTCACCGTCGCGCAGAACATGACCCACTACGTCGCGCCGGGCCAACCCGACCCGATCGCCGACGCGACCATCACCATGCTGGTCACGCAGCTGTGCGGCGAGCAGGCGGCCACAGCCCGCACCGCTGCCCGCCCGCACCTGGCCGAGCAGTCCTTCCGGCGCTGAGCTCGGCTTCCGGGCGGTCTTCGGACCGCCCGGAAACGGCCCGGCACTACCCGACAGCGGTTACCACGGACCGAGCGCATCACGAACCGGAGGCGGTGTCCAGGTCGGCCAGGCGTTCGGACAGGAACGCCCGCTCGGCTTCGTTCGCCGTGACGGCCAGCGCCCGGCCGTACGCCTCGCGGGCCTCCGCCGTGCGCCCGGACCGCAGGAGCAGGTCGGCCTTGACCGCGGGCAGGTACTGGTAGCCCGCGAGACCGCCTTCCTGTTCCAGCCGCTCGACCTCGGCGAGTGCCGCGCGCGGCCCGGCGACCATCGCCAGCGGCACCGTCCGGTTCAGCGCCACCACGGGCGAGGGCCAGACCTCCCGCAGCCTGTCGTACAGCTCGACGATCTGCGGCCAGTCGGTCTGCTCGTACGAGGGCGCCTCGGCATACAGCGAGGCGATGGCCGCCTGCAGTACATACCGTCCGGGCCGGCCGCCGCGCAGTCCGGCCACGATGAGGTCGTGTGCCTGCGCCATGGCCGCCCGGTCCCAGCGGGTGCGGTCCTGTTCCTGCAGGCGCAGCAGCCGTCCGGCGGCGTCCACCCGCGTGGCCCGGCGCGCGTCGGTGACCAGCAGCAGGGCGAGCAGGCCGCGGACCTCGGGCTCGTCGGGCATCAGCTCATGCAGCATCCGGGCCAGGTGCAGGGCGCGGTCCACGAGGTCGGCGTTCACCAGGTCCGCGCCCGACGGCGCGGTGTGACCGGTGGTGAACAGCAGGTGGATCACGCCGAGGACCGGTCGCAGCCGGTCGGGCAACTCGGCCGCGCGCGGCACCCGGTAAGGGATACGGGCACCCGAGATCTTTTTCTTCGCCCTGGTGATACGAGCCGCCATGGTCGGCTCGGAGACCAGGAACGCCCTGGCCACGTCCGGGGTCGGCACGCCGCACACCAGTCGCAGGGTCAGCGCCAGCTGGGCCTCCTGCGACAGCGCCGGATGGCAGCAGGTGAAGATCAGCCGCAGCCGGTCGTCGGGCACGCCGCCGTCGGCATCCTCGTCGTCGGGCAGCCGGTCCACGGCGCTCTCCTCGGGTTCCAGCAGCAGTGGGAGTTTCGACCGGAACGTCTGCTCGCGCCGGATCGCGTCCACCGCGCGCCGCTTGGCCGCCGTGGTCAGCCACGCCGCAGGGTTGCCCGGGACGCCGTCGCGGGGCCAGCCCCGCATGGCCGCGGCGTACGCCTCCTGGACGCACTCCTCGGCCAGGTCCAGGTCCCCGACCACACGCACCGTCGCGGCAAGCACCAGGGCCCACTCGCGACGGTGCGCCTCGGCGATCGCCGCCGCGACGGCCCCCGGCTCGCTCATCAGGCCGGTCGCTGCACGAAGCCGCCACCGGCGATCGGCCGGACCTCGACCCCGCCGCCGGCTTGGCAGGCCGGGTTGAGCCTGGCGATCGCAAGCGCCGCGTCGAGGTCGGGCGCTTCGAGGATGTAGAAGCCGGCCACGATCTCCTTGGCGTCGACGAACGGCCCGTCAGTGACGACGTCGCCGCGCACGGACGTCGCCAGGTCCCTGGTCGTCAGGGCGTATGCCGCCACCAACGCCCCGGAGCGCTCCAGCTCCTCGGCGTGCCGGTCGTGCGGGGCGGTGTCCTCGCTGGTCGCGTGCGCGCTGTGGGCGGAGTCGCCGGCGTAGATCAGAACTGCGTACTGGGCCATGACGGGCTGCCTTCCTGCGGTGTTCGGGGTCGGTACGCCGGTACGTCGAACGGCCCCGCGCGGAATCGACAGACTGTACGGCAGAAACCTCAAAGATCTTCCGCCGTGTCCGCCGCTGCGGGGTCGCGCCGCATCGCACGCACGGCGTAGCCGAGCGCGATCATCGAGTACATCGGGTATCCCACTTCGCGCATGTCGAGGGAGTCGCCGATGTGCCAGGAGAGCGGGTCGAGGCCGAAGTCGTAGTCGATGAGCGCGAACACGAACCACAGCGGCGCGTACGCCCGGTCGAGTTGTTGAACCTGATCGCCGTCGACCGAGCTCGAATGCAGCAACTGCGCCAGCACCGCGACGTCGGCCACGATGATCACCCCGAGCACTCCGACGATCCAGGCCTGCCGGAGCAGTCCGCGCCGCGCGAGCACCGCGGCGACCACCAGCACGACCAGCAGGCCCGCCAGCCACACCAGGGCGGAGTCCCGCTTGCCGAACGCCTTGTCGAGCTGCAGGACCGTGAACACCACAGCCGGGACCAGCACCGCGAGTACGGGCCACCAGCCACGTGCCCGCAACAGGCCCGCGATCCGGTATGCGGCCACGGCGGCCAGCCCCGACAGGATCACGGTGCCGAGCAGGTAGACGTAGTCCACGTCCGCGTGGTCCATGGTCCTGTCGCTGGTCACGCCCCACCCGAGAACGAGGGTGAGCACCCCCAGCAGCAGTAGCGCCGTACACAGCACAGGCGCGAGAACGAGCTCCGCGATCTTTCTGGGACTGACATCGGCCATGCCGCATGGTGCCACGTCAGCCGGCACCCCGGTGCCCCGCTCGGTGGATCATGAGCAGGGGACCAAGGCAATGAACTTCGGCCATTCGGGACTCACCGAACAAGCGGTTCGATGAACGAGATCAGAGCTGCGATACCAAGGATCATCCCTTGAATCGCGAACATGATCGGCGCGGCGTCTTCGACGTGCCGTCGCCAACTGGCAGGCGTGACCCGGATCGGCGCGTCCTGACGCAGCCAGGCCCGGATGCGCTCCGGGTGCCGAATCGAGAAGAACACCAGAGCGAACATCGCCACAGCGGCAATCAGCGGAACGACATTCATTGCGGAGCCTTCGGATCAGGCGGACATCTGTGGTGTGAACAGCCGGCTCACTACGGGATGGCGAGCAGCCGCCGCACACATCGTGACGCCGTCACCTGCGCAAACCTACACTCGGTGCTGGTGACGCACCCACCCGCCCGCGACCCGGCCGACGCGCTCGCCCTGGTAGGGCGTCCCCGCGACCTCGGCCGCCGGCGGCGGAACTGGACAACGCCCCTTCCGCCACCCGCAGGAGAGGAAGGGGCGTTGGCGTTTTGTTCAGCTGCGGCGGCGACGCCAGGTCAGCGAGAACCCGAAGACACCGGCCACGGCGGCAAGGACACCGCCGACCGTCGTCCAGATCCAGCGAGCGGACAGATCCGGCAACCAGTCCAGCGCCCCGGTCGCCTCATCGGGGTCCGGGCCGGGGCTGGCCGACGGCTGCACCGAGCCGGCCGCGGTGATGACCTCGCCGGGTTTGACCCGCGGCACGAGCGGCGCCTTGAGCTCGCCGTCGTCGGCGACGGCGTCGCCGTGCGCGCCGAGCAGCATGTCGACCTGAACGGGCAGGCCGAGATCCGTTTCGGGCAGCTCGGTCACCGACAGCCGGACGTAGTACGTGCCGGGCAGCGGATCGCCGGACCACGGCTCGGCCCAGGAACGCACCCTGCGCAGGGTGCAGCCGAGGCTGACCTCGGTGGCGGTCGCGGCGGCGACCGGTGTCTGCACGCCGGCCGTGCATGCCTGGCGGCGGCGCAGCCCGTCGAAGACGTCCACCGTCCAGGTGGACGCGCCGGTCCGCTTCGCGGCGGGCGGGAGTGCGACGGTCAGCGCGATCTCGGTGGTCTGCCCGGCCGTGGCGCTGAACGACCAGTAGAGATAGTCGCCGGTGGTGGCTGCCACCTGAATCGGCTGGCCGACGTTGACCGCGGTCGCGGTGAGGAACGAGGTTCCGGCCCGGTTGACGGTGGCCGATCCCGGTGAGGGGGTCGGCGCAGCGGTGGCGGCGGCCGGCATCAGGGCGACGCAGGCTGCGGCGAACACGGCGGCCGCGAGGCGGTGGTGCATACGCACACGGGTGAGCATCAGTTCGTCCTCCAGGTCGCGATCCACCAGCGGGTCCCCCAGCCGGCGAGCACGCCGGTGATCAGGCCGGCGACGGTCAGCACCAGCAGCAGGAGCCAGCCGCTGCCCAGTCCTGGCGCGTCCGGCGCGGGCGAGGTGGCGACGACGTCGATGGTCAACTCGAACGGCATGCCCGGCGCGTCGGCCGCCGTCGAACTGGCGAACGAATTGCTGATCACCAGGCAGACTTCGGTCGGGGTGGTGGAACCCTCTGCCGACTGGTCCGACTCGACGTCAGGTTCCAGGGCCGACCAGCGCAGGCCGGTGGACAGCACATCGGTGCGTCCGCTGCCCGCGTCCGTGCCGCGCACGAGCTCCCGGCCGTCAGCCGCGGTGGCGCGCAGCAGTACGCCGTAGTCCCGGTTGACCGGGCGGTCCAGGGCGATGCTCACCGAGGCGCGCAGTTCCTGGTCCACCCGGACCGGCACCCGGTACCAGCGGTGCTCGGAGATCTTCTCCCGGTCGGTGTAGACGCCGGGTGACAGCAGTGGCGCTCCGGCGCATTCCTTGCCGCCCGCCACGATCGCGGGAGGCTTCACGACGGTGTCGTCCTTGGCCCGGTCGACGAGCTGCTTGATCCGGTCGGTCAGCTGTGTCGGCGTCTCCGCGGAGGCGTACGTCCCGCCGGTGGCCGCGGCGATGCAGACCAGCTGCCGGCGCACCTTGTCGTCCGGCGCCAGGCCGAGGGTGTCCACCACCAGGTGGGTACCCTTGGCGGCCAGTTCGCGGGCGACGTCGCAGGGGTCCGGCGGGGCGCAGGTGTCCTCACCGTCGGTGATCAGGATGATCCGGCGGGCGGTCTCGCCGGTGCCCAGGTCCTCGGCCGCGCCGCGCAGCGCCAGCCCGACCGGGGTGAATCCGGTGGGCCGCAACTTGGCGATGGCGTTCTTGGCGGCGGCCCGGTCCACCGGAGCCACCGGCACGATCTGCTGGGTGTCCTTGCAGCCCTCGGCCTTGTCCTTGCCCTTGTACGTCGCGCCGAGCACGCGGATGCCGAGCTCTGTCCCGTCTGGAAGGGCGTCGACGACCTCGTTGAACGCCTGCTGGGCGACGGAGATCCGGGTGCGGCCGTCGATGTCGGCGGCGCGCATCGATCCGCTGACATCGAGCACCAGCTCCACTCTCGGCGGCGGGGCGGTCTCGACGGGTTCGTTGTCGGCGGCCTGAGCCGCCGTCGGCACGATGACCGACAGCGCGACCGATGGTCCTATGAGGATGGCACGTAACCATCTATTGTTGATCACCGCGGTGATCTTACTTACCCCGGCAGGCCCGCTGGCAGCGGATCGACTGTATTACGATCATCCATATACGACCGTCAGCGTCGACTACGCGCTCGTTGACACGGGGTGTCCAGACACCGCCGCCGTGCTCGCCCAAGGAGCCGCCGAGCACGGCGTCATCTTGGTTTCAGTACGCGACCCCGACGGCGCGGCCGATCGTCGCCGAGTCACCCAGCGCGGCCAGCATGGCGTGTGCCACGTCGGCGCGGGAGATCGTGTGGCCCCGGGCGACGTTGCCGCCGACGACCGTGCGGTAGTGGCCGGTCACCGGCTTGTCGACGAGCTTGGGCGGCCAGAACACCGTCCACTCGGTGCCGCTGCGCCGGATCAGTTCCTCCATCACCGCCAGGTCCCGGTACACCTCCTTGAAGGCCGCGCTGACGACCGGCAGCAGGATGCGGCGGCCGAAGAAGCCCTCCCCTTCGGCGGGCGGGCCGACCGGGGCGGCGCTCACCGCCACGAAGCGGCGCACCCCGGCCGTCGCCATCGCACCGAGGATCCCGCGCGTGGCGTCGGAGGCTATGGTGCCGGCTTTGCGGCCGCGGGAACCGACGCCCGAGAGGATCGCGTCGCGGCCCTTCACCGCGGTCAGCAGCAGGTCCGGGTCGGTCAGACCACGGACGGCCGCTACCTCCAGGGCCGGATGCCGTAGATCGAAGCGCGCCGGATCACGGACCACGGCGGTAACCGCGTGTCCGGCGTCCAGTGCCTGGCGCACCATGTGCCCACCGATGCCGCCGGTGGCTCCGAAGACCGTCAGTTTCATCGGATGCCCCTTCCTGAAATAGGGAGTCTCAGTAATTGTTACCCTAGCGGACAATATCTCAGTCGTACAATACTCGTGTGCCTGCGCCTTCGAACCGCCCGCTCAACGAGCGGACCAACTTCCTGCTGTCGCAGCTCGGCTTCCACACCGCGATGCGGTTCACCGAGCGACTGGCCGCGCTGGACATCCAGCCCAGCCACTTCGGCCTGCTCATGCACCTGGCCCAGGGCGAGGGCCGGTCTCAGCAGCAGCTCGCCGAGGTGCTCGGCATCCACCGCAAGGTGATGGTCGGGCTGCTCGACGACCTGGAGCAGCGCGGGCTCGCCGAGCGCAGGCGGCATCCGGCGGACCGGCGGGCGCACGCGATCTACCTGACCGACGCCGCCCGGACCCTGCTGCCGCAGGCGCGCGCCATCGCCGACGCCGAGGAGGAGGACCTGCTGACCGGCCTCGACGGCGACGAACGGCGGCAACTGCTCACGCTGCTGCAGCGCCTGGCCGACCATTCCGGCAATCCGCGTGGCGTCCACCCCGGACTGCGCCGCAACCCGGGCCTGCCCGGCATGGGATGAGCACGGCGCGTGATTGGCGGCCGCGCCGCTGGGTAGAGGTCGGCCATGACGTATGTCGACGCGCCTGGCTATCCGGAACCACCGGCCATCGGCGGTGAGGCGGAGACGCTGCTCGGTTCGCTGGAACGGCAGCGTGCCACATTCGCCTGGAAGTGCTCCGGGCTGGACGACGCGGGCCTGCGCACGCGCACCGGGGTGTCGGCGATGACGCTGGGCGGTCTGCTCAAGCACCTCGCGTACCTGGAGGACGTCAACTTCACCGGTGACCTGACCGGTGCCGAGCTGCCCGCGCCGTGGCGCGAGATGGAACGCGACGCCGAGCCCGGCTGGGAGTGGTGGTCGGCCGCAGACGACGACGCCGCGCACTTGCGCGAGCTGTGGGAACAGGCTGTCGCCCGATCCCGGCGGGCGGTGACCGAGGTGCTGCTGACGACCGGGGTGGACACCGTGTACACCGCGCCGGACGGGAGTGTGCTCACGCTGCGCCGGCTGCTGGTCGACATGATCGAGGAATACGCCCGGCACACCGGCCATGCCGACCTCATCCGGGAGGCCGTCGACGGCCTGGTGGGCGAGGATCCGCCAGGGCCCGCGTACCCGTTCCAGTTCGCTCAGGCCACGTTCGGGCCTGCCCGGCACGCCGTGTGACTCGCTGAGGCGGGTCTCGACGTCGAGGCGTTGCTGAAACGGCGTGGCGTCGACGAGGCCGCCGGCGAGTGGCGGGACTGGTGACCCACGCCGCCGATGCGGACGTGGGCCAGGTCAGGCGTGGTCAAGCGGCCTGGATGCGCCGTGGACCGCGCGCTGCGCTCCGGCACTGCCGTCGCCATGACGCGAAGACGTACCGGTGTACCGCCTTGAGCCCGACGGACATTGCCAGGGCGGTGAGGGTCGGGAATGCGCCGTGCACGCCGACGGTGGTGGTCCTGGTCAGCCGGGTGCGGTTGCCGGCCGGGCACACCAGGTGAAACCGCTCGTCGATTCCGGTCACCCACCTGGCGAACGCCAGATCGCTCTCCTCCATGCGGAACTCCAAGGTCTCGGACGGCTCCCAGCGCGTGATGCGCTGCTGGACCACTCCCTGCTCCGCCCGGCACTCGCGCTGGGCACCGACACCGCCGACGCCGCCGGGCAGCGCGCAGGCGACGGGTCGTGGTGTGCCGACGGCGAACACCGGGCAACGCGGTGCGCGATCCATCCGCGAGTCGGTCAGCAGCGGCCACACCTCGTCCGGCGCTGCGTCGAGGGTGACACCGGTGGTGACGACCAGCCGGACCGGCCCTCTACCAGCACCTTTAATAGCGATCATGACGCCCCGCCTCCCGTTTTGAGCGAACGCTCAAGGAAAGCATACGACCGGCGACAAGGTGCCGCCGCCCCGGAGACCTCGCTCGGGCGATGCCGGGCGCGACCGGGGAGGCGTGCTCCGCGACCGCGCCCGGTTGCCGGTCAGCTCACCGCGGTGAGCGTCCAGCGCTGGTTGGCCGCGCCGGTGTAGGCCCACTGCTGGATGCCGGCCCCGCTGCCGGTCGCTTCCCGTTCGTGGTCGCCGATCCGCACACCCCCCCACCCCGCGCGACCCGATCCGGCCCTGGCGCGCTCGGCCGAACCGACCACCGAGTTCGGCTACCGTGCCGCGGGCGAGCTGCTCGACCTGCCGCGGCGGCCCACGGCCTTGGTCGGGTTCAACGACAAGGCGGCTGTGGGCCGCGCTCGCCGCGGCCGCCGAGAGCGGCCTGCGGGTGCCCGCGGGCCTGTCGGTCACCGGGTTCGACGACATCGACCTCGCGCAGGCGACGACGCCGCGGCTGACGACGGTCCGCCAGCCGTTGGAGGAGATGGGCCGGATGGCGGTCAGCCTGCTGGAACGCCATCAGCTCGAAGCGCTCCACGTCGAACTGACCCCGGAGCTCGTCATCCGAGACTCCACCGGGCCCCGTGCCGCCGGGTACGAGCTGATCCCCGACACGGGGATCCGGGGCACCGCTGACGAGCACGGCAGGCAGAAGGTCAGCACGTCCAGATCTTGCGCGGGTGGTCGGCCGCGTGGGACGTGCGGTAGTGCCGTCACGGCCCGGCGAACCGTCATACCATAAGGCAGCTAAGTGAAAAAAGCTCCTAAATCGGATGAATTCGACCAGCTGATTTCATTCGCGCACAGAATCCGCCACGGCAAAGGGGGCACGTGTGCCTGCCAAGAGCAAGAAGACAGCGATCCGGCCGTTCACCGTCGAGGTGCCGCAGTCGCAGCTCGACGACCTGCGCGCCCGCATCGAGGCCATGCGATGGCCCGAGAAGGAGACCGTCGACGACCTGACGCAGGGCGTGCAGCTCTCGACGATGCAGGCGCTCGCGAAGCACTGGGCGACGAAGTACGACTGGCGCAAGTGCGAGGCGCGCCTGAACTCCTACCCGAACTTCATCACCGAGATCGACGGGCTGGACATCCACTTCATCCACGTCCGCTCCCGGCACGAGAACGCCCTGCCGCTCATCATCACGCACGGGTGGCCGGGTTCGATCGTCGAGCAGCTGAAGATCATCGAGCCGCTGACCGACCCCACCGCACACGGGGGCAAGGCGGAGGACGCCTTCCACCTGGTGATCCCGTCGATGCCCGGCTACGGGTTCTCGGGCACGCCGAAGACCACCGGCTGGGGACCCGACCACATCGGACGGGCCTGGGTCGAGCTGATGAAGCGGCTCGGATACGACGAGTTCGTCGCGCAGGGCGGCGACTGGGGTGCGCTCATCGTCGACATGATGGGCGTGCAGGCGGCCCCTGAGCTGCTCGGCATCCACACCAACATGGCCGGCGCGGTGCCGCCCGAGATCGACAAGGCGGCCCTGGCCGGAGCCGAGCCGCCGTCCGGCCTCTCCGAGGAGGAGCGGCACGCCTTCGACCAGCTCACCTTCTTCTACGCCAAAGGTCTGGCCTATGCCCAGGAGATGGGCAACCGCCCGCAGACGCTGTACGGCATCGCGGACTCGCCGGTCGGGCTGGCCGCCTGGATCCTCGACCACGACGCCCGCAGCACCGAGCTGATCGCGCGCGTCTTCCAGGGCAAGAAGGAGGGTCTGACCCGCGACGACGTGCTGGACAACATCACGCTCTACTGGCTGACCAACACCGCGATCTCCGCGTCGCGCCTGTACTGGGAGAACAAGCTGGCGTTCTTCGCGCCGAAGGGCGTCGGCGTGCCCGTGGCCGTGAGCGCCTACCCGGACGAGATCTACTCGGCGCCGCGCAGCTGGGTCGAGCGGGCCTATCCCAAACTCCTGCACTACAACAAGCTCGACAAGGGCGGGCACTTCGCCGCCTGGGAGCAGCCGCAGTCGTTCACCGAGGAACTGCGCGTCGGCCTGCGCCCGCTGCGCCACTGACCAGTCACGATCCTGCCCGGCTGCCGCCCCTCGAAACAGGCTGTCGAGGGGCGGCAGGCCTGCCTGTCACCAGGCGGTCGAGCCCCCGTCGACCGGATAGTTGGCACCGGTGATGTAGGACGCCCGATCGGAGGCGAGGAACGCCGCCAGTTCCACGACCTCCTCCGGCCGCGCGAACCGCTTGAGCAGCGTCTTGCTGGTTATCGCGGCCCTGGCGGCTTGATCGTCGCCGAGGTCGCGGTCGCTGAGCGGGGTCAGGGTCGGCCCCGGACTGATCGCCACGGCACGGATGCCGTGAGGCGCGCCCTCCAGCGCGAACTGCCGCGTCATGGCGATGACACCCGCGTTGGCCGCACTGTGCGCGACCATGGGCGGGACCGCGCCGGCGACCATGCCGGCCATGGACGCGACGTTGAGGATGACGCCGCCGCCGCGGCGGACCAGATGCGGCCACGCGTACTTCGACACGAAGAACGGGATGTCGAGTTCGCCGGTGATGGTGGCACGCCAGTCCTCGACCGAGAAGTCCGGCATCGGGCCGAAGCGGACCACGGCGGCGTTGTTGTAGACGACGTCGATTCCGCCGTACGCGGCCGCGGCGTCGTCGACGGCTCGCCGTACCTGTTCCGGATCGGTGAGATCGACCGGTGCGATGCCGGTCATCTCCCCGCCGCCGCGACGGACGAGGTCCACCGTCTCGTCGTTGGCTTCGGTCATGATGTCCAGGCCGACGAGGCTCGCGCCTTCCCGCGCGAAGACCAGCGCCGAGGCGCGCCCCAGACCCCGGCCGCTGCCGGTGATCAGTACGACCTTGCCGTCGAGCGTTCCCATGAGACTCCTCCTGCCTGTCAGCGGTGCAAGGTCACTTGGCGCGCAGCGGCGCGAGCGCCCTGCTCCACGCCACCACCTGGTCGAGGGTCGTGCTGAGCGTGTCCCGCTGGTGCGGGCCTGGCTTGAACACGCTGAAGTTCTCGAAATCGGTGAACAGCGACAGCGCCACCTGCGAGCGCACGTCGGCCAACTGCAGCTCACCGGCGATCAGGCGCAGGTGCTCCACCGCCCGGGTGCCGCCCACCGAGCCGTAGCTGACGAAGCCGACGGCCTTGTTGTTCCACTCCCCGTACAGGAAGTCGATCGCGTTCTTCAGCGCGCCCGACGTCGAGTGGTTGTACTCCGGCGTCACCATGACGAATCCGTCGAACGACGCGATCCTGCTCGCCCACGCCTGGGTGTGCGGCTGGGTGTACTGGCCCATCGAGGGCGGGTATGCCTCGTCCAGGTGCGGCAGCTTGTAGTCGACCAGGTCGACGAGTTCGAACTCGGCGTCGGCGCGCTGCCGGGCGACGTCGTATACCCACTGCCCCACGGCCGCCCCGTTGCGTCCCGGCCGGGTGCTGCCGATGATGATCCCGATTCTTGTCATCTGTCCGTTCCTTCGTACTTGTCAGAACATCCGAGTGATGTCCTTGCTTCGTCAAGCAAACATAGCGCCACTATTTCCTTCGTCAAGCAAGTAAGCTGGGGATATGTCTGCCGTCACAGCACGCCCGTCGCCGGCCACCGACGAGCCGCAGCCGCTCAGCCCGGCCGAGGACGCCCTCGTCCGGTCCCTCAGCCGCCTCATGTACGCGCTGCCCCGCGCCATCGACGCCGACATGGTCCGCGAGCAGCGGCTCCCCTTCACCGAGTTCCTCGTCCTGAAGAACCTGTCCGAAGCACCCGACCGTCGACTGCGGATGACCGAACTCGCGGCCACCAGCGAGATGTCCCTCAGCGGCATGAGCCGCATCGTGGGCCGGCTGGAAGGCGAGGGCTTCGTCCAGCGCGTCAGGAGCGAGGAGGACGCCCGTGGCTGGCACGCCGTGCTCACCGACGCCGGCCTCGCCCGCCTGGCCGAAGCCTGGCCCACCAACCTGGCCTCGGTACGCCGGCACTTCCTCGACCACCTCGCCGGGCTCGACCTCGAGGCGCTCGCCGTGGCGCTGCGGGACGTCGCCACCTGAGCGTGCGGCCCAGGTGCTCAGCCCCACGGGAACGGACCCTGGTGATCTAATGTCGACCGGTGGAGAGCACGGCTTCAAGGCGTCCACCGCTGAAGGAGGGCTCGATGCGGGTCGACGGGATCACGTCAGCGGACGGCGCACCGATCACGGTGCACACGACGGGCACCGGGCCGGACGTGGTGATCCTGCATGCCGGCGGCGTACCGCGGCAGCACTACCACGGGCTGGCGGAGGCGCTGGAACACCGGTTCACCGTGCACCTCTATGACCGGCGCGGCCTGCCCGGCGCGGCCCCGCTGGACGGCTCCGAGACCGTCGCGACCGACCTCGCCGACCTGTCCGCGGTGCTGCGGCACACCGGCGCCCGCAGTCTCCTCGGCCACGGCAGCGGTGGCTTCCTGGCGCTGCGCGCCGGGCTGACCCTGCCGGTGTACCGCATCGCGGTCTACGACCCGGCCCTGTCCGTGTCCGGTCGGCCCGCGTCGGACTTCCTGGACCCGCTGGAGGAAGCCGTGCACGCCGGTGACCAGGCCAGGGCGCTCACCGTGCTGACCCGGGGGACCCATCCCGACAGCCTCGCCGCCAAGCTGCCGTTCGGCCTCGCGCTGCTGCTGCACCGGCAGCTGCTGCGCACCCCGGGCAAGCGCGCCGCGGCAGACCTGCTGCCGACGGTGCTCCCGGAGATCCGCCGCATCCGCGAGCACGACGGCCCGCCCGCCGACTACGCCGGGATCACCGCCGACGTCCTGCTCGCCGCCGGTGCCCGCAGCCCGGAGCACTTCGCCGAGAACTGCCGGACGCTCGCCGAGGCGATCCCCCACGGCCAGGCGCTCATCGTCGCGGGAGCGGCCCACGACGCCGCCGTCACCGCCCAGGACGAGCTCGTCCGGCCGGTCTCCCGGTTCCTGGCGGGTGCGCCGATCGCGTAGCGCCGGTCACCGGCTCCAGCAGGCGCCCGGCAACGCCGCGTAGATCTGGTCCAGGTCGGGCTCCCGCGCGCCCTCGATGGCGGCGGTCAGCGCGAAGTCCACGCAGGCCAGCGACAGCCGGTCGAGGTACGGCCGCCAGCCCGACCCGGTGTCGACGACGACCGGCGGGTCGGGCCGGTCGGCGGCGTCGAGCGGGATGCCCCACGCCGTCTCGGTGATCAGCGGGTCGGCCACCTCGTCCGGCGCGGCGACCGGCTCGCCCGGCAGCCCCCAGGCAGCGGTGAACAGGCGCAGGAACTCCCACACCGCGGTACGGTCGGCCAGCCGCCGCCGCAGCTCCTCGGCCGTGTCGAGCCCGGTCACGTCGTCGCTCCGTTCGGCCGGCGAGCCCGCAGCCGGGCCGCCATCGAGAACTTAGCTGCCTCGCCGCCCGGCGGGCACCCGGACCCGCGATCCGTGCCGCGTTCCGTGGTCGCCACGGATGCCCGCGAGGCAGCCCGCGGGCGATGCTGAAAGCACGAACGACCCGCCCGGAGGGGCCCGGCACGGACAGCGCACACCACCTGATTTAAAGGAGAATCGCCATGAAGGCCACGAAGACGTCCGACAAGAGCACGAAGGCGGCCGAGAAGTACGACGGCTTCACCGACGAGGAGCGCGGCGCGATGAAGGACCGCGCCGCGGAACTGAAGTCCGCCACACGCCGCGGCGCCAAGGCCGACGAGGAGCCCGCCGTCCTGGCGAAGATCGCCGAGATGCCCGGAGCCGACCGCGCCCTGGCCGAACGCATCCACGCGCTCGTCAAGGCCAACGCGCCGGAGCTGGCCCCGCGGCTCTGGTACGGCATGCCCGCCTACACCCGAGACGGCAAGGTGCTCTGCTTCTTCCAGAACTCGGCGAAGTTCCGGTCGCGGTACGCCACGCTCGGCTTCAACGACGTCGCGAACCTCGACGACGGCACGATGTGGCCGACCGCGTACGCCCTGACGGAGCTGACCGCCGCCGACGAGGCCCGCATCGGCGCACTGCTGCGCAAGGCCGTGAGCTGACCGCCGAGGCCCGTCGGGCGGGGACCTGTTCCGCGCCCCGGCCCGACGCGCTCCGGACCCGTGTGCGCGGGGTCAGAGGCCGGCGGGCAGGCCGGCCTCGGGTTCGAGCGCGCCGGGCTGGTTCAGCGGCCGGAAGTCACCCTCCACGCCGGACCGGTTCAGGAACTGCGGCATGGCTCCCGAACGACCTCGCCGGTCGAATGCGGACAGCACCGCCGCGGCCAAGGGTGGGAGCTTGGCAAGGAACGGCTCGACGGCGCGGACCTCGGCGGGGATGCGCACTGTCGGCGCGTCCGCGTACCAGTGCGCGAGATCGGCGTCGAGGTCCCGGTCCACATACCCGGCAAGGTGATCGAGCGTGAGGGTCATGCGGCAGATGCTTATCGACCGCCCCGGACCTCGAACGTGATCATTGTCCCGTGGATCGTGACGACACGCGGTCCTGCCGATGCTCACGCCGGGATGTCACGGACTCCCGGCTGACCGGCGCGGGGCACGCCCGGCTGCAGCGCGCATCGCCGGGCGGCGGTGCCCGCTCCCGCCGCGGCGAACAGGGCGATCAAGCCGCCACCGATCCACCCCACCAGCAGTAGGAAGATCGCCAACAGCACGGCGGCGGCGGCCAGCGCGAACCCCAGGCGCGCCGCGCTGCGCCTGCGGTACTCCACCGGCGGGCACACCACACCCGTGCTCAGGCCCTGCACGAACACCGGGTCGCCGGCCCGGGTCTGCGCGGCCAGCCCGTCGAGACACGCCTGCTCCTCGGGACGCAGCGACATCGCCCCCACCCCTCTTCCTGTCTCCTGTGCCGACCTCCTACCCAGTGCGAGGCCTTTCCATACCGCCCGCGAGCACCCGAACCTCCGCCGGGTGGGGGGCACCGACCCGCCCGCACGGTTTGGGGGCGGGCGCTTGCGGGGTACGGCTGAACCATCCACAGCAGGAGGCAGAAGATGACCGACCCACGCGATCCTGTGCAACCGCCCGTGCCGATGCCGCCACCGCCCACACCGGCTCCCCCGCCGGCCCCGCCGCCACCGGCCCCGTCGCCCATCCCCCCGGTGCCGCCACCGCCCATGTGACGTCCCGGGTGGTGACCTGCGACACCTCGGGAGCGGGGAATCTACCCGCCGGTATCCAGTTGATGTCAGCGTGACCTCGACTCCCGCCGCAGCTTCTGCTCCGCCCGGTGAACTGATGAGCGGTGGGCAGCGGCTGCGGCTGGTGCTCGTCCTCGGCTCGCTCATCGCGATCGGCCCGCTGACCATCGACATGTACCTGCCGGCCCTGCCCGCGATCACCGACGACCTCGGCACGACGTCCACCGCGGTGCAGCTCACCCTCACCGGCACCCTGGCCGGCCTCGGCCTGGGCCAGCTGGTGATCGGTCCGCTGTCCGACGCGTACGGCCGCCGCCGGCCGCTGATCCTCGGGCTGCTGGTGCACGTGCTCGCCTCCGCCCTGTGCGTCGTCGCGCCCGACGTCGTGACGCTGGGCGCGCTGCGCGTCCTGCAGGGCCTCGGCGTCGCGGCATCCTCGGTCGTGGCCATGGCCGTCGTACGGGACCTGTTCAGCGGCGCGGCGTTCGCCCGGCTGTTCTCCCGCCTGATGCTCGTCATGGGCGCGGCCCCGGTGCTCGCGCCGACGCTGGGCGGGGCGGTGCTGCGCTGGACGCAGTGGCGGGGCGTGTTCGTGGCGCTGGCCGGGTTCGGGGTCGCGCTGACCCTGGTGGCGATGTTCGGCCTGCGCGAGACCCTGCCCGTGGAGCGGCGGCGCACCGGCGGAGCGGCGGGCACGCTGCGGATGTACGGCGCACTGCTGCGGGACCGGACGTTCGTCGGGCTGGTGCTCGTGGCGGGCCTGGCCATGGCCGGGCTGTTCGCGTACGTCGCGGGTTCGTCGTTCGTGTTCCAGCAGCAGTACGGCCTGGACGAGCAGCAGTTCGCGATCGTCTTCGGTTCCGGGGCGGCGGGGCTGATCGGCGCGACCCAGCTCAACGTGCGCCTGTTGCGCCGGTACACCCCGCAGGGCATCCTGGTCGGCGCGCTGGCGGGCGGCGCGGGCGCGGCGGCGGTGCTGCTCGTGCTGGCCGTGACCGGTTTCGGCGGGCTGCCCGCGCTGCTCTGCGCGCTGTGGACGGTCCTGGCCGCCTGCGGCCTGGCGCTGCCCAACGCGCCCGCGCTGGCGATGTCGCGCCACGGCGAGGCGGCCGGAACGGCGGCGGCGCTGCTGGGCGCGGTGCAGTTCGGCGTCGGGGCGGTGGCCGCGCCGATGGTCGGCGTACTGGGTGCGGACGCTCCGGCGATGGCCGTCGTGATCCTCGCCGGGATGGCGGCAGCGGCGGCGATCGCCGTCCCGGTGGTGCGCGCGGGCCGGTTCGAGGGCTCGCTCGCCGAGCCGGCGGCCGCGCACCTCGGCTGACGCCCAACCGGTCAGGTGGCGGGCATGTTCTCCCAGGCCCGGTGCAGGCGGCCGGTCAGGGCGGTCTCGGCCGCCTCCATCCGCTCGACCGCGTTGCGCAACGCCTCGCTCTCGCTGCGCGGGCGGGCCATCGTGTTCGCCCAGTCCTCCTCGGCGGCGGTGCCCGCGTCGGAGATCTCGCGGTGGATGTCGCTCAGCGCCGCGAGGTAGTCGCGGGCGGCCGTCTCGATCTCGGCGTCCAGCACGCTGCGCTTCTCGATCAGGAAGATGTTGAGGTGCCGGGCCTGCTCGGCCAGCGCCTCGGCGGAGATGGCCCCGCCCCGGGACAGGATCTGCAGCTGGCGCAGGCGGGTCTGCAGCTCCTCGATCGCACTGGCGCTGCGCTGGCTCAGCTCCCGGGTGCGCCGGTTGCGCTCGGTTCGCCGCCACTGCAGGAAGCCGAGCCCGACGGCCAGCGCGCCGCCGAGGAATCCCAGCACGGGTCCAAGAATGTCCACGATCGACATAGTGCAGCAGACCGGTGATCTGCCGCGAGTGGGGAGCCGAACCCGGGTCTGTCGGCTATCCGGCCGTGGACCGGTCCGCGAAGTCTCGCCGGGCCCGGGCGGCGGTCCCCGAACCTCCCACTACCTGCCGCGGCACCGGCCGGCACAGCAGCACCCCGGTGACGACGACCCAGACGACGAGCGGAGCCAGCGCGACCCGCTCCAGCACGCTGGTGAACGGGCCTCGGCCGATCGCCAGCAGGCCGACCACCAGCAGCAGCGCCAGGGGCAGCGTCACCGCGGCGAACGCCCGCGCGACGGCGCGCAGCACCGGCCGCAGCGAGATCAGCGCCACGACGGCCATCGCCAGCACCGCCAGCCCGACGGCGACCACGCTCGCCCCGGCGTGCACCAGATCCGCGGGCGTCGACGGCTCGTAGGGCGGCAGCGGGCAGCCCGGCGTGCACGACACCGCCGCCGAACCCGCACCGAAGACGCTCGCGGTGACCAGCATGGCGTACACGAACGGCACCAGCCGCCGCAGCGCCAGCCCGAGCAGCGCCAGCGAGCCGGCCAGTGTCAGAATGCCCGCCCGGTAGACCCCGTCCCGAGGACTGGAGGCGACCCCGCCCTCGCTGATGTACCCGCGGGTCCACGGCTCGGGCAGCACGCCGAGCGCGTACATCACGGCGGCGATGCCCGCGACCGCGGCGGCGACGGCGAGCCCGGCCGCCCATCGTGACCTGTCCGAAGGCATGATCCACCCTACCCGCGCGCACCCGCCGCAAACCCGGCCGCGCATCGACGGTGCGGCACGTCACTCCGGCCGCGAAAACGGTGGCGCGGAAAGTGTTGTCCCTGCCGCCGCCCGGTGCTCCTACTCCCGACAGACCCACCTTTCGGAAGGAGAACACCATGAAACTCCGGATCGCCCTGGCGGCGCTCGCGGTCAGCGCCGCGGCTGTCCTGGTCGCGGCTCCGGCCTCGGCCGTGCCGAACATGTCGCTGGTGTCGGCGGTCTCCGCGGTCGACTCGACGGCGGAGAAGTCGGCGCTGGCCAGCTGCCCCACCGGCACCCGGGTGCTGGGCGGCGGCGGGTTCATCTCCGGCGGCAACCGGCAGGTGAGCTTCACCCGGCTGCAGGCGCTGGGCAGCTCCGACGACTTCACCGCCTCGGCCGCCGAGATCGGCGCGTACGGGTCGGCCTGGCAGGTGCACGCGTACGCGATCTGCGGCACGGCCCCGGCCGGGCTGGAGTACGTCAGCTACCTGACGCTGTCGGACTCGTCGGCGAGCAAGTCCGCCACCGCGACCTGCCCGGCGGGCAAGCAGCTGCTCAGCACCGGTGCCCGGGTGCTCAACGGTGGCGGCCGGGTGATCATCAACAGCTCGATCCCGGCGGCCGGCCTGGCCTCCACCACCTCCACCGCGTACGAGGCCCAGGGCGGTTTCGCCGGGAACTGGAGCCTGTACAGCTACGGGGTGTGCGCCAACCCGCTGCCCGGCCTGCAGCTGGTCTCCGCGCTCGTCGGGCCCGATTCGACCGACGACGTCGTCGGGGCGAGCTGCCCGGTCGGCAAGTTCGCGCACGGGCTCGGCGCGACCATGAGCACCCCTGCGGGCCAGGCGCTGTACGGCGGGCTCTACCCGTCCGGGGCGCTGGACCAGACCGTGGCGGTCGCGCTGGAGGACGCCGACGGGTACGCCGGCAACTGGTCGACGCGGGTGTACGCCATCTGCGCGTCCTGATCCGGTGGTGACGGCGGGCCGCGCGGGCGGCCCGCCGTCACCGGCGGCTGTCGGCAACCCGCCGCGGACCTGCCCCATCCCTGAACATCTATCTACGGTGGTTGATGTGGACGACTCGACCCTCGCCGTCGCGCTGGCCGACGGCGACCCGGCGGCGCTGGACGCGGCCTACCGGCGCTACGCCGACCGCCTGGTCGCCTACGCGGCCACCATCGTCGGCGATCCCGACGCCGCCGCCGACGCGGTGCACGACGCGTTCCTGCTCGCCGGCCGGAACGCGGCCGGCCTGCGCGACCCGGCAGCGCTGCGGCCGTGGCTGTACGCCATCACCCGCAACGTCGCGCTGCGCCAGGTGCGCCACCGGGCCCGGGTCGCGCCGGTCGACACGTTCGACCACCTCAGCGCCGGGTTCGCCGACCCGGCCGCCCGGGTGCACACCGACTACGTCGGGCGGCTCGTCCGGGCGGCCGGGGGCGGGCTGTCGGCCGCCGACCGGGAGGTCATCGAGCTGGCGATCCGGCACAGCCTGTCCAGTGCGGAGATCGCGGCGGCGCTGGGCGTGTCGGTCAAGCACGCCAACGCGCGGCTGTCGCGGGCCCGTGCCGGACTGGCCGACGCCCTCGGCGCGCTGCTGGTCGCGCGTACGCCGTCGGCATGCCAGGACCTCGCCGAACTGCTCGGAGGCTGGGACGGCACGCTGACCCCGCTGCTGCGCAAGCGGCTGCACCGGCACATCGAGCAGTGCGCCCTGTGTTCCGCCGTCCGGGGACGGCAGATGGACCCGCGTACGCTGCTGACCGTCTTCGCGGCTCTGGCCTTCCCCGCCGCACCCGACCGGGCCCGGCCCTCGACCGCCCAGCACGCCATGGAACCACACCAGGCAGGCGAACCGCGCTGGAACCGCGAGACCGGGTTCCCCGAACCGCGTCCCCGCGCGCTGCCGCGAGGCCGTCCTGCCCTGGCCGTCGCCGCGGTCCTGCTGCTGGCGACATGCGGCGGCGCGGCCGGGATCGGCGCGGCCGGGCTGCCGGTCGCGCAGGTCACCACCAGCCCGGAGCCGCTGGCATGGGAGCCTGGCGAGCCGGGCCTGGCCGCGCCGTCGGCAGTGGACCCGACGGGCGGGCCAGGGTCGCCGACTGCCGGGTCCGGGTCGCCGACTGCCGCGCCGCCTTCCCGCACCGCCCGGCCGTCACCGCGGCGCAGCGTGCCACCGCGCAGCCCGTCGCCGCGGCCGCCGTTCGCCCGGACCGCCGTCACCGAGGTGACCTGCACGGCATCCGGTGGCCTGCACGCGGTGTATCGCGTCTACACCGACAGCCCGCTGTCCGGTGCGACGCTGCACCGCGAGCTGCGCGGCTTCACGCGGCGACAGGCGATGACGGTGTCCACGGACCGGTTGAGCGCCTACTTCGCGGTGACGGCCGCGTCGACCGGCCCGTTCACCTGGTCGGTCGAACTGTCCACCGACGACGGCCGCACCCTGCGCACTCCGGACCGGGTGCTGACCAAGGACTGCGACTGACGGACCGCGTCCTGCCGATCGGCCGGGTCGCCGGACGCGGCCGGCAGGCGCGCCCTAGTCGGCGGGGACGATGATCGGTGTGCCCGCCACCGGGTCGGTGACGATCACACAGGACAGGCCGAAGACCTTCTGGATCAGTTCGGCGGTGATGACCTCGCCCGGGGTGCCCTCGGCGACGATCGCGCCACCGGCCATCGCGATGATGTGGTCGCAGTACCGGCTGGCGAGGTTGATGTCGTGCAGCACGGCGACGATCGTCTTGCCGGCCTGCGCGTTCAGGGTGCGCAGCAGGCGCAGCAGCTCCACCTGGTGGTTGATGTCCAGGTAGGTGGTCGGCTCGTCGAGCAGCAGCAGGTCGGTGTCCTGGGCCAGGGCCATCGCGATCCAGACCCGCTGCCGCTGCCCGCCGGACAGCGCCCGCAGCGGCCGGTTGACCAGGTCGGCGGTGTCGGTCGCGTCGAGGGCGCGGGCGACGGCGTCGTGGTCGCGGTCGTTCCAGGTGCGGAACCAGCCCTGGTGCGGGTACCGGCCCCGGCCGACCAGGTCGGCGACGGTGATGCCGTCCGGGGCGATCGGGGACTGCGGCAGCAGCCCGAGCACCTTGGCGACGTCGAGGGTGCTGAGGCCGGCCATGGCCTTGCCGTCGAGCAGGACATTGCCCGAGCGGGGGCGCAGCAGCCGGGCCAGGCCGCGCAGCAGCGTGGACTTGCCGCAGGCGTTCGCGCCGACGATCGCGGTCACCTTGCCGTCGAGGATGGTGACGTCGAGGTCGCGGACGATCGGCTCGGCGTCGTAGCCGAGGGTGAGGCCTTCGGCGCGCAGTCGGCTCATCCGCCCGCTCCCTTCCGGTTGGTCGTGGCCAGCAGCCACAGCAGGTACGGTGCGCCGACCGCGCCGGTCACCACACCGGTCGGCAGCGCGGTGGGCAGCAGGTGCACGGCGACGAGGTCGGCGGACAGCAGCAGCATCGCGCCGACGAGCGCGGCCGCGACGATGCCGCCGGTGGCGGGGCCGAGCAGCCGGTTGGCGATCGGCCCGGCGACCAGCGCGACGAAGACGATCGGGCCGGCCACCGCGACGGCCAGCGCGACGAGCAGCACCGCCGTGGCCAGCAGCGCGGCCCGGGTCAGCTCGACGCGGGAGCCGAGCGCGCGGGCGGTGTCGTCGCCGAGTTCGAGCACGCGCAGCTTGCGTGACAGGACCACGGCCAGCGGCAGCAGCACGACCAGCGCACCGCCGAGCAGTTTCAGCTCGTCGTCGCTGGCCTGGCCGACCGATCCGGTCAGCCAGTGCATGGCCTGGCGGGCCTCGAACAGCTCCGCCTTGATCAACATGTAGCCGGTGAGGCCCTCGAAGAACACGGCGACACCGATGCCGATGAGGATGAACCGGTAGCCGCTGACCCCGTCGCGCCAGGCGAGCAGGTACATGACCAGGGCCGCGGTGACCGCGCCGCCGAGCGCCAGCAGGCAGACGGCGAGCCCGCCGACCTGGAACAGGACGATGCCGCTGACGGCGGCCAGGCTCGCCCCGGAGGTGATGCCGACGAAGTCGGGTGAGGCGAGCGGGTTGCGCAGCAGCTGCTGGAACACGGTGCCGGACGCGCCGAGGGCGAGGCCGACGGTCAGCGCCGACAGGGCGGTCGGCAGGCGCAGGCCGCGTACCACGAAGTCGACGCTGGGCACGTCGGCCAGGTGCAGCACCGACGTGACGACCTCAACGGCGGTGAGGCGGAAGCTGCCGACCATCATGGTGAGCACGAACAGGGCGGCGACGGCGGCGGTGAGGCCGGTGGTCGCGGCGAACGCGCGTACGGCGCGCCGGCGGCGGGTGGTGCGCAGGGCGGCCGCGGTGGCGGCGCCGGTCCGGGTGGCGGTTGCTGTCATCTCAGGCCTCCGACAACCTGCCGTAGCGGACGATGCCGACGAACACCGGCGCGCCCAGGACCCCGAGCACGACCCCGACCTGCAGTTCCCCGGGCGCGGCGACGACCCGGCCGACGACGTCGGCGAGCAGCAGCACGATCGGGGCGAGCAGCATCGAGTACGGCAGCATCCAGCGGTAGTCGGGGCCGCAGATGAAGCGGGCCAGGTGCGGCACGATCAATCCGACGAACACGATGGGCCCGCAGGCGGCGGTCGCGGCTCCGGCGAGCACGGCCACGACGGCGAACGCGGCGGCGCGGGTGAGCCCGACCCGCTGGCCCAGGCCGCGGGCGGTGTCCTCGCCGAGGGCGAGGCCGTTGAGCGCCCTGCCGCAGGCCAGCGAGAGCACCAGACCGGCGATCAGGAACGGGGCGACCCCGGACAGGATCGGCGCGTACCGGCCGGCGAGCGAGCCGACCTGCCAGAACCGCAGCTCGTTGAGGGCGTCCACATTGGTCATGACGATGCCCGTGGTGAGCGAACCCATGCCCGCGGTGACGGCGGCTCCGGCCAGGGCGAGCTTGACCGGGGTCGCGCCCTCCCGGCCCAGCGACGCGATGGCGTAGACCAGCAGGACCGCCAGGATCGCGCCGCCGAACGCGAACCAGATGTAGAGGTTCACGCCGCGTACGCCCAGCACGGTGATGGCCAGCACGACGAACGCCGCGGCGCCGGAGTTGACGCCCATGATGCCGGTGTCGGCGAGCGGGTTGCGGGTGACGCCCTGCAGGACTGTCCCGGCGACGCCGAGGGCCGCGCCGACGAGGACGCCGAGCAGGGTGCGCGGCACCCGCATCTCGACGGTGACGGTGTGCTCGATGGAGCTGCCGTCCAGCCCGGCCAGCGCGCGCAGCACGTCGGTCAGGCCGATGTCGCGGGAGCCGAGGGTGATGCTGAGGAAGGCGACCAGGGCGAGGATCACGCAGAGCAGGGCGAGCCCGGGCCCGAGGGCCAGGGCTCGCCGCGCACGTACTGTCGAGGTGCTCATGTGCGGAGGGTCAGCTGCCGATGTTCTCGTCGGCGGCCTTGATCGCCGTGGTGAGCTTGTCCAGCTCGGTGGCGAAGTGGCCGAAGGTGTGCAGCCAGTACGCGGGCCAGGACACGACCGCGTTCGCCTTGGCGGCCTTGATCGCGAACCACGTCGGCTGCTTCTTGCCCCACTCGGCGTTGGCGGTGTCGGTGTAGGAGCGGCCGTCCCACAGGATCAGGTCGGGCTGGTACTTGTCGGCGTTCTCCCAGCTCAGGTTCTCCCAGTACGGGAAGCCGGGGTCGGGCTTGTCGGGGTTGACGACCTTCAGGCCCCACTTCTGGAAGTCCAGCAGCTCCGGCGCGTACTCGGGGTTGGCGACGTAGACCTTGTCGTCGGCCGGGGACATCGCCAGCGCGGTGAGGTTGGGCTTGGCCGCGACGGCCGCCTTGAACGCGGTGACGGCGTCCTCGTACTTCTTCTTGGCGGCGGCGATCTCCGGGGCGTCCACCTTGGCGCCGAGGCTCTGCGCGAGGTCCTCGTAGCCCTCGGCGAGGTCGGCGATCGACTTGCCCTGCGCGACGCCGACGATCGGGGCGAGCTCCTTGAGCTTCTTGCTCTTCTCGTCGACGCCCTCCTCGAGGCCGCTGTGGGCCTTCTCGGCGGGCCACCAGTCGGCGACGATCAGGTCGGGGCGCAGCGCGGCGGCCTTCTCGACGTCGATCTTGCCCCACTCCTCGCCGAGGATCTCGATGCCGGTCAGGTCGAGGCCCTTGAGGTTCGGGTCGGTCTTGACCGACTCGTCGGCGTAGATGCCGACCGGCTTGATGCCGAAGGACATGAGCGCGGCGGCCTCGCCGGCGTGCGCGATGATCCGGCTCGGCGTCTTGTCGGCCTTGACGAGCTCGCCGTTGCCGTTGGTGAACTGCCAGGGACCGGACGACGTCGGCGTCGCCGCGGGGGTATCGGTCGAGGCGCAGGCGGCGAGCGTCAGGCTCAGTGCCGCGGCGGCAACGATCGGGCGCCAGATGCGCATGGGGGAAGTCCGTTCTCGCTTAAGGAAGGGCAACCTAAAGTTAGGTAAGGCTAACCGCGCTCACCGCCACGGGGAAGGCCCCGGGTGACTCGGGTCACCTACCGTCCGCTCACCCTCGGTAACCTTGTCCGAAAGCGACACTGGCGCTCACGGTCCGCAGCAGGCACACCACGTGCAGGTATCGGCCGCACCGAATGCCCGGGTCCAACCCCGAGGCTGCGCGGGCTCACCCCGCACGTCGCGACCCTTCTCCCCCGCCGGCCCGGCGGCACCGGTTCGCGGCGCATCGTCTGAGAGCGAGCACACAGGCCAGGACGCCCGAAAAGGGCCCCGGACCTGTCCGGCCGCGCCGGTAAGGTGTCGGCCGTGGGAAGTCAGCGAGGTGGGGTGAGCTCGACGATGGTCGGGCGTGACCGCGAGCTGCGGCAGTTGACGCAGCTGGTGGCGGCACGCCGTCCGGCCGTCGTCTTCGTCGGCGGCGAGCCTGGCATCGGCAAGACGCGGCTGGTCCGCGAGCTGCTGCCGACCCTTCCGGAGCAGGCCGTGGTGCTGGTCGGCCAGGCCGAACCCGACTCCCTGGCCCGCCCCTACGAGCTGCTGCTCGACGCGATCGACGGCGCCGACGGCGCGCAGGTCGACGCCGAGCGGCTGGCCGCGCTGACCGACCCGCGCCGCAGCCCCGTCGAACGGCTGCACAGCGGGCTGGCACTCGTCGCCGACCTGGTCGGCGACGACCCCTCGGTGATCGTGTTCGAGGATCTGCACTGGGCCGACTCCGAGAGCGCCGCACTGTTCGAGCGCCTGGCCGACACCGACGGCCCGCGCCTGCTCATCGGCACGTACCGGCCGGACGAGGTCAGCAGTCGGCACCCGCTCGCCTCGCTGCTGGAGCGGATGGAACGCCGGCACGCCGTGGCGCACCTGCGGCTGGAGCGGCTGACCGAAGCCGAGACCGCCGCGCTGCTGGCCACGGTCACCGGCCGCCCGGTGTCGTACCGCACCGCCGCCGCGCTCTACCACCGCACCGGCGGCAACCCGTTCTTCCTGGAGGAACTGCTCGGCTCCTGCCGGCCCGAAGACCTGGACTCCCTGGTCGAGCAACCGCTGCCGTGGAGCCTCGCCGAGGTGCTGCGCCGCCAGGTGGCCAGCCTCGACGCCGACGCCCAGCGCGTGGTCGAGGCCGCCGCGGTGCTCGGCAGGCGGGCCCCGTTCGACCTGCTCGCCACCGTCACCGGGGCCGGTGAGGACGAGCTGATCGGCATCCTGCGCGACCTAGTCGTGCGCGGGGTGCTGGTCGAGGCCGGCGAGGACGAGTTCAGCTTCCGGCACGCGCTGGTGCGCGAGGCGATCACCGGGCAGATGCTCGGCCGCCAGCGCCGCCGCCTGCACGAGAGCGCCCTGGAGGCGCTGCTCGACGGCGGCGACGCCGACCCGGCGCTCGTCGCCCACCACGCCCAGGCCGCCGGCCGGTACGCCGACATGGTGTCCGCCGCCCGCCGCGGCGCGGTGCTGTACCTGGCCATCGGGTCGGCGTACCAGGCGCTGCAGCTGGCCGAGATGGGCATGGCCGAAGACCCCGAGGACCTGACCCTGCTGTCGGCCGCGGCCCGCGCGGCGTGGCTGGCCGGACTGCTCGACGACGCCGCCGGGTACGCCCAGCGCTGGCGCGACCTGTCCACCGGCCCCACCGACCGCGCGGACGCGCTCTACCTGCTCATCCGGCTCGCTTGGGAGGCCGACGACGAGCCGTGGATGGAGCGGGTCACCGCCGACATCGAACGGCTCATCGCCCAGCTGCCGCCCGGCGCGGACAAGGCCCGCGCGATGACCGCGGTGGCGCAGTCGGCGATGCTGCGCGACCATGACGACGCGGCCCTCGACTTCGCGGACCGAGCCCTGGCGCTGGCCGACGAGTTCGACCTGCCGCAGATCCGGCTGGCCGCGCTGGTCGAGAAGGGCACCGTGCTCACCGGAGACCCGAACCGGTCCGAGGAGGGCCGGACCATCCTGTCCGGACTCGTCGACGAGGCCGAGAAGCTCGGCGAGTGGGTGCTCGCGGCGCGGGCGCTGAACCGGCTGGTCAACATGCCACAGACGTCCTCGCTGACCCAGCAGGCCGAACTGCTGGAACGGATGCGCGGCGACGCCGAGCGCGCCGGTTTCGAGTCGCTCGCGGTCGCCGCGTACTTCCAGGGCCTGGCTCGCCTGGCCATGCGCGAAGGCGACCTGCAGGCCGCGATCGGCGCGCTCGACGAGGGCCGCTCCCGCGACCGCGGCTACCTGCACTCGGGCCGCAGAGCCGACTTCCACGCCGTGTTCCTGGCCGGACTGTGCCTGGAGTCCGGCAACCTCGACCGGGTGCGGCGCCTGATCAGCGACCTGTCCGTGATCGAGAAGGTCGACCCGATGGTGCTCGACGGCCTCGGCTTCCACCTGGCCTGCCGCCGCGGCGACCTCGACGCCGCCGACGCGCTGCTCGACCGGGTCCTCGACGACCTGCGCCGGCAGGCGTGGCGCAGCGGCGAGCAGGCCCACGACCTGCTGTCCGCGGCCCTGCACGCCGGGCTGCCGCTGCCCCGCCTGCGGCAGCTCGCCGACGAGCTGCTCGACGGGCAGGTCTGGGACCACTGGCGGGCACTGGTCGAGGCGCAGCTCGCCGAGGTGTGCGGGCAGGACTCGGCGGCCCTGGACGGCTACCGCTCCGTCGCCGAGTCACCGCTGCTGGCCCTGGCCGTACGCGGCACCGCCCACCTGGGCGCGGCCCGCTGCCTGCTCGCGCTCGGCCGCGACGCCGAGGCGGCCGGCTGTGTCGAACGCGCCGGCGAGCTGCTGCGCCGCTGGACCGGCTGGCGGGTGGAGCAGCTCGGCCAGCTGCGCGCCCAGCTCGGTCTGGCCCCCGCCGACGGCCGCCAGACGGTCACCGGCGTGGCCGCGCTGACCACCCGCGAACGCGAGGTGGCCCTGCTGGTCGCCGACGGCCTCACCAACGCCGAACTGGCCCGCAGGCTCTACATCTCCCCGAAGACCGCCGCGGTGCACGTCTCCAGCATCCTGCGCAAACTCGGCGTCACCTCCCGCACCGAGGTCACCACCGCCCTCACCCGCTGACCCCACCCCCGCTCGCCACGTCCCGCCGCAGCGCGGCGCGCGTGCACCGGTGGTCTGGCGGCGCGGGTGGGTCAGCCGGGCACGCGGCAGAACAGGTGGGTCACTGCCAGCTCGCGGTAGCCGATCTTGGCGTAGAAGTGCCGCGGCCAGTCGTCGGCGCTCGCCTCCAGGAACACCAGGTCGCATCCGGCCCGCCGGGCATGCTCCAATCCGGTGGCGAGCACCGCCCCGGCCAGGCCCCGACCCCGGTGAGCGGGCTGAGTGTGCACGTCCTCGATCTGCGCGACGCCCGCACCCGCGTCGACGTACAGGTCGGCGCGCGCGACGACCTGCCCGCCCTCGCGCACGCCGAGGAAGGCCACCCGCGGCGCGGCCTGCAACCGGGTCACCCGGCGGTCGACCAGGTGATCGATAGCCTCGGCGCTGGCCTGCGGGAGTTCGGCCAGCCAGGACTCGCGGTCGGGTGCGCGCAGCTCGTCCAGGGCGATCTCGTCCACCGCGACGGTCACGCGGGACTCGGGGGTCCGGCCGTCGTGGCGCATCAGCACGTTGCGCTCGTGCACGTGGCCTGACTCGGTCAGGGCCGGGGCGAGCGCCTCGCCGAGCTGCTCGTCGTGCACGACGATGTAGCGGTGGGCGAGGCCCTCCTCGGCAAGCAGCCGTTCCGCCGTTTCCAGCACGGTCGGCACGTCGCCGCCGGTGACCACGAACTTGTTGTGGTCGTAAGAGTGCCGGTAGCGGTTGCTGAACACGGCGAAGCCGACCGGGGTGTCGACGACCCGCTCGGCCTGCCGCCGTTGCGACGCGCGCTGGAAGTCGATCATCCGTACCGTGTCGTGCCGGTCCTGTTCGCTGACCGGTGCCTGCTCGGGGTTCATCTCGCCGCTCCGTCCGTCGGTCCCCACGGTGACGATCCGCCGTGGCCGGCACCATGCTGCCTGTCATGACGGTGGGGGCGCACCCGTGTTTCCGCCGTCACTCCGTGGCCAGGATGCGGGCCAGGGTACGCCGGCCCATCAGGCTCATCGCCGGATTGGTGTCGACGTAGTACCAGGCCGCGCCGAGTGCCTGCTCGAAGGCCCAGGCCTTGCCGCGTTCCCAGGTCAGGTCGTCGCAGCCGAGTCCGGCCCGCAGCACCTCGCGCGGTCCGGCTTCGAGCAGGTGCCACGCGCTCACCAGGTCGAGCGCGGGATCGGCCGGGCCGAGTCCGCCGACGTCGAGCACCCCGGCCAGGCGGCCTTCGCAGACGAGCACGTTGCCGGGGATGAGGTCGCCGTGGTTCATCACATCCGGGGCCTCGCGCGGCAGGTCACGCAGCCGCGCCCAGATCCGCCGCAGTCGCGGCACGTCGAACAGCCGCTCGCTGCGGCCCAGGCAGGTCTGCACCCAGTCCTCGTGGCCGCGCAGGTCACCGCCGCGACCGCCGCCCGCGAACCGGCGGCCGCCGGTGCCGATGGCGCGCACCTCGGTGATGAACCGGACGAGGTCGCGCGCGAACGCCTCCGACTCGCCGGGGTCGTCCTCGGTGGCGATGACCCCGGGCACCCAGGTCTGCACCGCCCACGGCAGCGGGTATCCCGGACCGGGCTCACCGAACGCGACGGGCTCCGGGGTCGGGAAGCCCGTCCGGGACGCCAGCATGCGACCCGCCTCGGCCTCGACCTCCAGCCTGCGGCGAGCCTCCGGGAGGTCGAGCGGCTGCAAGCGCAAACGGGCGGTGAGGCCGTCGCCGATCCGGAAGATCGCGTTGACCGTGCCCTGCGACCGCAGCTCGGTGACCGCCAGGTCCCGCCACTGCGGGAACTGCTCGGCGATCAGGGCACGGACCGCGTCCGGGGACACGGTCAGCTGGTCAGGATGCATCTGCACCGGGGCAGCATTCCCGAACCGGCGACGTGCGGCAACCGCATTCGCGCAGCCCGGGGCACGCGGCGACCCTGGCCCAGCCGGTGAGCCGCAAACCGATCGCCGGTTCGAGGCGATCGCCGTAGGGTCGCGTCCGTGACCGAGGACATGTTCAGCACCGAGCGCCTGCGGGTGCGCCACTTCACGCCCGACGATCTCGACGACTTCGCCGCGCTCTGCGCCGACCCGGCGGTGATGCGGTACGTCGGCGACGGCGACACGCTCGACCGGGCGGGCGTCGCCTACTGGATCGAGGTCTGCCAGGGCAAGTACGCCGACCGCGGGTACGGCACGTCTGCGGTGTTCGAGCGCGCGTCGGGCGACTTCGTCGGCTACTGCGGCGTGGTCCGGGCCCCGGGCAACGACTTCGACGAGCTGATCTACGTCTTCCATCAGCGTTTCTGGGGCTGCGGTTACGCCACCGAGGCGGGCCGGGCGATGCTCGACCACGTATTCGCGATCTCGTCGCTGGACGAGATCGCCGCGACGATCGACCCCGGCAACCACGCCTCGATCAAAGTCGCCGGCAAGCTGGGCATGGTCGAGCAGCCGGGCCGGGTCGTCGACGACGAGCCGACGGCGTTCTTCGCCATCACGCGGGAGCAGCACGCCGCCCGCTGATCCGCCGCAGGTGGCGGTGCCGGCTCTTGACAACACGCCTTCGTCGATGTTTTCTGTGAACGTTCACAGTCGGCCGCCCGGTTCCGCTGTGGACGCTCCCGATGTGTCTGTGAGCGACTCACACATCAGGAGGAATCATGCACAGAGCAAAGGCACTGCTCACCGCGGCGGCCCTCGCCGCGGTGACGGCGCTGGCCGCGCCCGCGTCACCCGCCGCGGCGGCCTCGACGGTCACCAACCCCGGGTTCGAGTCCAACGGGGCGAGCCAGACCCCTACCGGCTGGTCGGAGTCGGGCACGGTCGCCGCGTCGAAGAGCGAGGCCGGTGGGCGCAGCGGCAGCTACCGCGGCACGCACTGGTCCGCGTCGGCGTACACCGTCGAGACGTATCAGACGCTGACCGGCCTGACCACCGGCTCGTACACGCTGAGCGCGTGGGTGCGCTCGGGCGGCGGGCAGTCGGCGGCGTACCTGGCGATGAAGAACTGCGGCGGCGCGCAGGCGCAGGCCGGCATCCCGACCAGCAGCAGCACCTGGGTGCAGGTGTCGGTGACGGCGAACGTCAGCTCGACGTCGTGCACGCTGAGCGTCTACTCGAACGCCGCCGCCAACCAGTGGATCAATGTGGACGACGTGACCTTCACCAGGAACAGCGCGGGCACGTTGCTGCAGGTCAAGGGCGGTGACCTGTCGTCGCTGAAGAAGAACGAGGACTTCGGCGCGCTGTACTACACCAGCTCCGGCACCCAGGGCGACGCGATCGCCATCCTGAAGAACGCGGGCATGAACTACGCCCGGCTCAAGGTCTGGGTGAACCCGGCCGACGGGTACAACAACAAGGCCCGGGTGCTGACCATGGCGCAGCGGATCAAGGCGCAGGGCCTGAAGCTGCTGGTCGACTTCCACTACTCCGACTCCTGGGCCGACCCGGGCAAGCAGGTGCCCCCGGCCGCGTGGTCGGGCTACTCGCTGTCGCAGCTGAACACCGCGGTCTACAACCACACCTACGACGTGCTCAACGCGCTCAAGGCGCAGGGCACCACGGCGGACATGGTGCAGGTCGGCAACGAGATCAACCCGGGCATGCTGCTGCCCACCGGCAGCACGTCCAACTGGGGCAACCTGTCCCAGCTGCTCAAGTCGGGCATCAACGCGGTCAGGGCGGTCAACTCCTCGACGCTGGTGATGCTGCACCTGGCCGAGGGCGGCGACAACGCCGGCTTCCGCTGGTGGTTCGACCAGGCCGTGGCGTACGGGGTGCCGTTCGACGTGATCGGGGCGTCTTACTACTGCTACTGGCACGGGCCGATGTCGGGCCTGCAGAACAACCTCAACGACATGGCGTCCCGGTACGGCAAGCCGGTGATCGTGGCCGAGACGGCGTACGGGTTCACCACCGCACAGGACGACGGCGAGTCCAACATCTTCACTTCGTCACTGGCGAACACCTGCGGCTACCCGGCTTCCGCGACCGGGCAGCGCGACGCGTTCCAGGCCGTGGTCGACATCGTGAAGAACGTGCCCAACGGCCGGGGCATGGGCGTCTTCTACTGGGAGCCGGCGTGGACCGCGCAGGCCGGCGCCGGCTGGGACCCGACGAACCCGTCGTCGGGCAACGGCTGGGAGAACCAGGCCCTGTTCGACTACAGCTCCCGGGCGCTGACCGCGATGTCGGTGTACGGCTCGATGTAGAAAGCGACGCCGCCGGGTGGGCACACACCCGGCGACGCCGCCGTTGACAGCCGACGCGACTGTTGCGAACATGTGAACGCTCACAGACACATCGGCCACAAACCGCCCTCACTTCGAGGCGATCACCCGCACGCCTCCCGCGGGGACGGCGGCCTCCGCCGTGAAGACCGTGCCGTCGAGCACGTCCACCCCCGACACGTCCGGCACGGTGACCGGCTCGTCGCCGTGGTTGAGCAGGAACAGGAACCCACCCCGGCGCACGGCCTCTACCGTGTCGGGCAGCCCGCGCGGGCGCGACACCCCGGCTGTGTCCAGGGCCTGCGACAGCAGCGGCCGCAGCCCGTCGACGCTGGTCGCGACGTACCAGGCGGTGCCGCGTCCCAGCTCGTGCCGGGTGACCGCGGGATGCCCGGCGTCGGGACCGGTGGCGAACTCGGTGACGGTCACCGCGCCGGCCGGGCGGACCCGCTCCGACCAGACCCGGGCCGTGCCTCCGTCGGACAGCGCGACCGTGTCGTGCTCGCGCAACGGGTGGAACTCCTCGACGGACAGTCCCAGGACGTCGCGCAGCACGCCCGGGTATGCCCCCGGGTGCACCGCATCGTGCTCGTCGACGATCCCGGAGAAGTACGACACCAGCAGGTGCCCGCCCGACTCCACGAAGCACCGCAGGTTCTTCGCCGCGGCCTCCCCGAGCAGATAGGCACTGGGGGCGACGATCAGTTTGTACGCCGACAGGTCCGCCGCCGGATGCACGAAGTCGACGGTCGCGTGCTCGCGCCACAGCGCCGCGTAGTACGCCTCGACCCGCTCCCGGAAGCGCAGGTCCACGCTCGGCCGCCACTCCAGATCGAGGGCCCACCAGGACTCCCAGTCCCAGACCACGGCGACCTCGGCGGCCACCCGCGCACCGCGTACCTCCGAAAGGCCGGCCACCTCACCGCCCAGCGCGACCACCTCGCGCCACAGGTCCGAGTCGGTGCCGGCGTGCGGCAGCATCGCCGAGTGGAACTTCTCCGCCCCGGCCCGCGAGGCCCGCCACTGGAAGAACAGCACCGAGTCCGATCCCCGCGCCACGTGGGCGAGGCTGTTGCGGCGCATCTCCCCCGGCCGTTTGGCGATGTTGCGGGGCTGCCAGCTGACCGCGCCGGTCGAGTGCTCCATCAGCAGCCACGGCCGGCCGCCGCCCAGCGAGCGGCTCAGGTCGGCGGCCATGGCCAGGTCGATGTGGTTGTCGGGCTGCTCGGCGTTGAGGTAGTGGTCGTTGGAGACGACATCGACCTCCGGCGCCCAGCGCCACAGGTCCATCGACTTGCAGTTGGTGACCATGAAGTTGGTGGTGACCGGCAGGTCCGGGGTGGCCGCGCGGATCACGTCGCGCTGCGCGGTGAAGCAGGCCAGGTTCTCGGCGGAGCTGAACCGGGCGAAGTCGAGCCGCTGCGCCGGGTTGACCACGGTGTGGTTGGCGCGCGGGGCGTCGATCTCGTCCCAGTCGCCGTAGCGCTGGCTCCAGAACGCGGTGCCCCAGGCGGCGTTGAGCGCGTCGAGGTCGTGATAGGTCTCGCGCAGCCAGTCCCGGAACGCCTGGACGCTGGTCTCGCAGTAGCACTCGCCGAGCGGCGCGCCGTACTCGTTGTGCACGTGCCACATGACCACGCCCGGGTGGTCGCGGTAGTGCTCGGCGAGCCGGTGGGCCAGTTCCACGGTGGCGTGCCGGTACTCGGGTGAGCTGGGGCAGGCGGTCTCCCGGCTGCCGAAGCCGATGCGTACGCCGTCGCGGTCGACCGGCAGGGTGTGCGGATACTTGCGCGCGAACCAGGCGGGCGGGGCGGCGCTGGGCGTGGCGAGGTCGACGCTGACCCCGCCCGCGTGCAGCCGGTCGATGATCTCGTCGAGCCAGCCGAAGTCGTAGCGGCCCTGTTCCGGTTCCAGCAGCGCCCACGCGAAGATGCCGAGGCTGACCAGGTTGACCCCGGCCTGCCGCATCAGCGCGACGTCGGCTTCCTGCACCTCGCGCGGCCACTGCTCCGGGTTGTAGTCGCCGCCGAAGGCCAACCCGCGCAACCGCGGCACCACATGTTCGCTCTCGGACACCACTCCCCCTGACAACCACGGCACGTCTGTGAACGTGCACAGTAACGGACCCGCTCCGTCCCGCAAAGAGCCCGCCGCCCCCGCTCGGCGCGCGGTCCCCCCATGATCGCCCGACTTGCCAGGCAGGTGGGCGAAAAGTCGTTCAAGATACACACAATTGCCAGGCAAGTCGGACGATCATGCGGACCGCGCGGCGCGCCGCCGCGGGCGTGTAACGCCTCGGACACGGGGTCTTGACGGGCTGGATACGTGGCGCGCAGACTGTGCCGCACTGTGAACGTTCACAGAGAATTCGCCTTTGACGGAGGACCTATGCGTACGAAGCGGCTCAGGTTGGTGATGTCCGCAGTGCTGGTCGGCGCCCTGGCAGCGGGCTGTTCGAGCGGCGGGCAGGAGGAGACCCCGCAGGAGACCGGCCCGGTCGAGCTGACGTTCTGGACCTGGGCCCCCAACATGGACAAGATCGCGGCGGTGTGGAACGCGGCGCACCCCGACATCAAGGTCACCGTCAGCAAGCAGGCGGGCGGCGACGAGGCGGCGGCGAAGTTCCTGACCGCGGCCAAGGCCGGCACCGCGCCCGACCTGGTGCAGGCCGAGTACCAGATGCTGCCGTCGTTCGTGGCCGCCGAGGCCGTCGCCGACATCAAGGGCGAGGTCGAGGCCGTGCGCGGCCAGTTCTCCGACGGCATCTGGAACCTGGTGACCCTGGGCACCGACGGCGTCTACGGCCTGCCGCAGGACAGCGGCCCGATGATGCTCTACTACCGCACCGACCTGTTCACCAAGTACGGCATCGCGGTCCCGAAGACCTGGGACGAGTACGCGGCCGCGGCCCGCACCGTGCACGCCAAGGACAAGACGGTCTACCTGGGCGGCTTCTCCAGCAAGGACCCGGGCTGGTTCGCCGGGCTCGCCCAGCAGGCCGGCGGCAAGTGGTGGTCCATCACCGGCGAGGCCTGGAAGGTCGGCATCAACGACGACGCGACGAAGAAGGTCGCCGACTTCTGGGGCGGCCTGGCCAAGGACGGCGTCGTCGACACGCAGGCCCCGTGGACGCCGGAGTGGAACGCGGCGCTCAACGGCGGCAAGATCCTGAGCTGGGCGTCCGCGGTCTGGGCACCCGGTGTGCTGACCAGCAACGCCCCCGACGGCAAGGGCAAGTGGGCCATCGCACCGCTGCCGCAGTGGAGCGCCGGGGAGAACTACTCCGGCTTCTGGGGCGGCTCGTCGATCGCGATCGCCGAGGGCAGCAAGCACAAGAAGGCCGCCGCGCAGTTCGCGTCCTGGCTGAACACCGACGCCAAGGCCCTCGACCTGCTCATCAAGGAGGCCGCGATCTACCCGGCGGCCAAGAGCGGCCAGTCCCTGATGACCACCGCGCCGGAGTACTTCGCCAACCAGACCGACTTCTGGCAGCAGGCGACCACCATCGCCGGCACCGCGCGGGGCTTCACCTTCGGCCCCAACGTGAACGTCGCGTACAGCGCGTACAAGGACGCCTTCGACAAGGCGCTGCAGAACAAGTCCTCCTTCACGGACGCGCTGGGCGCGATGCACGACGCGACCGTCGCCGACATGAAGAAGTCCGGCTTCACGCTGGCGAGCTGAGCGAATGACCAAGGCACACCGGGGCGCCCGCGCACATCGCGCGGGCGCCACCCCCTACCTCTACCTGTTCCCCGCGGTGGTGCTGTTCACCCTGTTCATCGCCGCGCCGATCGGGTACACCGCCTACCTGAGCCTGCGCCAGGTGAAGTTCTCCGGGCTGGGCCTGGGCCGCAAGTCGCGCACCGAGATCTTCGTCGGCCTCGACAACTACCGCACGGCCGTGGCCGACGGGGAGTTCTGGGCAGGATGGCTGCGCGTGCTCGGATACGCCACCCTGGTCCTGGTCCTGATGCTCGGCCTCGCGCTGGTGTTCGCGCTGCTGCTGGACTCGGCGCGGGTGCGGCTGGCCCGCTTCTCCCGCATCGCGATCTTCCTGCCGTACGCGGTCCCAGGCGTGGTCGCCACCCTGCTCTGGGGCTTCCTCTACCTGCCCAGCCTCAGCCCGATCCACGCCACGCTGCGCGCCTTCGGGTTCGACAACGTGGACCTGCTCAGCCCGAGCACCGTCATGTTCTCCATGGTCAACGTGGCGATCTGGGGCGGCACCGGCTTCAACATGCTGGTCCTCTACACCCAGCTGCGGGCCATCCCCCGCGACTACTACGAAGCCGCCCGCATCGACGGCGCGGGCGAACTCGCCATCGCGCTGCGGGTCAAGGTGCCGATCCTGGCCCCGGCGATCGTGCTGACCACGGTGTTCTCCATCATCGCGACGATCCAGGTGTTCACCGAGCCGATGACGCTGCGGCCCATCTCGAACGCGGTCAGCTCCACCTGGAGCCCGCTGATGAAGGTGTACCGCGACGCGTTCGTCACCGGCGACCTCTACAGCGCCGCCGCCACCTCGCTGGTCATCGCCGCGATCTCGGTGGTGCCGTCGCTGCTGTTCATGCGCCTGGTGCGCCGCCAGGCCTTCGGGGAGGAAAGATGACGACCAAGGGGGTACGCAGGCCGCTGGGTCTCGCGCCCACCGCGGTGCTGCTGCTCGGGGCGCTGTACTGCCTGCTGCCGGTCTGCTGGGTGCTCGCCGCGTCGACCAAGACGCGCGGGGAGCTGTTCACCACCAACGCGTTCGCACCGGGCACCGGCCTGTTCGACAACATCGCCGACCTGTCCGCGTACCGGGACGGGATCTTCTGGCAGTGGATGGCCAACACCGCGCTGTACGCCGGCGTCGGCGCGCTGCTGTCCACGGCCGTGTCGGTGCTGGCCGGGTACGCCCTGGCGAAGTTCCGGTTCTTCGGCCGCGACGCGATCTTCACGGTGCTGATCGGCGGCATCCTGGTCCCCGCGGTGGTGCTCGCGGTGCCGCAGTACCTGCTGCTGGCCAAGGCCGGGCTCGCCAACACGTACTGGGCGGTGCTGCTGCCCAGCATCCTGCACCCGTACAGCATCTACCTGGCCCGCATCTACGCCGCCGCGGCGATCCCGGACGCGCTGCTGGAGGCCGGGCGCATCGACGGTGCGGGCGAGCACCGGCTGCTGCGGGTGGTGGCGGCGCCGCTGATGCTGCCCGGCATGGTGACGATCTTCCTGTTCCAGTTCGTGGCGATCTGGAACAACTTCCTGCTGCCGTTCATCATGCTCGCCGACGACGAGCGCTTCCCGCTCACCGTCGGCCTGTACACGCTGCTGGCCACCGGGGCCAACCAGCCAGCCCTGTACAACCTCGTCATCACCGGCGCCCTGCTGTCGATCATCCCCCTGATCGCGCTGTTCCTGACCATGCAGAGGTACTGGCGAACGGACCTGTCCGGCGGGTCTGTGAAATCCTGATGCCTGTGACCAACAAGCGGCGTCCCACGATCCACGACGTGGCCCGTGCCTCGGGAGTCTCCCGGGGCACGGTGTCCCGTGCCCTCAACGGCGACCCGTACGTGAGCACCGCCGCGCTCGCCGCCGTCCGCCGCGCCGTCGCCGAGACCGGATACGTCGTCAACCGCGCCGCGCGCAGCCTGGTCACCCAGCGCACCGGCACCGTGGTCATGGTGCTGAGCGAGCCGCAGGAGAAGCTGTTCGAGGACCCGAACTTCAGCGTCCTGCTGCGGGTCGCGACCCGGCGGCTGGCGCAGCGCGACGTCGCCCTGGTCATGATGGTCGCGGGCGACGACGGCGACCGCGAGCGGGTGGTCCGCTACTTGCGCGGTGGTCACGCCGACGGGGTGCTGCTGCTGTCGGCGCACTCCGGCGACCCGCTGCTCGGCGAACTGGAAGGCCTGTCCATCCCGGCCGTGGCCTGCGGCGCGGTCCTCGGCCGCGAGGGCGTGATCCCGTACGCCGCCGCCGACGATCGCGAGGGCGCCCGCCAGATGGCGCAGTACCTCGTCGACCAGGGGCGTAAGAAGATCGCCACGATCACGGGCCCGCTCGACACCCCCGGCGGGCTCAACCGGCTCGAAGGCTTCTGCGACGTGCTCGGCCGCAAGGCGGTCAAGAAGCTCATCGCCCACGGCGACTACTCCCGCCACAGCGGCGAGGCCGCCATGCGTGAACTGCTCGACCGCGTCCCCGACCTCGACGCCGTTTTCGTCGGCTCCGACCTGATGGCCGCCGGGGCCCTGGCCGTCCTGCGCGAACGCGGCCGCCGCGTCCCCGAGGACGTCGCCGTGGGCGGCTTCGACGACTCCGCCATCGCCGGGTCCACCCACCCGAAGCTGACCACGGTCCGCCAGCCGCTGGAACAGGTCGCCACGGAGACCGTCCGCCTCCTGCTGGAACTGATCGACGGCGCCGACACCGTCGAGAACGTCGTCCTCGCCACCGAACTCGTCCCCCGCGACTCCGCGTAAGGAAGGGCACCTTCCCATCGCCATACGTAGAGGAAGGGCACCTTCTTAACCAGGCTCGGGTGTCTTCGCTGCTCACGGCCAGGGCCGCGGACATCGGCGCGGCGTCTGCCCGAACCTCGACGCTACGGGAAACGAACGGTCCCTCGGGTGCCCGCTTCGCATCGCGGCTGGTCAGGGCTACGAGCAGCCAGAGAGTGTCGCTGCCACGTTCGGTTATCGGTCAATTACTCTGCGTGCGGGCTCGCCGATAGCGAGCGGGCCGAACCACGCCCGTCCATGCGCGTGGACGCCGCATGGACTGAACGGAGCAGCCCTATGTCACTTACGAAACCCGCAGGCAGGTCGCGGGTGCCTCGCGCCGGAGGACAACATCCCGGGGTCGCGCTGCGGCGCAGGCTGCCGGTGGGCGTCTCGCTCGCGGTCCTGGCGGCGTCGCTGGTGGCCGTGCCAGGCAGCCCGGCGTGGGCCGCCACGTACGACACCGCCCTGGTCAGCCGTGCCACCACCGGCACGGCCGGAAACGGTGACTCCTCGGCCCCGTCATTCTCCGCCGACGGCCGCTACGTGGCCTTCGCCTCCGACGCCGACAACCTCAGCGACGCCGACGCCGACAACCACACCAACATCTTCGTCCGCGACCTGACCACGGGCACGACGACCTACGTCAGCCGCGGCGACGGCGCGAACGGAGCGGCCTCGAACGGCCCGTCCACGGATCCGTCGATCTCCGCAGACGGCCGCTACGTCGCGTTCAGCTCGACCGCCGCAAACCTGAGCACGCAGGACGAGGACACCTGCATGTCCCTGTTCTGGGGCCTGCCCGAGCCGTGCTCGAACATCTTCCTCCGCGACCTCCAGGCCGGCACGACCACGTTCGTCAGCAGGGCGAACGGCGCGCAGGGCGCCGCCTCCGACGGCAGCTCGTACTACCCGACCGTGTCCGCGGACGGGACCAAAGTGGCCTTCACCTCCGGCGGGGCGAACCTCAGCACCGAGGACGAGGACGAGTGCTACATCGACGGGGGCGGCCCGCACCCGTGCACCGACTTCTTCGTCCGCGACCTCCAGGCCGGCACCACCGTGTACATCGGCAACGCGCCCATCTACCGGATCGGGCCCTGCGGTCCGGCGATCTCCGCCGACGGGCGCAAGGTCGCCTTCGAGACCGACGGCATCTCGATCGATGACCACAACGGCTACCTCGACGTCGTCGTGTACGACCTGCAGACCGGCACGGCGAGCTACGTGAGCAGGGCCGACGGCGTCGACGGCGCGCTCGCCTCGGGCGGGCCGTCGAGCTGCCCGTCGATCTCCGCCGACGGCCGCCACATCGCGTTCGTCTCCGACGCGTACAACCTCAGCGCCGACGACATCGACTCGTTCGACACCGAGAGCATCTACGTGCGCGATACGCAGGAGGGCCGGACCACGCTCGCCAGCAGGGCCAACGGGGCCGCCGGGGCCGTGGCGGAGCTGCGCTCGTTCGACCCGTCGATCTCCGCCGACGGGCGCTACGTCGCGTTCATGTCGCGGGCCATGAACCTCAGCGCCGACGACCTCGACACCTGCTACGACCCGGGGCAGGGCACCAACCGGCCGTGCCCCGACGTGTTCGTCCGCGACCTCCAGTCCGCGACCACCACCTTCGTGAGCAGGGCGACCGGGGCGGGCGGGCCGGGCGGCGACGAGCGCTCCACGAATCCGTCGATCTCCGGCGACGGCAGGCTGATCGCGTTCGAATCGCCGGCCCGCAATCTCAGCGCCGACGACTCCGACGCCCACCGCGACGTTTTCACCCGCGACTGGGGCGCGGGCCTGCCTCCGGCCCCGATGACCGACCTGTCGTTGACGGTGACCGGTTCGGCCGCCTCGGTGCCGGTCGGCTCCAATGTCACCTTCACGGTCCGGGTCGCCAACGCCGGACCGGCCGGGGCCACGGGCGTGGCCGTCACCGACCAGCTCCCGTCGGGACTGACGTTCGTGTCCGCGACCGCGACACAGGGGACGTACACGGCGGCCACCGGCATGTGGTCGGTCGGCAGCCTGGCAGCCGCCGCGAACGCGACGCTCCAGCTCGTCGCCAGGGTCGCGACCACCGGCCAGAAGACGAACACCGCGCAGGTCACCGCCGCGTCCCCGGCCGACGCGGACTCGACGCCCGGAAACAGCGCGCCCGGCGAGGACGACCAGGCGTCGGTGACCGTCAACGGCACCGCGAGCTGCACGGCGGGCACGGCGACCCGGACCGCCGACTACGACTCGTGGATCACGACGAGCTGGCCCACGACGAACTACGCCAAGGACACGATCCTCAAGGTCCGCAGCAAGGCCAACGCCGACGCGCGTACGCTGGTGCACTTCGCACTGCCGAGCCTGCCCGCCGGTTGCAAGGTCACGAACGCGAAGCTGCGGATGTACGTGTCCTCGGTCGCCGGCACCCGCACGCTGCGGGCGGTTCGGCTCGCCGGGGCGTGGACCGAGACCGGTGTCACCTGGCGCAACCAGCCCGCGACGACCGGCACCTCGGCCACCGTGCCCGCGGTCAAGGGCTGGGTGGAGTGGACCGTCACCGCACAGGTCGCCGGCCTGTACACCGACGGCAACCACGGCCTGCAGATCCGCGACAACACCGAGGGCGCAGCCGGATACGAGCAGCGCCTGCACAGCCGGGAGTACACCAACAAGCCCACGCTGACCGTCACCTTCGGCGCGGCCTGACCCGTATCCCGTGCACCGCCTGCCCGCCGATCGACCGGTGGGCAGGCGGTTCTTCACGTCGGCGTCGCGGCCGCCGCAGGCGTCACACCCGGTCGAGCGCCGATACGAGCCGGTCGTGTTCGTCCTGGGTGCCGATGCGGGCACGGTCTTCGGGGTGGTCGACGTACCACCTGATCGCGTCCACCACGAGATACGGGTGGGTGTCCCAGCCGAGCGGCATGAAGGCTCGGCCGCGCATACGCGCGGGCAGGAGATCGGGCCGGGCGACGGTCAGCGCGAGACTCCAGCTCGACGGCGCGGGACGGTGCGGGAATCCGGGAGTCAGCGCCTCCCAGGGGATGTCCGCGCCGCCGGGTCCGGTCAGCCTGATGCCTTCGGCACGCAGTTCCAGCGCGGGCAGGCCGCGCCAGATCAGCACCGCGACGACCGTGACGCACACGACGGATGTCGTGATCAGCAGTGTCATGCCGGGTCCGTGACCGTCCCACTCACCGAAGGCGGTGCGGCCCGACACGAGCAGCAGCCCGAAGCCCAGCAGCCGCGACATGTGCGACGACGTGACGAACGCCTGCCCCGTCACGGTGAACGCCGCGGCGCTCCCGGAACGGCGGATGAACATGAAGACCAGCACGCCGAGTCCGCCCAGCGGCGCGGCCGCCCGCAACGGCCCTTCCCACAGACTGCCGGCAAGCACGCCGTCAGCGAGCAGCTGACTCGCCAGCATCGCCGCCAAAGTCAGCACGAGCAGAACACGGATGCGCTCCAGCGGCCGGATCGAGATCACGGTGCGCATCGTACCGATCCCCCACCCGCCCCGCCGCCCTCGAAGGAAGGGCACCTTCTTATCGGTATACGTAGAGGAAGGGCACCTTCTTAACCGCGCGCTGCGCGGCGCTCGCGTCGGGGCTGGTGGTGGGCGGGTGGGGTGGTGGTGAGGGCGTGGAGGAGGGATCGTACGGCGGTGGTGAGGTCGGTCCGGCTCTCGGGGGTGCCGGGCGGCGGGGCCGTCAGTGCGCCCGCCCCGGCGAGGCGGTCGAACAGCAGCCCGTCCACAAAGGCCACGAAATGGTCGCCGGCCCGGTCCGGGTCCGCGGCACCCGCGGCGGCCAGCATGGCGCGCGCCTGCACGCGTGAAGCGGTGCCGTGGCCGAGGATGTCACGCAGCTCCGGATGGTGGGTCGCTTCGAGCACGCAGGCGTACCGGGCCAGGGCACGGCTGCGCCCGTCGGTGAGCCACCGGTCCAGCAGCGCGCCGGTCGCGGCCGCGATCCCGTCCAGGTCCGCCTCGCTCAGTTCCGGGGCGTATGCCGGCACGTCGTCGCTCGGCAGGCTGCCCGCCGAAAGGTCGGCCGCGTCGAGGTCGGCGAGCCGCTGCACGAGCGCCTCGATCAGGGCCTTGCGGGTCCGGTAGTACGCGGAGGTCGTGCCCGCCGGAAGTGCCGCGCGCGCGTCGACCGCCCGGTGGGTCAGGCCGCGCATGCCCTGCTCGGCGACGAGCGCGATGGCGGCGTCGGTGATGACGGCGTACCGGGTGACCACGTGGACCCTCGCTTTCTACGCCTGTAGTATGCCCTTTCTACAGGTGTAGAAGAGGAGTGGCATGGACGCGATCGTCATCGGCGCGGGCATCGGCGGGCTGTGCGCGGCCATCGGACTGCACCGGCGCGGCCGGCAGGTCACCGTGCTGGAGCGGGCGACCGCCTTCGGCGAGGTCGGCGCGGGCCTGACCCTGATGGCCAACGGCCTGCGCGGGCTCGACGCGCTCGGTGTCGGCGACGCCGTCCGGGCCGCCGGACAGGCCGACGCGCCGGGCGGCACCCGCACCTCGTCCGGCCGCTGGATCTCGCGTATCGACGCGGAAGAGATGACCCGGCTGCTGGGCACCACCGCGCTGGGCATCCACCGGGCGTCGCTGCACGAGATCCTGCGCGCGGCACTGCCTGCCGGGACGATCGTCACCGGAGCGCAGGTGACGGGACTCGCCCGACAGTCCGACGTCGGGCATCACGTCGTCTACCAGTACGAGGGCAGGACGGTGACCGCGCAGGCCGCGCTCGTGGCGGCCGCGGACGGCATCGACAGCGCGGTACGCGCACAGCTGTGGCCCGATCACCCGGAGCCGGTCCACTCCGGCTCGACGGCATGGCTCGGCGTCACCGGACCCTGGACCGGTGAACGCGCCGCCGCGATCAGCTGGGGACCCGGTGCCGAGTTCGGCACCGTCCCGCTCGGCGACGGCCGGATCTACTGGTTCGCCGCCGTCAACGCCCCCGCCGGCTTCCGCGTCGACGACGAGATGGCGGCCGTCCGGGCACGCTTCGGCGACTGGCACGCTCCCGTGCCCAGCTTGCTCGATGCCACCGACCCGGCCACGGTGATCCGCACCGACCTGCGCCATCTCGGCACTGCCCTGCCGTCCTATGTACACGGCAACGTGGCACTGCTCGGCGACGCCGCGCACGCCATGACGCCGAACCTGGGGCAGGGGGCCAACCAGGCCATCGAGGACGCGGTGGTGCTCGCCGCGCTCTGCGGACCCGAGGACGACATCCCCGCCGCACTGGCCGAATACGACCGGCAGCGACGTCCCCGGTCGCAGCAGGTCGCCCGCGCCGCCACGCAGATCGGCCGGATCGGCCAGCAGCTGACGAACCCCGTGGCCGTGAGACTGCGCAACACCGTCATGCGGCTGACCCCCGCCCGGGTGGCCCTGCGAGCGATGGCCAGACACGCGGACTGGGACGCGCCCCCGATCCCGCGATGACCGCGGAGATTCTCTGCTCGGCCTGGTAGCCGGGCCTGCCGCGATCACCTGTCGGCCGCCGCTCGACGCCCGTTCCGGATGGGCCTGCTAGGGCTTGTCGCCGCCCGTGAAACGAAGGCCGTCGAGCGCCACCGCCAGCACCTTCTCACGCCGGTCAGGATCGCCGCCCACTCCCGCGACCCCACTGACCAGCCACATGACGTCGACGATGGTCACGTCGGGGCGCACCGCGCCGTCCCGCTGGGCCCTTTCCAGCAGCGGGCTTCCCGCCGCGAACAGTTCGTCGCGGCAGGCCTGGAAGGTCGCCGAGTCGCGGTTCAGTCCGGTGATCAGCGCCCGCTTGGCCCCGACGTAGTCGACATAGCGGCGCAGCCACCTGGTCAGACCCCCCCACGGGTCGAGGCTCGCGCCGTCGACCGCGGCCTGGGCGACCGCCTCCACCTCGGTGATGTAGACGTTCTCGATGAGCTGCTCACGCGTGGGAAAGTTGCGGTAGAGGGTGGCGATGCCGACCCCGGCCCGCCGGGCGATCTCGTCCAGCGGCGCGTCCGCACCCAGCTCGGTGAACGCCGTACGCGCCGCGGCCAGGATCGCGTCGAAGTTGCGTCCGGCGTCGGCACGGTGCGGCCGGGGTGTCCTGAGCCGGGCCAGGTCGTTCACGGTGTCCTTCCCCTCATCGCGTTTGCAAACGGAGACCGGCTATCACTATAGTGATAGTAACCCTCCGGATATGTGGAGGACCACTCTCAGTATATCCGCGGCCGGACGATGCGCCGACGAGCGCTCCCCGCCGCGAGATGAGGACACGCACCATGGCAACTTCTCCTGACCGCTCCACCACCGTCACCTTCAGCCTGCTCGCGCTGGCCGCGATCTCCCTGTCGATGCTGCAGTCGCTGGTCAGCCCCGTGCTCCCGGTGATCCAGCACGACCTCGCGACGACCCAGTCCGCGGTCTCCTGGGTGCTGATCTCCTGGCTGCTGGCGGCCGCCGTCGCCACCCCCATCCTCGGCCGCCTCGGCGACCTGAACGGCAAGCAGCACAGCCTGGTCATCGTGCTGATCGCGATCGCCGTCGGCAACGTCGTCGCCGCGCTCGCCCCGAACCTCGGCGTGCTCATCGCCGGACGGGTCATCCAGGGCCTCGGCGGCGCCGTGTTCCCCCTCGCCTTCGGCATCATCCGCGACGAATTCGCACCCCGCCGCGTGCCTTCCGCGATCGGCGCCCTGTCCGGCGTGATCGCCGTGGGCAGCGGACTCGGCACCGTGCTGGCCGGACCGATCACCGAAGCGCTCGGCTGGCGCTGGCTGTTCTGGATCCCCGCGATCGTCGTGACCGCCACCGCGATCCTGTGCCGCCTGTTCATCCCCGAGTCACCCGTGCGCTCGGGCGGCCGGATCAACCTGACCGCCGCGGCCCTGCTGGCCACCTGGCTGCTCGCACTGCTGCTGCCGGTCAGCCAGGGCCGGGTCTGGGGCTGGGACGCCCCCGTGACCATCGCGCTGTTCGCACTGGCCGTGGTGAGCTTCACGCTCTGGGCCGTCGTCGAGACGCGCACCGCCAACCCGCTGATCGACATGCGGATGATGCGCCAGCCGCTGATGCTGACCACCAACACCGTCGCCCTGCTGTTCGGCGGCGCGATGATCGCCGCGTTCACCTTCCTGCCTCAGTTCCTGGAGACCCCGGCCAGCGCCGGATACGGCTTCGGCGCATCGGTCACCGCGGCAGGCCTGCTGATCCTGCCCATGCTCGTGGCCATGGCAGTCGGTGGACTGGTCAGCGGCCCGATCCACCGCACCGTCGGGTTCAAGGCGCAGCTGGTCACGGGCTCCGCGCTCATCTCCGCCGCGTGTGCCGGCTTCGGTCTGCTCAACGACGCCCCGTGGCAGCTCGCCGGCGGCGGCGCCGTGTTCGGGCTCGGGCTCGGCATCGCGTACGCGGCCCTGACGAGCCTCATCGTCCAGGGCGCCGACCCCGCCCAGACGGGCATCGCCACCGGCATGAACACCAACATCCGCACCATCGGCGGCTCCATCGGCATCGCCGTCGTCGCCGCGATCGTCACCTCGCACACCCAGCCCGGCGGCCTGCCCACCGCGGCCGGCTACACCACCGGTTTCCTGGTGCTCGCCGCCGTCGCCGCGGCCGCGGTGATCGTCGCCCTGCTGGTCCCGACCAACCGGACGACGCCCGAACCGGACCAGCCCACCCGCGGCGACCGCTTCCACGAGTTCGGCCTGTCCGCTCCGGACCGGGACGAGAACCCCGCCCTGGTCCCCGGCCTCGCGACGGCGACCGCGACACCCCCCGGCCGCCACCGCGCCTGACCCGAGGAAGGGCACCTTCCCATCGCCATGCGTGGAGGAAGGTGCCCTTCTTGACCTTCGGGGTCAGTTGAGCAGGGTCACCGTGGGGAAGGTGCCGGTTGCTGCCGGGAGGCGGTCGGTGGTGTTGTTCTTGATGTAGCCGAGGCGGAACTGGGCTCCGGGCGCGAGGCCCACGCTCGCCAGCGGTACGGCGGCCTCGATGACGGTGTCGTTGCGGACGAACGTCATCGCCCCCAGCGGGGTCCAGGACCAGCCGCTGCCGCCGTGGTCGTACAGGTTGGCGTTCTCCAGCATGTAGTCGCCGCCGGACGGGTTGGTCCAACCGGCGGCGTTGTAGCCGGTGCCGGTGTTGTTGTCGGTGTTGAGGAAGAACTGCCCGAGCACGTTCAGGCCGGTGCCCTTGACGCACAGGTAGAGCGTCGTGCCGTTGTTGGTCACCGACACCGACCGCACCCCCGTGCCACTGCTTTCCACATGTCAACTACCCGGCCCTGATGGCCGGGTTTGCGGGTCTCCTCCTCGCTGGCTGCGAGGTCAGGCCGCGTGCGGGCGATTGACTGCGCCCCAGTCCTCAACGCCGCGTCGGGCGATGTTGAGGGCTGCATTGTGATCGGCACGGGCAACGACCCCGCACGATCGACAGGCGAATGTTTCCTGGTCGGGACGGTTGCGTTTGTCGCGGTGCCCGCACCGATTGCAGGTCTGGGAGGTGTATCGCGGGTCGACGTGGACCAGCGGTACACCTGCCCGGCACGCTTTGTAGGTCAGGAACGCGCCGAGCTGGCCGAACGACCATGAACTGAGTGTGACCCGTTGGGGCTTTCGGAGCCGGACCCGGTCGCGGATCCCCGTCAGCTTCTCGACGGCGATGCCGCGGCCGGTGCGTGCAGCCTCGGTCACGATGGTCTTGGCGATGATGTGATTGACGTTCGCGGCGTGCCGCGCTTCCTTACGGCGGTGTCGGGCCAGCAGCCGCTTGGCCGATTTGGTGCCTTTGCGTTGCAGCCGGGCACGCAGTCGTTGTTGCCGGCGGCGGTAGGCGTTGAGGCGGGTCCCGGCGTGGCGATTGCCGTCGGAGTCGTAGGCGATGTTGGCGATGCCCATGTCCACGCCGAGAAAACCGACGGGATCGATCAGCTGCGGATCGGGTGCCTCGACGCTGGCATAGAGGAACCACCTGCCGTCGCGGTGGACCAGGTCGGTCTCCCCGCCCTGATGTTCGCTCTCAACGTCCTGTAGGCGTCGCTGACCTTCTTGATGACGTGCTGGGCCGCCTGCGCACCGAGCCGATAATCGTCCTTGACGGCCTGGTAGACGTGCCTGCGCAGGTCGTAGTTGCGGTACACGCCGGACTGGCGGGCCACGACGGCCACCTGCGACGCCGCGGTGTTGCACGCCCGCAGCGTCGCCGCTAGCGCAGCCGCCTGCTCCGGCGAGGGCTGGAGTTGACCTGCACCACCAGCGTCACCTGGTCACCGTAGCACTCCCGGCGTGCAATGTGGACGCCGGTCCGTTTTCAGCTCTGCGTGCCGATGCATCAACGCCCTGGTCGCACGGGTGCGGCCACTCCGGTGCGCACGTCGAACAGGTGCTCCTGCAGATGTTCCAGCGAGAGTTTCACCGCGCCGAGCGCCACCGACTCGTCGCCGAGCGTCGAGGTGACGATCTCCGGGATGCGTACGCAGCGCTTCTCGATCTCCCGGCGCAACGGTTCGAGCAGCACGTCGGCCGAGCGGGAGAAGCCGCCACCGAGCACCACCAGCTGCGGGTCCAGCGCCAGGACCAGCGCCGACGCGCCCAGCGCCAGCTCCTTGGCGTAGCGGCGGACCACGGCCACCGCCTTGCGGTCGCCCTCGCGGGCGCTCGCGAACACGTACCCGGCCAGGTCGTCGGGGTCGGTGCCGGCGGGCGCGCCGGTCCACGAGCGCAGATGCTCCTGCGCCCGGATCCAGCCCAGCTCGGGCAGCGCCCCGATCTCGCCCGCCGCCTGCGCGAAGCCCCGGTGCAGCTTGCCGTCGATGATCAGGCCGGTGCCCGTACGCAGGCCCGCCAGCAGGTAGACCACGTGCTGGGCGTACCGGGCGACCCCGCGCCAGGTCTCGGCCAGCGCGGCCAGCCGGCTGTCGTTCTCCACCAGCACCGTGCCGCCGACCAGCCGCCCCACGTGCTGGGCCAGCTGCACGCCGGTCCACTCCGGGAACGCCACCGACAGCACGACCCGGCCGGCGGCGTCGACCAAACCGCTGGTGCCGACCGTGGTCGCCCAGATGTCCGCGCCGGTCAACCCGGCCGCGGACAGGCACTGCTCGACGGCCGCGTCGACCGCGCGCAGGCGCTCGGCCCGGCCCGCGGTGATCGCCACGGGCACGCGCACCGTGTGCCCGACCTCGCCGTCCAGGTCGGCGGCCAGCACCCGGATGGTGTGCCCGCCGATGTCGACGCCGAGCACCCGGCCGGCGTCGGCGCGGAACCGGTAGCGGCGGGCCGGGCGGCCCATCACCCCGGGCGCGGGCTGCACCTCCTCCAGCCAGCCCTGGCTCTGCAGCTGCAGCACCACGTCCTCGGTGGAGGGCCGGGACAGGCCCGTGTCGCGCGACAGCTCGGTCAGCGTCAGCGCCGGCCGGCCGCGCAGCACGTGCACCACCGCAAGGGCGTTGAGCTGCCGCAACCGCGAGAGATCCCCACCTGCGAGCTGTTCGGTCACCACCGGCCCCCTTTTGCGCACCGCGTTGCCATGTTACTAATTATGGAGACCTTCAAAAGTAACTCCTCCACGGGATGGCTGAGGTGACTGTAGACGGGGTGCGGCTGGTCGTGGCAGGTGCCGGACTGCGCGGCATCGGATACGCCCGCCGCGCGGCCGCCACGGGGGCGGCCCGGGTGGTGGCCGTCGCCGAACCCGACCCCGCCCGCCGCGCGGCCTTCGCCGCCGAGTTCGGGCTGCCCGCCGACCAGGTCTTCACCGGCTGGGCCGACCTGGCCGCGGCCGGGCCGCTCGGCGACGCCGCGGTGATCGCGACCCAGGACCGCATGCACGCCGACGCGGCCGTGGCCTTCGCCGCGCTGGGATATCACATACTCCTGGAAAAGCCGATGGCCACCACGGAGCCCGACGCGTTGCGCATCGCCGCCGCTGTCGAAGAGGCCGGGGTCATGCTCGCCGTCTGCCACGTGTTGCGCTACACGCCGTACACCCGGGCACTGAAAGGGCTGCTCGACGGCGGAACCATCGGCAAGCTCGTCAACGTGCAGCACCTGGAGCCGATCGGGTGGTGGCACTTCGCGCATTCGTTCGTCCGCGGGCACTGGAACAACTCGGAGACCTCCGCGCCACTGCTGCTCACCAAGTCATGCCACGACATCGACTGGCTGCTGTACCTGATCGGCGCGGCCCCGAGCCGGGTCAGCTCCTTCGGCGGGCTCTCGCACTTCCGGGCCGAGCAGCGCCCGGCCGAGGCGGCCGACAACTGCCTGGACTGTCCCCTCGAACGGACCTGCCCGTACTCGGCTCCCCGGCTCTACCGGTCCTGCCTGGGCGACCCGGCCCGCGAGTTCTGGCCGCTGTCGGCGGTCACGACCGACCACACCGAGGCCGGTATCGACGCCGCGCTGCGCACCGGCCCGTACGGGCGCTGCGTCTACGGCAGCGACAACAACGTCGTCGACCACCAGGTCGTCGCGATGGAGTTCCCCGACGGCGCGACCTGCACATTCACCATGACCGCGTTCACCCCGATGGAGCACCGCCGCACCCGCCTGTTCGGCACCCACGGCTACGTCGACGGCGACGGCCGCCTGCTGCACGTCACCGACTTCCGCACCGGCGAGCAGCACACCATCGACACCGGCACGCTCGACGGCGCGAGTGCCGGTGACGGGCACGGCGGCGGCGACGAGGGCATCATGGACGCCTTCCTGAAGGCCGTGGCCAGCGGCGAGGCGTCGGCGCTGCACTCCGACGCGGCCGCGAGCCTGGCCAGCCACCGCGTGGTCTGGGCGGCCGAGCAGGCCCGCACGTCCGGCACGGTTCACCCGTTCCACGCCGGGTGACCTGACGCGCCGGCCGGGTTCCGGTATCGCACGGAACCCGGCCGATCCTGCGCGAGCGGCCGCCGGACGGACCGCTACCGGCGACCGCGGGGGCGCGGCAGTTGAGCCGCCATCCGGCCGGAGGTCGCCGAGGACGTCGTCAACAGTCGTTGGAAGGCGAGGAAGAACAGCAACACCGGCAGCAGGGACAGCACGCACATCGCGAACATCGGCCCCGGCGAGCTGAGCCCGCCCGCGATCGCGTACTGGTGCAGCCCGGACGGCGCCGTGGAGTCCTCCACCAGCGGCAGGTAGACCAGCTGGGGGAAGAAGTCGTTCCAGGTCCAGATGAACGACAGGATCGCCGTGGCGGTGATCGCCGGGCGGCTCAGCGGCAGGATCACGTGCCGGAACAGCTGCAGCGGGCTCGCGCCGTCGGTGCGCGCGTACTCGTCGTAGTTCTCCGGCAGCGAGCGCAGGAACTGCACGATGAGGAAGATGAAGAACGAGTCGGTGGCCAGCAGCTTCGGCACGATCAGCGGCAGCGGGGTGTTCAGCCAGCCGAGTTCCCGGAACAGCATGTACTGCGGGACCATGAGCACGTGCTGGGGCAGCAGCAGCGTGCCGATGACGACGGCGTACCAGAACCGGCGCAGCGGGAACCGCAGCCGGGCGAAGGCGAACGCGGCCAGCAGGCAGGTGACGACGTTGCCCACCACCGCCCCGGCGGCGACCACGGTGCTGTTGACGAAGAATGTGCCGAAGCCGACCCCGTTGCTCCCGGACCAGCCGGCGGTGTAGTTCGACCAGGTGAACTCCTGCGGCCACAGGCTCAGGCCGGTCGCCGTCTCGCCGACGGACCGCAGCGACGAGGCCAGGATCCACAGCAGCGGGTAGACGAGGACCAGCACGACGGCGACCGTGGCGGCGGTGGCCGCGGCGCGGGCGAGCCGGCCGGGGCCCGGCGTGACGGCGGAGACGCTCACGGTCGGCCTCCCGGGTAGTGGACCCACCAGCGGCTGGTCCAGAAGATGAGCGCGGTGAGCGCCCCCACCGCGACCAGGAACACCCAGGCCATGGCCGAGGCGTAGCCCATCTCCAGCCCGGCGAACCCGCGCAGGTACAGGTACAGCGTGTACGTCAGGGTCGCGTCCTCGGGACCGCCGCCGCCGTCGCCGAACACGAACGCGGCCGTGAAGCCCTGGAACGCCGCGATCGTCTCCATGACCACGGTGAGCAGGATGACCGGGGACAACGTGGGCAGGGTGACGCTGCGCAGGATCCGCCACCGGCCCGCCCCGTCGATGCGCGCCGACTCGGCGTAGTCGGCGGGGATCTGCCGCATGGCGGCCAGGTAGATCACCATCGGACCGCCGAACTGCCAGGCGGCGAGCAGGATCAGCGTGAACAGCGCCGTGTCCGGCTCGGTGGCCCAGGACCGGTCGGGCACGCCGAACACGCCCAGGACCTGGTTGACCGCGCCGCCCGTGTCGAACATGGTGCGCCAGGTGATGGCCAGCGCGACGCTCACGCCCAGCAGGGACGGCAGGTAGACCATGGCCCGCAGCGTGCCCGCGCCGCGGCGGCGGCCGTTGAGCAGCGCCGCGACCGCGAACGCGACGAGCAGTTTCAGTGGCACCGACACGGCGACGAACACGACCGTGACCTGCACCGAGCGCCAGTACCGGGGATCGGCGGTGAACATCCGCTCGTAGTTGGCCAGACCGATCCAGGTGAGTTCGCCGGTGATGACGTTGTAGTCGGTGAAGCTCAGGGCGAGCGAGTAGAGGACCGGCGCGACGGTGATCGCGGCGAGCCCGGTCAGCCACGGGGTGAGCAGCAGGTAACCCGCGACGCTCTCCCGGTGCAGGAGGCTGCGCCGGGGCGGACGGTGCGGCAGCGGCGGCGGCTTGGTCCAGAGCCGGGCGGTAGGCCGGTCAACGACGGTCACAACCGGCTCCCAGGACACGGCCGGCCGTGATGGCAGGGCAACACATGGATCGGTGCTCTCTTCCCGCAGTACGAATACCGACAGGGCGTGCGCCGATTCACGCCGGTTCGCCGCGCGGCGGATCCGCGGGCGTCTTGCTGTGCCGTGCATTCCGGCCGGGGCGGCCGGTCGTCGTGAGGCCGGCCTATCAGAATCCGAAGTGGAGATAGGCGTCGGCGTTGTCCCTGGTGATCGTCTCCGATGCCAGCACGATCTCCTTGGGCACCTCGAACTCGGCCAGGTCGGCCAGGCCCCGCTGCTGAGCGATCAGCCTGGCCAGCAGGATCGCCGACGAAGCCATGGACGGGCTGTAGGTGACCGTGGCCTCCAGCACCGTGCCACCGGCCTTGATCGTCTGCATCGCCTGCCGCGACCCGGCGCCGCCCACCATGAAGAACTCACCCCGCTTGGCGGCCTCGACGGCGGCCAGCACGCCGACGCCCTGATCGTCGTCGTGGTTCCACACGGCGTGCAGGTGCGGCAGGGCCTGCAGCAGGTGCGCGGCCTCGCGCTGGCCGGTGTCCGCCGTGAACCCGGCAGCGCGCCGGTTCGCGACCGACAGGCCCGCCGCGGCCAGCGTGTCCCTGAACCCGCGGGATCGCTCCTGGGTCAGTTCGAGGAAGTCCAGCCCGGCGATCTCGCCGATGACCGGCCGGTCCACCTTCCGGGTCGCGAGCCGCCCGATGATGTACCGGGCGGCGGCCACCCCCATGCCGTAGTTGTCGCCCTTGATCTGCAGCCGGAACGCCGCGGGGTTCGGGAAGGCCCGGTCGAGGTTGACCACCGGCACGCCGGCGCGCATGGCTTCGACGCCGAACCCGTCGAGTTCCTTGCCGTCGTACGGCAGCACGACGATCACGTCGGGCCGTTCGGCGATCAGCGTGGACAGCGCCGCGCGCTGGGCGGCAACGTTCGCGCCCGCCGCGACCATCTTGAACTCCACGTCCGAGAACGTCCGAGCCTGCCGCCTGGCATTGTTGGTGATCGCGGCCAACCAACCGTGATCGGCGGCCGGCGCGGAGAAACCGATCACGACACGCCTGCCCGGGGCGGCGTTCGGGTTGGCGGCGTCACCGGCCAGGATCTGCGCCGCCGGCGGGGCCTGCCCGCCGGTGCATCCGCCGAGCAGCGCCGCCGCACCGACGGCGGCCACGCCGGACACCACCGCACGCCGCGAGTGGCCTGCCATGACGGCCTCCGATTCATCATGATCGAGGCGCCGCCGCGACCGCGCCGACGGCCACCGGGGCGATGGACGCGCCGGACCGAACTCGACCTTGATCAGGACAGACTCGGCTGGGTGTCGCACACGTTACGAGCTTTCACTCACCGTGTCCATATCTTCTACTGCAAATGTTCGAACTTTTATATAGATCGACAAAAGTGCCGGTAGCCTGTGCCGTCCTAACCGGCGGACCCGCCGAAATAGCGGGCCGCGACGGCGGTGTGCAGGCTGAACGCGAGCGGAGTGGTCGCCGTGACCAGTTCCCAGCCCGCCGACTCGGCATTGGCGACCGGCGCGGGCAGGTCGGCGACGTCGCGGGGCGGCAGCAGCCCGAACACGAGCAGGGTGCCGTCCGGGGCGCTGAGCGTGTCGTACAGGCTCACCTCGGCCGCGCCGGCGCGGATGCCCGTCTCCTCCCACAGCTCGCGGACGACCGCCGCCTGCCACGACTCGCCCAGATCAATGAAACCGCCCGGCAGCGCCACCTGGCCCGCCCCCGGCGGGATGAGACGCCGCACGCCGAGCAGGCCGTCGCCGACCGGCAGCACGGCGACCGCGACCGGCACCGGATTCACATAACTGACCTGCTCGCAGGCAGCACACCGGCGCGGCCAGGCCAGGTCTGCGGCGAAGGCGCTCCCGCAGTAGGAGCAGTGCGAATGACGGGCCGACATGCCCGCCACGCTAGCCCGCCCGCGCTCACACCCACCGCTCGGGCCGCCACATTAATAGGCCCGTCGCAGAGCCGGGCAGCACCCCGCTGGCGACGTGACCGCCCCGCCGCCGGATCAAGGGCCGGAACCGCGGCTACGGGGCCAGTGCCGCGGCGAGCCTGCGCGCCTCGACGACCACCCGGCTCGAACCACCGCGGGCGGCTGCCGCGTCCACCGCCGCGATCGGACCGCGTACCCCCAGCGCCACCGCGCAGCGGCAGGCGACCTCGACCACGTCGGCGACCCCGGGCAGCGGGCTCTCGGCGCGCAGCAGCTCCGGCAGCGCGGCCCGGCACAGTTCCCACACCCCAGCGACCGCACCGGCCCGCGCGGCGTCGCCGAGCGCGGTGGCGGCCCGCTTTGCCTTCACCAGCCCGGCCGCACCGAGCCAGCCGAACTCCCGGCCGACCGCGGCGCGGTCCAGGGCCGCGTCGAAGCCGAGCAGGGCGTCGACGACCGCGGCCCGGTCCACGGCATGCCCGGCCGCCAGCGCGTACGCGACCGCCAGCGGCAGCGCGGGTCCGATGGGCCCGCTCATCTCGGCGAGCATCGGCAGCAGCACCGCCATGCCGCGGCCCTCGATGTTCGGCAGCAGCCAGGCGGCCACGGCGTCCCGGTGCGACGGCATCATCGCCGCCCAGGTGGCGGGGTCACCGGACGGCTGGCGGCACACGCGCTGCGGCGGGATGAGAGTGAACAGCCTGCGTTCGACCGGGCCGGCGTCGGCGGGCGGGGCCAGCGCCACCACGCCCCGGGCCGCCGGTCCGACACCCCACAGGTTCGGGGCCTGCACCACGCGGGTGGCGACCGGGTCCGGGTGGCCGTCGCGCAGCCGCCGGGCCAGCGCGATCCCGGCCGGTGAGCGCAGCCGCCCGGCCGCGGCGGCCGCAGCCGGGTCGGCAGACCTGGGCAGCCGCAGCAGCGCCTGCGCCAGGTCGGTCGGCCAGGGCTCGTGGCCCGCCTGTTCGTACCGGGCCAGCCGGCCGGCCAGCTCGGCCGGATCGAGGTGACCGTTGGCCTCGGTCGGGGTGGCCAGCAGAACCGGCACCGGCGCGGCGGGGCCGTGCGCGGCGATCTCGGCGAGCCGGTGCTGCAGCAGCCAGGCGGGGGTGAAGTCGCCGTGCGGGTGCAGCGGCGCGAGCGGGCCACCGGCCTGCGTACGGCGCTGCGCGTCGGCGACCGCCGGCCGGGCCTTGGCCGCCAGCTGCGGCGAGCCGCCCATGACGGCCAGCGCGCACCAGATCAGGGTCTGGTCCATGTCCCGCAGGGGATTCAGCCAGTCCTGTTGTCGCGCTACGACGGGGCCCAGCGCCCGCGCCGCCGCCGTCCTGTCCCCGGCCGCGACCGTCACCAGGCCCGCCATCACCCGCTCCATGGTGACCGGAGTCAGGTCGCCGTGGAGCAGCGCGGCGACCTCCTCGGCGAGCTCGGCGACCGTGCCGACGCGGTGCAGCGCGGGCACGTGCGGCGCGGGCGCCGGCTGCGGCTGCGGCTGCTCGGCGGCCGTTGGCGGGTCGGGCAGGGCGAGCAGCTCGGCGCGGTGGGCGGGACGGCGGCGGGCGGCGGCGCGCAGCCATACCTGCTGGGTCTGGCGCAGTTTCTTCTCGTCGCGGGCCAGCATCGTCGCCGCGACGTCGCGCAGCGTGTCGAGTTCGAGCAGGCCGGCCTCGTCTGCGGCGCACAGGGCGCGTTGGGCCAGCCCGGCGACGGTGCTGTGCGGCGAGTGCAGCAGAGAGAGGTAGTCGGTGAGTCCCGCCGCGAGGTCACCGGTGTCGGCCGGGATCGCGTCGTGCAGGCGTACGTACGGCCGCACTGCGGTGGGCGTACCGCCGAGCAGCAGCCGGATCCGGCAGCCTGAACGCACCACACCCGCGGCCGCCGGGTCGGCGGCGGCGAGCCGGCGCAAGGTGTCCTCGATCCGTGCGCCGTTGCGAGCCAGCGCTTCGCCGAACCCCTCGTGCCGCAGGACCAGCGGGAGCAGCACGGGCCGCCACGGGTCGTCTGCCAGCGCCTGATGTGCGTGCTCGCCTCGGTGGACGTGCCGCCACCAGCCGATCGCGAATGACGGCTCAGCCGGCACCGGCAGCCCGGCCTCCCGGACGAGCGCGTCGGCCAGCGGCCACTCGTCCCAGGGGCGCGCGTCCAAACCCGCCACGACCCCGGCGGCGAGCTCGGGCAGCCAGGTGATGGGGCGCGCACGCAGCACCGTGACGGCTGACTCGGCCGGGAGGACGTAGGTGCCTTTCCGCCACGCCCCGTGGGCGAACACGGCGGCCGTGGCCCGGCGGGCGTCGGGCGCGCAACCGATCCCGGCCAGTGCCAGGACCGCCGGCTTACGGGGGTGCCACCAGGACGGCTGCTCCTTGTTGCGCCTGACGTAGCTGGTGAGCTCCGTGAAAGCCGCCAGCCGCTGGACTTCGGCCGCGCCGGCCACCCAGCCCATCACGTCCTCGACCGAGTTGCGCTCCAACGCCGCCTCCAGCACGGCCCAGCCACCGGAACTCTGGTCGGCGGCGTACGTGGCGGCAGTCGGCATGGCGCGCAAGCTACACCAGCCGACGGACACCGCGCCCAGCCACCACGACGATCTTGCGCGAACTGTTGCCGTTCTGCCCGATTCAGGCGTGTCGTACCCACAGTTCACGCAAGATCGCCGCTGAGTGCGCGGTCGGTGGTGGTCCACATGGGATCACACTCGGCTCACCTGGGGTGCGGGAAGATTCCGGCATGACGATGGTCGGCCGGGCGCGGGAGTTCGGTGAGGTCCTGTCCGCGGTGCGTGATTCGCGGACGGATGTGGTGCTGGTTAGCGGCGAGGCCGGGGTGGGCAAGACGTGGCTGCTCGACGCCGTGTGCACCGCGCTGCCCTCGGTTCGCGCCTGGGGTACGCGGGGGCTGTCGCACGTCCCGCTGGCGGCGCTGGCGCACCTGGTCGACCCGGCTACGACGTCGCTCGCGGAGATGGTCGCCCAGGTGCTGCGCGCGGTCCCGGCCGGGGCGGTGCTCGCGGTCGACGACCTGCACGGATGCGACGAGGTCTCGCTGGCGGTCGCGGTGCGGGTCGCCCGGGACGCCGGCCGCACGCTGGTCGGCACCGTACGGACCACGGACGGTCGGGTGCCGCATGTCGTGGCCGAGCTCGCGGCGTCGTCGGGCACCGTCGTGTTGACTGTCGGGCCCTTCGACCGGACATCGACGGAGGAGCTGGTCCACACGATGCTCGACGGGCCCGTGGACGCCGGTGTGGTCGACGACGTGTGGCGCCGTACCGGAGGGAACGCGCTTTTCGTCACCCAGCTGCTCGACAGCGCACGCCACAGCGGCGCGCTGCACCGCTCGACCGTCGGCTGGCACGCTGTCCGGCCGCTGCCGATCCCGACCGGGCTGCGCAGCCTCCTGCCGACGCGCCTGCGGGGCCTGCCCGACGACGCCGTGGCCGCCGGGCACTTCCTCGCCGCCACCGGCCGGGCGAACGACGGCGAGGTCGAGCAGGCCGGGCACCTCGCCGGAACGGAGCACCTGGTCACACACGGGATCGCTGCCTGGGCGGCCGAGACCGTACGGTTCGTCCACCCGTTGTTCGCCGAGGTGCTGTGGGAAGGGCTGTCGCCCGCCCGGCGGCGGTCGGTGCTTCGCGAGCACCTCGCGGTCGCCAGGGCGCTCGCGCCGCACGACCACGTGCGGTGCACCGTGCTGAGCCTGGACGCCGGGGAGGTCGTCGAGCCGGGACGGCTGCTGGCCGCGGCCCGGGTCGCGGCCGCGGGCGGTGCGACCGACGTCGCCGTCCGGCTGGCCCGGGCATGCCTGGACCGGGTCGCCGAGGCCTGGACCGCTCACCCGGAGGTCGCCGCCGGCGCCGCTCTCGTCCTCGCGGTCACCCTCTGGGAGACCGGGCGCACCGACGAGGCCGTGACCGTCCTGCGCCACGCGCTGGACCGCACCCCGCCCGGCAGGGACGCCGCCCTGCTCGCGGTGACCCTGCACAAGGTGGTCCTCTGGGGCCGCTACGACCTGCCCGCCGCCCGGGAGGTGCTGCGCCGGCAGTCCGCCCGGTATCCCGCCGGGGCGCCGGTCGGCGTCCTGTTCGCGGTCGCCGAGGCGGACGCGCTGGCCTACGCCGGGCTCCCGGACGAGGCGCTGGCGCTCACGTCCGGCATCGGGGACGGCACCGGGCTGCCGCTGCCGGTCCGGACCATGCTGGCGACCAGCCGCAGCAACGCCCTGGCCCACATCGGACGGACCGGCGAGGCGGTCGCCGCCGTCGAGGAACTGCTCGACCAGGTCACGGCCGCCGGGCCGGAAGCGGTCGCCGGGACCCGCGACAAGCTGCTCGTGTACGCGAGCCACGCCCTGCGCGAGCACGGCCGGCTCGACGACGCCGCCCGCACCGCCGAGCGCGCCTACGACAGCGCGCTGGCCGACGGCGTCGTCTTCGAACGCGCGTGGGCTGCCCTGTGCGTCGGCGCGGCCCGGATGCAGGCGGGGCACCTGGACGACGCGGCGCTCTGGGCGCGGCGCAGCCTCGTGACTGCGGCGGCCGCCGGGATGACCGACTGCACCCGGGTCTGTTTGAGCGTGCTGACCGTGTCCTACAGCTCGCGCGGCCTGCCCCCGGACCCGTCGTGGGTGACGTACCTGCGCTCGCCGGAGGCGGGACTGGGCTTCCTGCGCCACACCGTCCCGATCGCCCTGGCCTGGGCCGCGTACGGCGAGGGCCGGCACGCCACCGCCCGCGACCTGCTGCGGCAGGGCCAGGCCAGGGCCGCACGGGAACGGGCGGTGGCCGCCGAGTCCTGGATCCTGCACGAGCGCCTCCGGATGCACGACGGCAGCGGGGTACGCGCCCGGCTGGCCGCGCTCACCGCGGGCTCCGCGGTCGGCGCGGCGCGCCTGACCCTGGCCACCGGTCTGGAACTCGCCTGCCCCGAAACCCTGCTGGACGCCTCGGCGGCCTTCGAGTCCGTCGGCTCGGCCCTGTACGCGGCCGAGGCCGCGGCCGCAGCCGCACGGTGCGCCTCGGGCCGGGCCGCGGCTGCCGCCCGACGACGGGCCGACGAACTCGCCCACGAGGTGGGCGACCCGGCCACTCCCCTGCTGGCCGGGTCACCGGCACCCGCCGACCCGCTGACCTCCCGTGAGCGCCTGGTCGCCGAACTCGCGGCGGCCGGAGCGAGCAACACCGAGATCGCCGCACGGCTGGTCCTGTCGGTGCGGACGGTGGAGAACCACCTGTCCCGCGCCTACGCGAAACTCGGGATCACCTCACGGGACGGCCTCGTCCGGGCCGGGATCGGCAGCCGGTAGGCACGCGGTCCGGCTGCGGTGCGGCGCCCGTCCGCGACGGGTGCCGCACCGCAGCCGGGCGAGGCCTCAGCAGGTGCCGGGGCCGGATGCGCAGCCGCCGCCGGTGGGGCCGCCGGGTGCACCCTCGATCGGGCTGGGCAGGTCGGGGCGGGTCTCCGGGTGGGCCTTGTTCCAGCCGGCCGCGATGACGATCGCCCCGGCGTGAGTGGCGGTGTCCTCACCCGAGAACAGGGAGATCAGGTCCCGGTGGTGCATGGCCGCGTCGACGTCGTCATCGGTCACCACACCGATCACGTCGGGGGCGTCCTGGACGGGGGTGACCGTCGCGCCCTTCATCGTGAGCATCTTCTCCAGGGCCGCGGCCACCTCCTGGTGCGAGAGCCAGGCCGTGCCTGGCAGCGGCGGGCCGGTGACGTCGTCGCCGGTGGTCATCGCGTCAGTGCAGTTCTCGCCCTTGGCGTCGCACTTCTGGGTCTTCTTCGAGGAGGACTTCTTGCCGTCCTTGTCTTCCTTCTTCTCCTCGTGGGTCTTCTTCGTCTCGGTGACCTTGCCGTTCTCGTCTCGCTTGTACTCGGTGGCGTCCTTCGTGACCGTCTTGTTGCCCTCGCTGTCGGTCCGGTGGACGATGTGCACCTGCTTGGTGACGTTGCCGTTCTCGTCGCGCTGCGCCCGTTCGATGTGGTAGCCGCCGTTCAGGTCGACCCACGTCTTCTCGCTGGAGTACCCGACCGTGTTGAGATCCTTGTCGTAGTACTCGGTCTGAGTGCTCGACGTGCAGGTGAGCTCGCACTCGCCTTCCGTCGTGACCGACGTGGACCCGTCGCCGTAGCTGGTCCTCCTCGTCCCGTCGTCGTCGGCCGGCCAGGAGTCGGCACCGCCGTGGCCGGCCGCCCACCACGAGGTCACACCGTCGTACGCGCTGTACCAGCTGCCGTTGAACCGGCCCAGGTCGATGCCCAGGTCCTTGCCCGCGTCGTCACGGGCGGACAGGCCGAAGGTCAGGCCGTTCACCCACGGCATCTCGATGCCGGCCTGCTTGAGCAGCCCGTCGTCGATCCCGGCGAGCGCCAGGCTGCCCTGGCGCGTGGGGATCCCGAAGACCTCCGACGGCAGGGTCGGCGGGAGACCCCCGGGCAGGTCCTGGCGGGCCAGCCAGTTCTTCTCCAGACCCCGGACGAACTCCTCCGGGAAAACGGCCCACGTGCCGTACCCGAGCTCGTAGGTCGGCAGTGTCCCGGCGATCGTCGCGTCCAGGATGACCTTCAGCGGCGGGGTGCTGGCCGGGTCGAACGGGTCGTAGCCGGCGGTGGTCTCGTCCGCGTCGGACACACCGTCACCGTCGGAGTCCACCACCCGAAGCACCAGGTAACAGGCGGACAGGTCGCACACCCTCAGGTCGGACAGGTCGCCGCCACGCCGGCCGTCTTCGGCCCACGCCGGGGACGCGAGGACCGCGGGAAGCATGAAGGTGCAGGTCAGGGCCGCCAGCGCGGCCCGGAGCCGCGTGCCGGACCCTAGGCCCGATCGATAAGACAACATATGGCCGAACTTAGAGAGCGGCCGCAGACATGTCCTGAGTGGTGTGTACTCAGATGCGCGGGTGCGGACCCGATGTGGCACAACACGAACCGCGTTCACGCCGCTCAGGGGCCTGCCGTTGTCGTCGCGGCCGTCCGTCGGCAGGCGTCGTGACGATTCGATGGCCTGGTGGCGGTGGCGTACGTCGGCTGTCGGTGTGGGCGTCGCCGGTGCGGCGTCGCCACCATTCGTCGATCATCGCCGCCGGCGCCGTCACCGCTGCCGGTGATCGTCGACCGACAACCGGGCGGTACGCGGTGGCCGGACCACTACCGGGAGCGTGCACCGCTTGCCGCCCGCCCAGATCCGTCCCCCGCTCGTTGACGCCAGACGTTCAACGATCAATCGGGTGACCCGGACGTACTCGCGCCCTCACGGCGTGGGCACCGGGGCTGGCGGCTGCGAGCGCAACCGGGTGGTCCGCCACGGCACGTCCAGATCTCCGAGCGTTGATCCTCAGGACCTTCGGCCCCCACCGGTGCCGTGGGCGTCCCCCGGGCCACGCCCCTCGTCCGCCCGGGCCGTCGCCACTACCAGGGCGTACACTGAAAAGGGAATATCGCATTCGTCGATACCGTAACGGGCACTCGCCCGTGCATGTTGAGTCGGCGGCGGCGCGGCATCCGCACCTTGCGGTTTTGCTGAGGGCCACCAGCGTCACGCTCCTGGATCTTCGGAAGAACGGCTCGGCCGGTTCTCACCGCAGACACCCGAGGAGCGATTGTGTACGCCATCGACCTTCCGGCAGCCCCACCAACTGCCCGCTCATACGCCGCGCACCGCGCTCATGACAGGCAGGCCCGGCGGCTGCTGGCCGAACTGGGTCCCCGATTCGCCGGCGGAACCGTGCGCGTACTGGTGGACGGCGACATGATCGCCGTCCACCGCGTCCACGACGGCCCGGACGGTGAGCACGCCGGGTTCGACATCTTCCGCGTCACCGACGGTGCGCTCGCCGAGCACTGGGCCGCGCACCAGCCGGTCATCGCCGACACGGCCAGCGGGCACAGCCAGACCGACGGCCCCGCCGAGGTCACCCGGCCCGGGCAGAGCGCCCGCAGCGGCAGGCTGGTCGACTACCTGATCGACACCATCCTCATCGGGGGCAAGCCCGACCGGCTGCGGCACTTCTTCAGCTCGCGCCTGATCCAGCACGACCCGCTGGTCGGCAACGGCCTGCAGGCGATGGCAGACGACTGGCGGTCCAACCGTACGGTCTATGACCGCCGCCTGATGACCGTCGCCGAGGGAGAGTTCGTGCTCACCGTGTCCACCGGCACCGAGCGCCACGCGCCGCGGTGGTTCTACGACCTGTTCCGGGTCGACCGCGGGATGATCGTCGAGCGCTGGAACGTCGTCACCATGCCGGGCACGCCATGACGGCACGGATCGGCCCGCCGGACCTCATGGGTCTACTGCCCGCGTCGGCGCAGCGTGCCGAACGGCTGCGCGTCGAACCCACCCACACCGCAGCCGGAATGCTCGACGGCGGATGGTGGCCCTACTCGACGGACCCGGCCGAAGCGCTGCCCGGCCTGGCCCTGGCGCTCGACCCGATCCACGGGCCGGTCGTGCGGTTCGTGCTCGGCGTCGGCGGCTGGAGCCCACGTCCCGAGCAGGTCCACGTCGGCGGCCGCCGGATAGGCGTGGACTACCACGCCAGCCAGCCGGCCAGCCTGCTCACCGCACTGAGCGCGCGCGGAACGCGAGTAGATCTGCTGGTCGTGCCACCGTGCACGTCACGGGACGTCGCTGCCAGGTCTCTGCTGCGGGCGGCACAGGCAGGCAACCGCGTCACCGCGCCGCGCGCCACGCGGCACCCGTGCGACGCCTCGACCGACGTCGCGGATGCGCACGCCCTGATAGCCGGGCGATCCCGCCCGCCCCGGACGGGCGAAAGCCCAGCTCGCTGACGAGCCGGGCTTTCGCTGATCGGACATATCCGATATGCGGTGGACTACCCGGGACTCGAACCCGACCTCCCGGATGGCGCAAGCATGGTCAGAGGTCGGGGGCGAAGTGGGTGGCGGCAGCGGTGACCGACGCGGTGATCTCGTCTTCGGTAGCGGTGCCGGAGGCGCGTACGGCGTCGGCCCAGGCCTGGATGGAGCGGCGGGAGAACTCCTGGCCCGGCAGGGAGTTCTGGTCGGCGAGCGGGTCGGCGATGTGCTCACCGCCGAGGTGCCGGGCGAGCATGAGCAGGCCCTGGTCCCAGCCGGGGCCGACGTAGAGCGCCCCCGCACCGCTGCCGGCCATCGCGACGGGCACGGTGTGCTCGACCTCGAGGTCGGTGACGTCTTCGCCAGCCGAGGTCAGCCGGACCTCGACGATGCTGGTCGGGCCGCCGTACGTCATCCGCAGCAGCTTCGGGGGGCGGCACTGGAGGATGTCGCCGGAGGCCATGTTCTCGACCTGGAAGCTGCCGCCCTCGCGGAAGTCGCCCGTGACCGGTGCGAACCAGCGAGGCAGGCGCTCCTTGCTGGTGATGGCGTCCCAGACGTCCTCGACGTCGGCGTGGTAGGTGCGCTTGACCAGCACGGCGACCAGCTCGCCGAGGTCGCCGCCGTCGCGCCGGGCGACCTCGCGCCGGATCGCCTCAAGCTGCTCGGTGATGTCCTTCATCGGGCTTCTCCTTGTCTTCTGATTCGCGCAGGCGGCGTTCGCGGCGGCCCCGGGCGAGCTCGGTGCCCAGCGCGTCGAGGCGCTGGTTCCAGAACCCGCGGAAGTGGTCCAGCCAGTTGTCCACTTCCCGCAGCGGGGCGGCGTCAACCGCGTACAGCCGGCGGGTGCCTTCGGCGCGCACGTTCGCGAAGCCGTTGTCGCGCAGCACCTTGAGGTGCTGCGACACGGCGGGCTGCGAGATGCCGAACTCCGCCTGGACGACCTGGGTGAGGGCGCCGGAGGTCTGCTCGCCCCCGGCGAGCAGTTCGAGGATCCGCCGTCGGACCGGGTCGCCGAGTACGTCGAAGGCGTGCACGGCCCGAAGTTACAGCTGTGACTTATATAAGTCAAACCCGGTATTGGCCGAGCGGCAGGTCGAGCAGGCTGTCGGCAAGCGACGCCGCGCGCTCGGTCTCGTCGTCCAGGGCGACGACGAGCACGCTCAGCCCCCGGTCGGGCACCCGGGCCAGCACGGTGCGCACACCGGGCCAGCCGCCGCCGTGGCGATACACCGTCAGCCCGTGGCGCTGCCGCACGCCCATACCCCAGGCGTAGTCCAGCACCGTGCCGTCGTCGAGGCGGCCCGGGGCCTGCATCAACCCGCTGACGCCGAGCCGGCTGTCGTTGAGCGCGTCGGCCCAGCGCAGCAGGTCGGCGGGGGTGCTCCAGAGCCCGCCGTCGCCCAGCGACAGCGGTGCGGGCGACAGCGGTTCGGCGTCCGGCGGGGCCGCCCCGGGCCCGTCCCAGAGGCGCGTGTCGGCAAGTCCCAGCGGCCTGAACAGCAGTTCCTCGGCCAGCGCGGGCAGCTCGGTCCCCGCGGCGCGGCGCACCGCCTCGGCGAGGCAGACGTAGCCGGCGTTGGAGTACCCGTACGCGGTGCCGGGTGGGCGCGCGGGTTCGGGCAGCGCCCGCAGCGCGGCCAGCACCCCGGGCCCGGTGCGGTTCCCGGTCAGGGCGCGGTCGACCAGGTCGTCGCCGGGCAGGCCGCCGACGTGGTGCAGCAGGTGGCGCAGGCGCACCGACTCCGCCCACGCGGGCAGCTCGGGCAGCCGCCGCGACAGCGGCTCGTCCACGGCCAGGCCGCCCTGGCGCATCACCAGCGCCACCAGCGCCGCGATGACCTGCTTGGACAGTGAGGCCGCATAGACGGGAGTGCGCTCGCCGAACGGCCGCCCCGCCGGGGTCGAGCCCGCGCACGCGTACACCGGCGGCACGTCCCTGCGCGAGACGCCCGCCACCAGCGGCTCCGCCGCGTCGTAGCCCGCCTGCCGGGCAAGCAGCCCGACCTCCCGCACGGAGACCGGGCGCAACCCGCGGATCTCCCGCGCAGGTGCGGACGAGCGACGGGCATCCTGCGGGGGCATCAGGCGCAGCCGCTGGGCAGGTTCGCGATGTAGCTGGAGGTGGCGGCGGCCAGCATGCCGAACGGGACCAGGGTAAGTGCCCAGCCGGCCAGCATGGCCCACCGGTTGCCGTTGGTACGGCGCAGCGCGCCCGCCAGCAGCGCCCCGCCCAGCAGCAGGTCCAGCAGGACGGCGAGGCCCCAGCCCGCGGCCAGCCCGTCCGCCCTGTCGCAGCCCTCCAGCCGCAGCAACGACAGCAACCCGTAGACGAACGCGGCGAGCACGTGCACGAGCGCACCGATGGTCAGGTTGGCCGTCAGCCCCTGCGGTCCGGGGAGCCGGTGCACCGTGTGATCCGCCACGTGTCCGCCTCATCACTGCCGTCGCGCCGGCTCCGTCAGCCTGCGGCGAGGCAGTGTCCCACCGGCAGGTTACCGTTCGTTTACTCGTCGTCGTAGAGCCCTTCCAGCAGGCGCAGGCGTTCCACGACCTCGGCGGCGAGGTCGAGGCTGGCCGGGGACAGGCCGCTCACCCGCTGCAGCAGCCGGCGCACCTTGGTGTCGCGCAGTGCGCCGAGCAGCTCCAGTTCCCGATCGACGGCCGCGGCCCGCTCGGGGTCGAGGAAGTAGGCCACGTCCACGCCGAAGTGCGCGGCGATCCGCCCGACCAGCTCGTGGCCCGGGTTGGTGCGCTTGCCGGTGCGCAGCATGCCGATGTACTGCGCGGACACGTCGACGGCACGGGCGACCATCTCGTCGGTCTGGCGTACGCCGCCGGGTTGGATCGCGTCGAGCAGCCGGTTGTAACGCAACGCGAACATCGGCAACACGGGGCGTGATTGCATCTGGACATCATCTGACGGGCAGGCCGGGCCGGACATGTTCACTCCATTTAGGACACGACGCCGTCGGCGGTCCCAGGGTCAGTCGGGCGAGGGACTCAGGTGCTTCAGCTGGTGCGCGAACGCCAGGATCACGGCGTCGAACTGCGCCTCGATGGCGGGCAGGTTCGACCGGGCCGCCTCCAGCGAGCGCAGGCAGGTCGCCAGCATGGCCACGTCGCGGGCCTCGCGTTCGCGGTCGGGGCTGTACGCGCCCCCGGCACTCGCCCGGTAGCTGGCCGCCGCCCGGTCGGCGTCGCGGCGGGCGGCGTCGAGGATGTGCGCGGCCTGCTTCTCCGCGCTCTCCACGATCAGCCGGCTCTGCTGCTGCGCGGCCGCGATCACGGTGTCGGCCTGGGCCTGCGCGCGGGCGGTGAGGGTGACCGCCTCCGCGGCGACCTGCCGAGCCCGCACCGCCGGATCGACGGGCTGCAACCGGTCGCCGAGCCGCTTGACCCGGTCGAGTTCGGCCTGCTGGGCGGCGATGTAGGCATTGAGCGCGTCGACGTCCTCGGCGAGCGTGCGCCGCAGCCGGTCGACGGCCTCCTTGTCGTATCCGCGCCGCCGGCCGGTGGCGTCGGGCAGGTGGTGGCGGACGATCGACTCCGGCGTGTGCGGCACCCGCTTGCGCAGGTCCGGCTGCTCGTACGCGCTGACTGTGGTCACTGCTCCCCCTGTGCTCATCGGATCGTGCTCATCGGATCGCGGCGGCGCTCGCCGCGGGTGCCTGGGACGGCTGGTAACGCGCGCCGTCGTAGTCCTCGAGGTGGATCTGCGCGGCGGGCACACCCGCGGCGGCGAGCGCCTCGCGCGCGTTCCAGACCAGCGCGGGAGGCCCGCACACGTACACCTCACGCTCGCCCAGGCGTGTGGTGCGCAGCGCCGCGCCGAGCACGTCGTCGCCGCCGCGCTCCTCCGGGGTCACCGGCAGCACGCTCAGCCAGCGGTGCGCCGCCTCCAGCCCGCGCAGGGTCGGCAGGTCGTAGAGGTCGCCGACGCCGCGGGCGCCCGCGAACAGCTGCACGGACCGGGCCGGCACCCCGGCGGCGGTCTCGACCTCGACCTGCTCGACCAGGGCCCGCAGCGGGGCCAGGCCGGTGCCCGCGGCGATCAGCAGCAGGTCGCGGCCGCCGCCCGGGGTGAGGGTGAGCCGCCGGCCGAGCGGTGCGCCGAGCCGCACCTGGTCGCCTTCGCGGAGCTGGTGGACGAGCGCCGGGCTGAGCTCGCCGCCGGGCTGGGCGCGTACGTGGAATTCGATGGTGCCGTCGGCCCGCGGGGTGTTCGCGGGCGACAGGTAGCGCCAGACCCGGGGCCGCAGCGGGCATTCCAGGGCCACCGACTGGCCGGGCCGGTAGGTCAGCGGCATGGTCGGGCGCACGGTGAACACGGCCAGGTCGGGGCCGCGGCGTTCGTGTTCGAGCACGTCGGCGGTCCACCAGGCGGGCTGGCTGCGGGCGGCGTGCTCGGCCGCCCGCAGCATGGTGCCCGACACCAGTTCGTACGCCGCCGACCACTGCGCGGCCAGGTCGTCGGTCCACTCCTCGCCCAGGAAGTGCTCCAGGGTGGCCAGCAGCGCCTGCCCGACCTGCGCGTAGTGCGCCCCGACCACCGAGAACCTGCGGTGGTCGCGGCCCAGCCCTTCCAGGTACGGCACGGCCTGGTCGAGCTGGTCGACGTGGGACACGACGTGCCCCAGCGCCTGCAGCAGCCGGTCTCGCTGGCCGGCCATGGACACCGGGAACAGGTCGCGCAGCTCCGGATACGCCACGAAGAGGAAGGCGTAGAAGTGCTGCGCGGCCCGGTCGCCGTGGGCTTGCACGGCGGCGAAGCTGCTCTGCAGGCGCTGCGCGTCCATCCTCAGACCGCCGCCGGCTCGGCGACGATCAGGGGCTGCACGCTGGCCAGCACCTGTCCGACCTGGAGGATGACGTCCATCGGGACGTGCAGTTCGAACAGGACTCCGGCGGCGTACTGCGCGACCCGCTGGTAGTGGGCCGCGCTGATGTTCAGCCGGGCGTGCGCGGGCCCGAGGTTCTCCACCGGGTATCCGGTGGGGCCCCCGAGCACGTGGGTGAGCAGCGCGACCATGTGGCTCTTGAGCCTGGGCAGGTCGATGCCGTCGAAGTAGTCGGCGAGCTGCTCGTCGGCGAGCAGATAGGTGTAGAGCCGGTCCACCGCCTCCCGCACCGACGGCGCGCCGCCGATGAGGTCGTATGCACTGGTGGCCGTGGTGGTAGCTCCTGGACTGTCTGACATTGTTCCGCCTCCGTCATCGCAGTGGTGAGCTGCGCGGAGCCGGCATTCGCCCGGTCCGGGCCCGCACCCGGTTCGGACGTGGTGGAGCACACCGGCACAACCAGCGGTTTGCCCGAAGGCCGCCAATCAAACCACTGGTTATCCGCGCACCATCAGGATATATAGATGCGTCACTTTGGTGTCAACCAGTAGTCGGTTAATATACGGCGTGTGTTTTAGAACACATGTTCGACAACTGTCCACATCGTACGGTGCAGCTCATCGATGGTGTGCGGCGGCCCGTCATCCGGCGCTGGTGGCCTCGAACCGTGCGGTGAGCGTGCCGCTGATCCCGTCGGCAGCTCGGGTGCCGCGCACCGTCAACGACAGGTCACCGGTCAGCGTCGCGCAGTCCCCGGCACGCGGCGTGAACCGCCCCTGGACCACCGTCTTCACCGGATCGAACGACTGGTCGCCGATAGCCCGTTCCAGCGTGCTCGTGGTGTACACGAAGGTCGCCGCGCCCGCACCGCCCGCCGGTGGGCCCACCCCGTCGAGCGTGGCGACGACCTGCCGGTCACCCACCGAGCCGGTCAGATCGACCACCTGCTCCACCTCGCCGTCGACGACGTTGCCACCCGCCACGACCAGCCGGAACCTGACCTGGCCGCCGTGGGGGCGCAACGTCGCACCGGCAACCCGGACCGTACCCGACATCGTCGCGGTGCCCGACCACTCGCCGTCGGTGAACGTGGCGCAGTCCTCCACCCCGTGCCAGGTCACGGTCACCGGCAGCGTCGCCGCGGGCCGCGGCATCGGCGCCAGGAACGCGGCCAGGCCCTGCGGCGCACTCGTGAACACAGCCTGGAACAGTCCGAGGTCGTCCGCCGCCGTGGCCCGCACGACGCCCAGCACGGAGCGCTCCGGATCGGACGGCGCACCCGGGTCGGCCGCGGCCCGCAGACGCACGGTCGCCCGGCCCGCGGCGTCGGTGGCGGCCCGGTGCGGCGACAGCCCGCCCCCACCCAACTCCACATGCCCGGCCAGGTGCGCGGGCGGCGAGAACACCAGCCCGACCGCGCCCGGCGCGGGCGACGCCGCCACCAGCAGCGGCGCGGGCCCGAAGGCCGTCGCGGCGGCCTGCGCGGTGTCCACGGTCGCGACGACGTCGAGCTCGCCACCGGAGCCGCCGGCGCCCTGGGCCAGGCGCGCGTTCTGCGGCGACAGCCGGATCCGCACACTCTGCCAGCGCAACATCGCCTGGGTGTACGCCGTCGCGGGCGCGCCGCCCAGCGACAGCTCCCGGCCACCCGCCGCGTACACCACGCCCCAGCCGGCGGCCTCCGGCGCGGGGCGCTCACCGGCCCGCTCGGGCACCCGGCTCGCCACCACCGGGGCCACGAACCCGTCGAGCAGCATCAGCCACTCCGACAGCGCGTCGACCGAGGGCCCCAGCTCGCCGTCGCCGGAGAAGTCCACCTGGCGGGCCTGCAGCAGCCGCACCAGCCACCGGTCCCGCGCCTGCCAGTACGCCGTCCGGTACAGCTCCAGCAGCTCCGCCGGCTCCCGCCGCACGCCCAGCGCCGACAGCCGCCTCGTGAAGTCCAGCATCGGCTCCCGGGCCGTGCCCGCCATCTCGGCAAGCGTGTCCACCTGCGGTTCGAGCACGTGCACCCCGTCCGGACCCGGGCTCACCCCGGCCAGCACCTGCTCGCCCGCCGGGGTGTACACGGCCACGCCGAGGTTGGCCAGCACCGACCAGGCCCCGCGGCGGCGCTCCGCCGGATCCGGTGACGCCAGTGCGGCCGCGGTCTGCTCCGGCGACAGCGCGACCGGTTCCTCGTCCCGGCCCGGCAAACCGCCGGTGCACGCGAGCAGCGGCAGCAGCAGCGCGAGCACGAGTCCGCCCACGATCGCACGCCGGGCCACGCCCGGTCCCGCCCCGGCCATGCGCTACTCCCCGTCGCCGGTGGACATCCTGGGCCGTCACCGTAGTGGCCCGGAAGGCGGACACGCCAGAGGCGGCGGCGTTCAGTCCTCTTCCAGCACCGACAGGATGTTGCCCGCCGGATCCTTGAACCAGGCGATCCGCGGCCCCGCGTCGTCGTCGGACACCCCCGCGGCGTCGGTCTTCAGGTCGTCGGTGTCGTAGTTCTCGAACTCGACACCACGTTCCCGCAGCTCCCCCATCGCGGCCTCCAGGTGCGTCACCGGGAAGTTCAGGATGGTGTACGTCGCCGGCACGTGATCCGGCTTCGGATAGATCAGCACCTGGCCACCGCCGGCCAGTTCCAGCCGCAGCAGGCCGCCGCCGAGGTCGGTGACCTCCAGACCCAGCGTCTCGCCGTAGAACCGCCGGGCCGTCTCGGTGTCGTCAACCGAGAACCCCGAGAACGCTCGCGTCCTGCCGAACATCGTGTGCTCCTCCTGCTGTGTCGATCCGGCCCCGGCCGGGGCCCGCGTCATGCCGTCGCGCTCCGGGCGTCGATCGCCGCCTGCGCCTTCGTCGTGCGTCGCACGGCCGCGGCAAGCGCCCGCTCCGCCGCCGTACGGGCGGCCCGCCGCCCGTTGACCTCCTGCTGCGCCCTGGCCCGCCGCTCCTCCAGCGCCGCCAGCGTTTCCCTGAGCCGCGCCAGCTCGTCGGCGCCCGCCGCCTCCGCCGCGCGCGCCCGGTCCGCCTCGTCCCGCGCCCGCTGCTCGGCCTCCCGCGCCGACGCCAACTCCCGCCGCAGCTCCAACGGCACACGGGGCGGCTCGGTCGCGCGGGTCTCCCGCTCCGGCCGCACGTCATCGGCTGACCGGTCGCGCTGTGCCACCGCTCTGCGGGCGACGCGACCCCCAGCCGGTGCCGCCGCGCCGTCGTGTGCCGGGACCGGACGTGTCGGGGCCGGGCCCGCCGGTGCCTTACGGGCCGGCCTGCGCGGCAGTACCACCACGTCCGCGTCGTCCTCGTCGCCGGTGTCCGCGCCGCCGAACGCCGAAGCCGCGCCGAACCCGGTGTACGACACCGCTTTGACGACCGTGCCCGCCCGGACCTGCGCGGCGATCTCGTCGTCGGCGAGCGCGGCGGCCAGGGTCTGCTCGACCTCGGCCTGCGGGAGCTTCGCCGGAGTCAGGCCCGGCTGAGCCCGTACCCCCAGGTCGACGGCTCGTTCGGCCAGGGCCGAGAGCAGCTCGCGGCGCTGCACGGTCAGCGCGCGCAGGTCCGCGCCGCGCAGTTGCCGCTGGGCGTCGCGCAGCGCGGCGGACAGGGCGGTCAGCTCGGCGATGCGCTCGGGTGCGCGGTGGGCCAGCAGGTTGACCAGCCACGCGGCGACGGTGGGGCGGCGCAGCCGCTTGATCGCCGTGGCCTGCGCGGCGTGCCCGGCCGCCTTGGCCGCGGCCGCCGCCGCGTCACGGGCCGCGGTGAACTCCTCGGGCAGGGCCGTATACAGCTCACGCACGGTCTCCTCCGGCACCTCGCCCACCTTGTCATGATATGAGGAGATCAGGCGGCGTCCAGGTAACCGCTGGCCTGGAGCGTGAACAGCTCCGCGTACCGGCCGCCGGCCGCCATCAGCTCGTCGTGGCGGCCGGACTGGATCAGCCGGCCCTCGTGCAGCACGTAGATGACGTCGGCGTGGCGTACGTTGGCCAGCCGGTGCGTGATCAGGATGGTGGTCCGCCGGCCCTGCCGGTCCCGGATCGCCTGGAACAGGGCGTCCTCGGCACGCGGGTCCAGCGCGGAGGACGGCTCGTCCATGATGAGCAGGTCCGCGTCGCGCAGGAAGCCACGCGCGGCGGTGATGCGCTGCCACTGCCCGCCGGACAGGTCCTGCCCGTCGGCGAAGGTGCGGTCCAGCAGCGTGTCGTACCCGAACGGCAACTGCATGATCATGTCGTGGGCGACCGCGCGCTGCGCCGCCGCCTCGATGCGCTCGCGCTGCACCGGCGCGCCCGCCTCGCCGAGGCGGATGTTCACCTCCGCGGTGAACGGCCACTTCCAGTAGTCCTGCGACACCACCGCGATCCGCGCCCGCAGCCCGTCGGCGTCCAGCTGCGGGAGCGGCACACCGTTCCAGCTGATCGTGCCCGCCGACGGGGCGCGCAGCGCGGCTATCACCGCGGCGAGGGTGGTCTTGCCCGAGCCGTTCTCCCCGACGAACGCCACGGTCTGCCCGGCGTGCACGACCATCGACACGTCGTCGACGGCCGGGGTGTCCCGGTCGGGGTAGCTCAGGCTGACCGCGTCGACCCGCAGGGTCCGCAGTTCGTCCGCGGGCAGCGAGCCGTCCGCGGCGGGCACGTGCGCCTTCGCCCGCTCCATGAACCCGGTGTAGTCGTCGAAGTGCCGCCCCTCCATGTAGAGCGCGTCGACCTGGTAGGTCACCGTCGCCAGCGAGTGCCGGGCGGCCTGCAACGCGATCACGGCGGTCGCCGCGGCCGACAGCGGGATCGCCCCGTCCAACAGCAGCCAGCCGAGCAGCGCGTACACGGCCCCGGTCGCGACGCCGCCCGCCATCGCGCCGAGCGCGTTGGTGGTGGTGACCCGGCGCGCCAGGTCGAGCTGGATCCGGGTCTCGGTGTCCATGACCGTGTCGTACTGGCCGAGCAGGAACCCGCGCAGCCCGTACGCGCGCAGCTCCGCCGCGGTCATCCGGTCGGCCATCAGCCGGTTCAGGATCCACATGCGCCGCCTGCGCACCGACCCGGCCAGGTACGTCTGGTACTCCAGGTGCCCGGCCCGCAGCGCCGCCCACGCGTTCGGCACCGTCGCCAGCAGCATCGCGCCCAGCAGCAGCGGGTGCACCACGACCAGCGCCACCGCCACCGCGAGCACCCCGATCGCACCGGCGGCCAGCGCCATCATCGCGTTGACCAGGCCGATCACCGACTCCATGCCGCGGGCGGCCCGTTCCATGTCGTCGGCGAACGCGTCCTCGTCGAACGCGTCCAGCCGCACCGCGGTGGTCGCCTCGAACAGCTGCCGCTGCACCGTCCGGTCGACGCGGGGCGTCAGCCCGTTGAGGGCGTAGCCGGTGGCGATGCCCATGCCCGCCCGCAGCGCCGCCGCCCCGGCCAGCACGATCAGCGCGGGCAGCGCCGTGGCCACCCGGTCCGGGGTCGGCGCGGCGGAGAACAGGCCGACCAGGACCTGCTGGGTCGCGAGCAGCCCGGCCGTCGCCATGACCCCGGCCAGCACCGTGCACGACAGCACGATCGCGGTGCGGGCCCGGTCGGCGCGCCAGGCGATGCGCAGCGCGGTGCCGACCAGCCGGGGCAGGGCCTGGGCGAGGGTGCGCAGCCCGGCGTCGGCGCGGGCGCGGACCCCCTCCTCCCACCACATCGTGCGCATCTTCGGCAGCACGGAGGCCGTGGCGGGTGTCGTCTCGGCGGCGGTCACGGTGGCGGCTTCGGACGGTGCGGACACGGTTTCCTCCCCTGAGCCGCGACCCCACCGGCGGCCTGAGGCAAGCGTATGCCCAATCAGGAGTGAGCAGCCGATTCGTTCCTGCCGGGCACCCGACAACCGAGGACGGTCATGCGCTGTGCGCTTCGACGAGGCTCGTGTTGACCTGGTACACCAAGTCCCACAACGGACCTGCCGTGACGATTCCAGCGCCTAGTGCTCGCTTGTTGCCAGAAGCCTGGTACAGCGTCCGCACGGTGTCGCCGAAGCCGATGACGACCCACCACTCGCCATTCGGGTAGCGCCGCCGCCATGTCGTCGACACGAACTTGCCTGTGTCCTGCCGGGCCTCGACGAGGATCAGATCCCACGCCGCCGGGTCGAAGGCCCGCAGGTCGGCCAGCGGAGCGTCGGTGCCGACAGTCCGCTCGGCCAGATGCCCGCCGTGCAACCGCAGCTCACGTACGCTCGACAACACCTGCCGTACACGGACGAACAACGGCTCAGGACCCGTCTCGGCATGGAAGCGTGCAATGACCGGACTCATGGCATTACCCCTCAGACCCCGAGCAGTTCGGGCCGTGCGGCCGGGCTACCCGAGGTCAACACTCGTGTCAGCCCACGGGCGAGCAGGTCGATCTGCTCGGGAGCAACGTCCAGGACCAGCATCGCATCGACTGGCATGCCCAGGGTCAGGGCAGCGTCCTCGGTCAACCTCAAGCGCAGCCGCCCACCGGCGAGGACGCATTCACGAACGCCGCCGTAGTAGGTTGCCTGTCCGGGGTCGACGACCAGACAGTACGTGTTCATGCCGAGGTCGATCTCCTGCTCATCGTCCGCGTCGTAACACTCCGTGAATAGCAGCGACCAGGCATCAGCCTCGGTGGTCTCGCGAATCCCGACCACGTAAACCCCGCTGTCGTCCTCGCCTACGTCGCGAACGACCGCCGGCGCCCACCCGGATACATCATGATCTCGCATGTTCCTCCTTGCGCCGCCCATGAGAAGGCAGAGCTTAAGCCCCTGGCCGACCGCCGGTGGTCTCGCTGCCATGGCAGGTGACCAGATCATCGACATCCGCGGTGTACGGCTCGCCTACCGAGTGCTCGGGGCTCCCACCGCACCGGCGATGATCCTGCTGCACGGCGGCAGCGCCGACAGCTCCGCCTGGGCGGAGGTGGCCCCGGCACTCGACCGGACCGAGCACTACTCCTTCGAGCTCATTCGCGACGATGTCATCGGTTCGCGTTTCATGAACACGTCCACCGGGTCCTCGGACTCGACGGTGAACCCGTGCCGCTCGTACAGCCGCCGGGCCGCGCTGCCCTGTAGCACCTGCAACCGGACCACGGTGCCGTCGCGATCGCACTGCTCCAGCAGCTCGGTGAGCACGGCCGTGCCGGTCCCGCTGCCGTGTAGGTACGGGGCCAGAAGGAAGTTCTCCAGCCAGTGGGCGTCTTCGGCGGGACGCAGCGTCACGCATCCGGCGAACTCGCCGCCGACCTCGATCACCTGGGTGTGCTCCGGCACGAACTTGTCCCGCAGCCGCTGGCGCACCCGGTGCTCGTCGTAGCGCCCGAGCCGTTCCAGGTCCGGTCGCAGCACCACGGCCCGCAACTCCGCCACCGTCTCGACGTCGGCCGTCGAAGCCCGCCGGGTAGCCCAATCTGCCATGATCGTCAGACTAGCGGGCCGTGGTCAGCCGGAACTTCTCGTATCCCAGGATGGTGATGTTCCGGGCCGGGTTGAGGCGGCAGGGCACGACCTTGCCGGTCCCGGTGAACCCGATGCGCCGGTAGAATGCCTGCGCCCGCTCGTTGTCCTCGTGCACACCCAGCGTGAGCCAGGACGCGTCGGTGACGTCGCGGGCCCACGTGATCGCGGCGTCGACCAGCCGGGCCGCGAGTCCGGCCGCCCGGCCGCGGTGCGCGGGCGTGACGTAGACACCCTGGATGCAGTAGGTGCCGGCGACGACCTCCACCGGAGCGGAGCCCGCCATGCCCACCCAGCGGCCGTCCGCGGCGACGGCGATGAACGTCGCCGTGGTCGGTGAACTCGCGGCCTGCTCGGCCTGCTGCTGCCAGACCTCGTCGGCGAGCGCGGCGGCGTCGGCGGGTGTCGTGCCGAAGGCGGTCGGCGAGTCCTGCAGCGCTTCCAGGCGCAGGGCGCGCAGCTGACGCCACTCGCCCGGCTCGATCCTGCGTACTGCATAGGTCATGGTCTGCCCCCGCCGATCATGGTTCGCATGGTTCCACGCGCCATCCTGCCCTGGACAGCGGTTGCCGCGTAAATCACTCGCGACCGGCATCACGCGTTCATAGGCTTCCGCGATGCGATGGGAACCGCTGCGGGTGGGCGACGCCGCCGCCTGCGCCGAGGTGATCGCCGAGGCGGAGCTGGTCGATCGGACCGGTGAGCACTACGACGCCGACGACGTCGCCGAGCAGCTGGCAGACCCGGACCTCGACCTGGCCTCGGCGACCGTCGGCGTTTGGGAGGGCGACCGCCTGGCCGCGTATGGAGTGCTGGCGTCCAACGGTTCGGTCCCCGTGCACCGCTTCATCTTCGGCGGCTACGTGCGCCCGGCGTACCGGCGGCAGGGTCTGGGCGGGCGGCTGGTCGACTGGGCGATCGAGGCGGCCCCGGCGATAGCCGGGCACCCTGCCCCTCCGTTGGAGCTGCATGCCGAGGTCAGCGACGCCAACGAGGGCAAGCAGGCCCTGTTCGCCCGCGCGGGTTTCGCGCCGCAGCGATGGTTCTTCGCGATGCGCCGCCCGCTGACCGGCGACCTGCCCGAGGTCGCCGTGCCCGCCGGGTACCGCGTCGAACGCTTCGACCTGGAGCGTCACGACGAGGCGGCGCGGCTGGTCCGCAACGCGGCGTTCGTCGACCATTGGGGCTTCTCGGAGAAGGCGCCCGACATGTGGAAGCAGTGGTACACCGGCACCCGCGCGTTCCGCCCCGGACTGTCGTTCGTCGCCACCGTCGAGCACCCGCCGGCCGGCGAGGGCGACACGCCGGCCGCGATCCTGCTCACGCACTACTACGAGGCCGACACGCAAGCGACCGGCCGTGCCGAGGCGTGGATCTCCGTCCTCGGCACCCGGCGCGAACATCGCCGCCGCGGCGTCGCGGGCGCGCTGCTGGCATCGGCGCTGCGGCAGGCCCAGCTGGACGGGTTCGCGCAGGCCGGGCTCGGGGTCGACGCGGCCGGCCCGACCGGCGCGCTGGGGCTGTACCGGTCGGCCGGGTTCGCCGTCGAGCACCGCGACGCCCGCTACGTGAAGACGCTCTAGTCGGGGGTGGACTGCTCCGAGCGCGGGTCGCTAAGCGGGCGGCCGCCGACGCCGATGATGTGCCAGCCCAGGTCCGGGAAGCCGGCGCTGCGCGCGGTGCGGTCCGAGGCGGTGTTCGCGGGGTCGTGCAGGTAGATCGGCACCGCGCCCTGCGCGACGATCCAGCGCGCCGCCTGGGCGACCAGCCCCGTGGCCAGCCCTCGGCCGCGGTGTGCCTCCTCCGTGCCGACGGAGATCTCCATGCCCGCGCTGTTGTGCCGCTTGACCCCCACGCCCGCCGCGTACCGGCCCGCGTCGTCGAAGCTGATCAGCACGTGGCCGCCGAACGGGTGCAGCCACTCCGGCACCCGCGGGTCGAGCGCCGGCACCCACTCGCCGGCGTCCGGCAGTTCCGTGGGCGCGTCGGTCCACCGGAACACCCCGCGGTAGGCGGTCGCGTCGGGCCGCCCGAGCGCGGCGGGCAGCCGGTCGGGCACGTCGTCCCAGGTCCGCACCGCCTCGCGTACCGCGTCAACGGCGTCCGGCGCGACGGACAGCACCCCGCCGTGCGGCGTCGACACCCCGACCACGTCGCGGACCTGGCCGTCCCACCCCGGCCGGGTCCGCGCGGGGCTGCCGACCACGGTCAGGCCTTCCGCCTCGGTCCACCCGCCCAGGTACGCGACCAGGAACTCGGTGAGACGTCGGTCCGTGCAGATCTCGCGGCTGTCCATCGCCCGAAGAATACGTCGCGCGGCCCGCCGCCACTCGCAACCGTCCCGCGCGGAGGGCCGCGCCGCACCCGCGCGGACGACGCCGTCGCGCGGGCACCACGTGCGGCCGAGGTTGTGTAGCGTGCGCGCGTGGACAACAGACCTGGCACGGCAGTACGCGCCACCGGCACGGCGGCCGCCGTCATCGGCGTGATCGTCATCGTGATCTCGTTCCAGGGCCGCCGCTACGGCTTCCTGGGTGACGACGGGGTGTTCGTCGGCGCATTGCTGCTGGTCAGCGGTCTCCTGCTGCGGATAGAGGCGGCCGTCGCGGCGGGCCGGACCACCGGCGACGGCCGCTGAACAGGCGGTGGACCGTCGCGGTGAGGGCTGTTGTCGGGCGGCGGGTGTAGGTTCGCGGACGTGGAGGAGATGTTCGAGGCGCACCGGCGGGAGCTGACCGCCTACTGCTACCGGATGCTCGGCTCGGCGTTCGAGGCCGAGGACGCGGTGCAGGAGACCATGATCCGCGCCTGGAAGGGCTACGAGCAGTTCGAGAACCGCTCCTCCGTGCGCTCGTGGCTGTACCGCATCGCCACCAACGTGTGCCTGGACATGCTCGGCAGCGCGCAGCGCCGGGCCCGCCCGATGGACCTGGCCTCGGCCGGCGCGCCCGAGCGGGTCACCAGCGCGCCCGTGCCGCTGGCCGAGTCGGTGTGGGTCGGCCCCGCACCCGACGACCGGCTGCTGCCGGACACCGCCGACCCGGCCGACCTGACCGTGGCCCGCGAGTCGATCCGGCTCGCGTTCGTCGCCGCGCTGCAGCACCTGGCCCCCAAGCAGCGCGCGGTGCTGATCCTGCGCGAGGTGCTGGCGTGGAGCGCCGCGGAGACCGCCGAGCTGCTCGGCCTGACGGTCGCCTCGGTCAACAGCGCGCTGCAGCGGGCCCGCGCGAGCCTGAGCGCCGCCCACGCGAGCGACGCCGACGTGCTGGCCCCGACCGACGCCGAGCAGGCCGCCCTGCTCACCCGGTATGTGGAGGCGTTCGAGCGCTACGACCTCGACGCGCTCGCCACGCTGCTGCACGAGGACGCGACGCTGTCCATGCCGCCGCTGGACCTGTGGTTCCGCGGGGTCGACGACATCCGCACCTGGATGCTCGGCCTCGGCTGCGGCTGCCGGAGCTCCCGGCTGGTGCCCGTCGCCGCCAACGGCCTGCCCGCCTTCGGGCAGTACCGGCCGACCGAGGATCCGGACCGGCACGAGCCGTGGGCGCTCATCGTCCTGGAGATCTCAGCCGGACGGATCGCCGGGGTCAACAACTTCCTCGACACCGAGCGGCTGTTCCCGCTGTTCGGCCTGCCGCCCGTGCTCGTGCGCGGCAAGGAGGCCGAACTCGTCGGCTGAGCCGGGAAACGACGGCAGCACGCTGCGCAGGCCGGTCAGCTCCAGCAGCAGCCGCAGGTGCGGCCCGGCCCGCCACAGCCGCAGCGAGCCTCCGGCCCGCGCCGTGTGCAGGCGCAGCCGCGCGAGCACGTCCAGCCCGGCCAGGTCCGGCCGGGTCAGGGTGCCGACGTCGCAGAGCACCACGAGGTCGCTGCCCGGCGGCAGGTCGCGGCGGGCCTCGTCGACCCGGGCACAGAGCGCGGCCAGGTCCCCCGCGCCCAGCGAAGGGCCGATGACCAGCACCGTGTACGCCTGCCGCACGTGCTCGCGCACCGCTGCCTCCTCCGCGGCGCGCCCGCCCGCCGCCCGGTCGGATGTACGCCTCGTCAGATAGGACGGTCGAGGGCGGCCGAATTCATCGACGCCCCGAGGCGGATCGTGTTGTCGCAGCTCACGGTGCCGACAGAATTTTCTTCCCGGGGGCCGATGAGTTTCGCGGGGCTCGTTCGTCGGAGTGGGTGAGACGGCAGCCGAGCCAACGGGGCGCGGCGCCGGCACCGACCGGAGGTCATCATGAGGAAGATCGTCGCTGGGCTGTTCGTGTCGCTGGACGGCGTCGTCCAGGATCCCCACACCTGGCACTTCCCGTACTTCGACGACGCCATGGGCGCGGCCGTCGGCAAGTTGATGGAAGACTCGGACGTGATGCTGCTGGGCCGCACCACCTACGACGGCTTCGCCGAGTACTGGCCAAAGAGCGAGGACGAGTTCGCGGCCGTCATGAACGGCCGGCGCAAGGTCGTCGTGTCCAGCACCCTGCAGGACCCGACCTGGGAGAACACCTCCGTCGTCCGCGACCTGGACGAGCTGCGGGCGCTCAAGGCCGAGCCGGGCAAGGACCTCGGCATCACCGGCAGCGTGGTGCTGGTGCGCTCGCTGCTGCGGGCCGGCCTGCTCGACGAGCTGCACCTGCTGATCCACCCGATCGTGGTGGGCCACGGCCAGCGCCTGTTCGACGACGGCGAGACGATCCCGCTGACCCTGGTGTCGTCGGAGACGTTCAAGACCGGCGTGCTGAACCTGGTGTACGCCCCCGCCCCGGCCCCCGAGGCCTGATCCGGCTCCGCGCGGCCTGGGCGTGCTCGGTGCGCCCGGCCGCGCCGGCCCCCTTCTTGCGTGCCACGATACCTAGAACTACTATGCATCACGCTTCTAGGTGTCGGACGTGAGGGGAGCTGGCCGATGGCCGACGACGGTATCGCCGTCAGTGGGTTGACCAAGGTCTACAAGAACGTGCGCGCGGTCGACGACCTGTCGTTCACCGTCAGCCCGGGCCGGGTCACCGGGTTCCTGGGGCCGAACGGCGCGGGCAAGACGACCACGCTGCGCATGGTGCTGAACCTGGTTCGGCCCACGGCGGGCACCGCGACCATCGGGGGACGGCGCTACGCCGATCTCACCGACCCGATCCGCAAGGTCGGCGCGCTCCTGGAGGCCTCGGGTGCGCACCGCGGCCGCACCGGCCGCAACCACCTGCGCATGCTCTGCGACGCGGCCGGCATCCCGGTCGGCCGGGCCGACGACGTGCTGTCCACTGTCGGGCTGACACCGGCCGCCAACCGCAAGTTCAAGGGTTACTCGCTGGGCATGCGCCAGCGGCTGGGCATCGCCGCCGCGCTGCTGGGCGACCCGGACGTGCTCGTCCTGGACGAGCCCGCCAACGGCCTGGACCCCGAGGGCATCCGGTGGATGCGGGACCTGCTCAAGTCGCTCGCCGACGAGGGCCGCACCGTCCTGGTGTCCAGCCATCTGCTGTCGGAGATGGAGCTGCTCGCCGACGACGTCGTGATCATCGCAGCGGGCAGGCTGGTCCGGCAGGGCACGGTGGCCGAGATCCTCGCGTCGGCCGGGGCCGACCAGATGCTCGTCCGCACACCTCGCCCGGAGGCCCTGGTCGCCGAGCTGGGCGACGCGGTCACGGCCACGCCGGTCGAGGGCGGAGCGCTGCGCATCGTGGGCGCCGACGGGCCGACGATCGGTGCGGCGGCGCTGCGGGTCGGCGCGGAGATCCATGAGCTGACCGCCGAGCGGCGCGACCTGGAGAACGTGTTCCTGCAGCTGACGGCCGGAAAGGCGGATATCCGATGACCGCGACCCTCCAGACGCCCCCGGCCACGGCCCGCCCGGTGATCCCGCACGTCGGCATCCCGGGGCTCCGGCTCGTCCGCAGCGAGCTCCGCAAGATCACGACCACCAACGCGTGGTGGCTGTTCGGCCTCGCGTCGGTGTTCTTCACCGGGTTCGCGCTTTTCATCAACATGTCCGAGGCGGCCCAGCACCTCGAGCGGGCCCGGGACACCACCGCGGTGTTCAAGCCCGGCCGCGGCATGAGCGCGGCCGAGGCCGCCGCGGCCAGGGCGGAGTTCACGCAGCTGCACGACCTGCACCTGCAGGCGGTCAACGCGGCCGGCAACATCTTCACCAGCGGCCAGTTCTTCGGCCTGCTGCTGGTGATGCTGCTGGGCGCGCTCGTGATCACGAACGAGTTCCAGTACCAGACGGCGACGGCCACGTTCCTGACCACTCCGCGCCGCACGCAGGTGGTGTTCGGCAAACTGCTGGCGGCGCTCGGACTCGGGTTCGTCTTCTGGCTCGTGGCGCGGGTTCTGTCGCTCACCGCCGGGCTGATCTTCTTCGACGATCTCGGGCTGACCAACTCCCTGGGCGAGTGGCCCGTCCAGCGGGCGCTCCTCTTCAACCTGGTCGCCTACCTGCTGTGGGCGCTGCTCGGCTTCGGTCTCGGCACGCTCATCAACAGCCAGATCGGCGCGGTCGTCACCGCGATGATCATTTATCTCGGTGGATTCGTCGGCGGACTCGGCGTGTTCAATCTCATCCGGGCCTACCTCATCCAGAGCGACTGGGTGCTGACCTCGGCAGTCATGATGCCGTCGATCGCGTCACAGGTCATGGTCTCGCCGGAGAAGCTGTACCCGGAAGCCGCGTCGTGGTGGGTCGGCGTGCTGGTGCTGACCGGCTGGTCGCTGGTCGCCGGTGCGATCGGCATCATGATCAACCGCCGCCGCGACATCGCGTGACGCCGGGCGCGGCGGGCGCTGCCGCCCGCCGCGCCCGGCCCGCGTCAGTGCGCCGAGACGGGCGTGAACCTGGTGTGGCTCGGGTCCAGCAGGTGGATGCGGCTGGTGGCGATGTCGAAGTACATGCCGACCAGCTCCAGGCGGCCGTCGTGGACGCGCTCGGCGACCCCCGGGTAGGACATCAGGTTCTCCAGCTGCTGGACCACGTTCTGCTGGCAGAGCCGGGTCAGGTGGTCGCCGTCGCCGACCTGGCCCACCCGGTGCAGGCTGGGCTGGGCGTGCCGCAGCCAGCGCAGCAGGTGCGGCATCGGCGCGGGCAGGGTGCCCGGACGCAGCAGCGCGGCCAAGGCGCCGCAGCCCGAGTGCCCGCACACCGTGATGGTGCGCACCTGCAGCACGTTCAGCGCGAAATCCATCGCGGCCGGCACGCTGCCGTCGTGGTCGCCGTCGCCGTCCCGGGGCACCAGGTTGCCCACGTTGCGCACGGTGAACAGGTCTCCGGGACCGGTCGACGTGATCATGCTGGGCACGATGCGCGAGTCGGCGCAGGTGATGAACAGCTGGGTCGGCTGCTGGCCGGTGCGGGCCAGCTCGGCCAGCAGCGGGCCGACCTGGCGGGCCCCGTGCCGGTGGAACAGCCGCGCACCCCGGGTCAGGCGCTCCCGGGCGCCGTGCGGCACGGCGCGGTGCACGCGCGGCAGCAGCCAGGCGGTCGGGTGGATCTTCCGGGCCGGCGCGCGCTGGCCGGTGATCGCGTCGGCGTACCAGTTGTGGTGCAGTTCGTGCACCTCGACGGTGCCCCCGCCGCGCTCGTGGCCGGTGCGCCAGTCGTGCAGCGCGGTCACCGCGGCGTGGTCCATGAAGTCGGCGTTCAGCTCGACGCCGACGGCGACCCCCGCGGGCACCTGGGCCAGCGCCCGGCTCAGCCGCGGCACCGCCAGGAAGGTCAGCGAACCCTCGATCGCGACGTGCCAGCCGTGCTCGTCCCGATAGGCCCGCACGGTGGCGTGAGTGAGCCGCCAGACCGACAGCAGCAGCGCGCACGCCATGCCGACCAGCACCCCCTCGAACAGGCCCAGCACCACCACGGCCAGCAGGGTGAGCACGTACACCGGCATCTCCCGGTGCTGGTGCACCTGCTGGGCGTGGGTCAGGTTGACCATCTGCACACCCGTGTAGACCAGCAGCGCGGCCAGGGCGGGCAGCGGGATCAGCTCGATCACCGGCGCGGCCACCAGGACCAGCACCAGGATCCACACGCCGTGCAGCACCGTGGACAGCCGCGTGCGGCCGCCGGCCTTCACGTTCGTCGTCGAGCGCACGATCACCCCGGCCACCGGCAGGCCGCCGAGCGCCCCGGCCACGATGTTGGCCGCACCCTGCCCCGCCAGCTCGCGGTCCAGGTTGACCCGGGGTCCGTCGTGCATCCGGTCGACGGCGACCGCGCACAGCAAGGATTCGACGCTGGCCACCAGCGCCACCGCGCCGACCGCCGCGAGCAGCGTCGAGGGCGCGGCGTCGGGCCAGATCGGCCCGGCGTCGAAGGCGAGGATGTCGTCGGGGATGTCCACCCGCTGCAGGTCCCAGCCGGTCGCCGCCGCCACGGCGGTGCCGACGACCACCGCCGCCAGTGGCGCGGGCACGATCCCGGCCAGCGTCGGCACGGCCCGCCAGCCCCACAGCACGGCCAGGGTGAGCACGCCGACGAACACCGCCGGGGTGTGGTTGTGCAGCAGCTCCGAGGGCAGCGCGCGCAGGTTTGCCAGCGCCGAGGCCTGCGGGGCGTCGCCCAGCAGCACGTGCACCTGGGACAGGACGATCACGACGCCGACCCCGGCGAGCATGCCGTGCACGATGGCCGGCGAGACGGCCAGCGCAGCCCGCGCCACCCGGGACGCGCCGAGCAGCAGTTGCAGCACCCCCGCGGCAACCGTGATCGCGCACGCCCCGCGCCAGCCGAACGTGGCCACGGTCTGCGCCACGATCAGTGTCAGGCCGGCCGCCGGGCCGCTCACCTGCACCACGGAGCCGCCCAGGGCTCCCACCACGATCCCGCCGATCACGGCACTGATCAACCCGGCCAGTACGGGCGCCCCGGACGCCACCGCGATGCCCAGCGACAGGGGCAGTGCCACCAGCACCACCACCAGGGACGCCGGCACGTCCGTCCGCAACCGCTCACGCCATTGTGCGCTCATGTAGACGACCACCTCTCCTTACGCGTTATGCCCACCTCAACTGCGGCAAGCTGAGAAAACGCTGATGGAGAGATCGTCGATCAATCTGATGGAGCCTCCGGATCGTGCGGCCGGTAGAGACCGAGCAGCAGGCCGTGCCGTATGCCATCGTCTCCGGCGTCAGGAGTGTTCTCGGCGAGCGCTGTCAGGGTGGCGGTGAGGTCCCGCACCTGGTCGGCGGTGAGCCGCAGGTGGCGCAGCACGAGGAACGGGTCGGGGGCGGCCCCGGCGATCTCCGCGCCCAGCGCCTGGAACGCGACCTCCGTATTCTCGGCCGCCGCCGGGCCGGTGTAGTGCAGGGCGCGAGCCAGGCGGGCGTAGTACTGCTCGGTGCCGCCGCGCACGGTGCGGGTGCCGGCGGGCCGCACGAACCCGGCGTCCACCAGCACCTTCAGGTGGTGCGCCACGTTGCCCTTGTTGGTACGCAGCACCGCCGCGAGCCGGCTGACGGTGGCCGGACGCTCCAGGGCGAACAGCAGCCGGTGCCGCATCGGGTGGGCCAGTGCCTTGAAGTGCTCCGGCGAGGTCACCCGCATGACCGTCTCGCCCTCAGGCCCGGCCGGGCCGTCCTGGTCGGCGGACGCGGGTCCGCTCTGTCCGGTTCGGACCGGCGGCTTCCCAGAGCCCGCAGATCCGGTGTCGCGCGGTGTCATGAGGTAAGCGTCAAGAACTCTTGACGCTTTGTCAAGCGGCGTGTTTCCCTGGACGCCATGACGACCCCTCAGGTGACCGAACTCGTCGACCGGCTGCGGGCCCTGGTCGAGGAGCGCTACGTGTTCCCCGACGCCGCCGCCGAGATCTCCGCCCGGCTGGCCGCCCGGCGCGACGGCTACCCCACCGACCCGGCCGCGCTCGCCGAGGCGGTCACCGCCGACCTGCAGTCCGTCAACGGCGACAAGCACCTGCGGCTGCTGCACCACGCCGAGCCACTGCCGGAGCAGGTCCCGGGCGACGACGCGGCGGAGTACGCGGCGATGGCCCAGTGGGCCGAGCGCACCTGCGGCGGGATCGCGGGCGCGCGCCGCCTGCCGGGCGACGTCGGCCTGCTGGAGGTCACGCCCGTGCTGTTCCCGGCGGTGCTCGTCGGCGACGTGTACGCGGCGGCGTTCACGCTGCTCGCCCCGGTCCGGGCGCTGATCGTGGACCTGCGCGGCTGCCTGGGCGGCGAGCCGTCCGCGGTGAGCCTGTTCCTGAGCTACCTGTGGGACCACGAGCCGGTGCAGCTGACCGGCATGTACGAGCGAGCCACCGACCAGGTGCGGCAGTCGTGGACCCACGCGCACGTGCCCGGCCGCCGCTTCGGCCGCGACCGGCCCCTGTACGTGCTGACCTCGGGGTCCACCTTCTCCGGCGGGGAGGCGCTCGCCTACGACGTGCAGCAGACCGGCCGCGGCACCGTCGTCGGCGAGCGCACGCGCGGCGGCGCGCACCCGCGCGAGGCCTTCCGCCTGCACCCGCACCTGGAGGCGACGATCTCGGTGGCCCGCGCGGTCAACCCGGTCTCCGGGACCAACTGGGAGAGCGTCGGCGTGGCCCCGGACCTCGCGACAAGCGCCGAGCAGGCCCTGCCGACGGCATACCGGGCCGCCCTGGAGCAGGTCTGCGCCGGGAACGGCCCGTCCGCCGCCGAAGCCCGCACCGCACTCGACGCCGGCGCCCCGCTGTAAGGAAGGGCACCTTCACATCGCTATGTGTTGTGGAAGGTGCCCTTCCTTTCACAGCAGGCGTTCCAGGTAGGACTCCATCACCGGGAGCGGGGCGGCGTGCGGGCCCTCCCATTCCATGTCCAGGAAGGCCAGCAGGTCAGCGGCCGGGTCGTGCTCGTCGAGCAGCGGAAGCAGGGCGTCGGCGGTTTCCTGGCCGTACGTGATGAGCAGGTTGACGCGCAGGTAGCCGAAGTCGTAGCCGGGCGCGCCCCGGGACGCGTTCGTCCAGTCCACGATGCCGGTGAGCCGCCCGTCCTGCCACAGCGTGTTACCCGGGTGGTAGTCGCGGTGGATCAGGGTGGACCGCTCGGGAGGCGCGACGGCCGCCCCGGCGGCGATCGCCCGCTCCCACAGCTGCGGCCGGGCGCTGGACCGCGGCGGCCGGGCGTCGGCGAGCACGACGTACGGCTCGAACGGGGCGACGCCCGTGCCGTCGGCGGCATGCACGCTGTGTGCGGCAACGACGAGCTGGCGCAGCATGCCCGTCGTCGGTGGCGGTCCGGCGTCGGCGCGGTGGGTGGCGCTGGGCAGCATCGTGCCCGGCAGCCAGGTCATCAGCAGCGCCGGGAAGTCGGTGTGCGCACCCGTGTGGTCCACCGCGACGACCTCGGGCACGGGCAGGCCGGTGCCCGCGAGAGTGGCCAGCGCGGCGACCTCGTTCGCGGGCGTGAACCACGGGTCCTCGACCTGCCAGCCGGGCCGGCACCAGCGGCGTAACGCGTAGCGCCGCCCGTCGGCCGTGTCGACGGCACTGACGGCATGGGCGATGCCGCCTTGCAGCGGGGTCACTGCGGTGATCGGCGCGCCGAGAACCTGCCTGAGCCACTGCCGGGTTTCGGGCGTCGGCGTGGGATACGCGTTCACGCTCCTACGATCGCAGCACGGGCAAGCCGGGCCGCGATCGATACGGGCCGCGGTCGCTTTCGTCCTGTTCGTCATGCGTGGGGGCACGCCTCACCGCCGTACCCGATTCTCAAGATCTGTTTTTGTGGACGCCAGGTGCCCCTATAGGGGCCTCCAGCGTCCACAAAAACAGATCTTGGAAAGCCCCACCGGGCAGACTCCGCGGAATGATCATCCGCGGGCCTGTAGGTCGTGTGCAGATCGCCTACTGTGAGCCTCTATCGATCCCAGGGAGCGCCCGTGACCGACCTCCGCCCGGCCTCTGACACGCGCATGTCCGGGCCCGCCCGGTTCGTGCTGGCACTGTGCGTGCTCATGCTCGCCGGGGCGGTGTGGCTGATCACGATGCCCGGCGAGGACACCGACGAAAAGCCGGTCCCGCAGGACCAGGCCGCCGCCGAATGCCTGGCCATCGCGGAGGACTCCTATCCCCGCGGCGCGCTGATTCAGCGCCTCGCGGTCCAGGCCGGCGACGACTGGCTGCGGATGTACGTCGCCGAGGACCCACGCTCAGTCCGGATCTGCGAAGGCAACCGGTACGGCTACTACCAGGCCTTCGGCTCCGTCTTCGAGGAGCCGACCAAACAAGGGGTGGACTTCTTCGGCGGCTGGGACGCGGTGGCCAAGCCGAAGGTACTGATGGGGGCGCTGCCCGCCGGGGCGACCGCGATCGAGGCCCGGCTGGTCTCCGGTGAGGTGCTGCGCGGCACGCACGACGGTGTCTACTTCGCCATCTGGTCACCGAACGCCACCGTCGAAGGCGCGACGGTGATCGCGACCGGCGCGGACGGCAAGGTGATCGCCACCGCGCCCGCGCCGGTCGGCTGAGCTACAACCGGAACTCCAGGTCGGCGGGCACGACCGCGACCTCCAGCTGCGCCTTCTGCAGCCGTCCGGAGTAGTCCCAGTTCAGGGCCTGCCAGCGGGTGAACTGGTCGAGCACCCACATGCCGGACTGCCTGCTGCCGTTACCGGAGCGGCCGTTGCCGCCGAACGGCAGGTGCGCCTCCGCTCCCGAGGTCGAGTTGTTCACGCTGACCATGCCCGCCCCGATGCCGCGCCGGAACGCGAACGCCTTCTTCGGATCGGTGGTGTAGATCGCGCTGGACAGCCCGTACCCTGGGGCGTTGGCCAGCTCGATCGCCTCGTCGAGGGAGCCGTAGGCGGTGACGCCGACCAGCGGGCCGAACGTCTCGTTGTCGAAGATCGCGTCCCCGGGACGGACCCCGTCGACGATCACCGGGTGGTAGAACAGGCCGGTCGCGGGGTCGCCGACGAACCCCGCCCGGGGGTTGTCCGCCGTGATCCGGCCGGTCGCGCCGAGCACCCGCTGCCCGCCGGAGATCCAACCCAGATATTTCTCGTACGCCGTCGCGAAGCGCTCGTCCAGCATCGGCCCGTAGAGGACGTCCCCGGTCGGGTCGCCGATCGCGGCGGCCGCCGTCGCCGCGGCGAAGCGGCGCAGGAACTCCCCGTGCACCGACTCGTGCACGATCGCGGTGCCCAGCGACGTGCAGCGCTGCCCGGCGGTGCCGAACCCGGCGAACAGCGCTCCCTCCACCGCCAGGTCGAGGTCGGCGTCCTCGGTGACCACCATCGGGTTCTTGCCGCCCAGTTCCAGGCACGGGCTCTGCAGGTGGCGGCCGCACAGCTCGCCGATCGCGCGGCCGACCTCGGTGGAGCCGGTGAAGCCGACCTTCTGCACCAGGCCCTCGTCCAGGGCCTGGGACAGGCCGGTGTAGGTCTCCGGGCCGTCGGCGTGCACCAGGTTGAGCACCCCGGCCGGCAGCCCGGCCCGCACGAACAGCTGGTAGAGGGCGTCGGCGGCGGCCGCGGCGTACACGGCGGGCTTCCACACCACGGTGTTGCCGCACAGCAGCGCGGGCACGAGATACCAGGACGGCACGGCGACCGGGAAGTTGCCCGCCGTGATGATCATCGCGGTGCCCACCGGCTCGCGGAAGGTGAACAGCTGCTTGTCCGGCATCTCCGACGGCACCGTCTGGCCGTACAGGCGGCGGCCTTCGCCGAGGAAGAAGCGGCAGGTGTCGACGATCTCCTGCACCTCGCCGCGCGCCTCGGCCAGCGGCTTGCCGATCTCGCGGGTGACCAGCCGGGCCAGCGCCTCGGCGTTGGCCTCGACCAGCGCGCCGATGTTCGCGACGACCTGCCCGCGGACCGGCGCGGGCACGTCGGCCCAGGCCCGCTGCGCGGCGTGTGCCGACCGGGCCGCCGCGGTGACGGTAGCCGGGTCGGCGAGCACGACCTGGGCCACGACGTCGTCCAGGTCGGCGGGGTTGCGGCTGTCGAGCATCCGGGCGGCGGCGGTGACCGGCGCGCCGTCGATCGTCGAACGAAGCATGCCAGCATCATGCCCCCGCGTGCGGGCTCCGCCAAGGTCCGGCTCGGCGCGGTGGTTTCGTGTGAGAATGTGCCGATGCAGCGAGTAACAGGTATCGGCGGTGTCTTCCTCCGCGCCCGCGATGCCGAAGTGCTGCGTGCCTGGTACGCCACCCACCTCGGCATCGATGTGAGCGAATGGGGAGGGCACACCTTCCGCTGGCACGCGGGCGGCACGACGGCCTGGACGGTCCTGGAGAAGGACACCGACTACATGGGCGACCCCGACCAGCCGTACATGATGAACTTCCGGGTGGACGATCTGGACGCCATGCTCGCCCAACTGCGGGCCGCCGGCGCCCGGGTCGCCGAGGAGGTCGAGGACGGGGAGTTCGGGCGGTTCGGCTGGGCGTACGACGCCGAGGACAACCGCTTCGAGCTGTGGCAGCCGCCGCGCGGCCGGTGAAGGCGTTCCTCACCGGCGACCGGGTCTGGCCGACGGGCTGGACCCGGCTGCACGTGTACCTGCTCCCGGACCTGCGGCAGGATCAGGGCCTGGCCGGACTCGTCCGCGGTTGCCGGGCGGCCATGGCCCCGTTCGGCTTCCTCTCCCCCGTGCCCGACCCGTGGCTGCACGTCACCGTCCAGCCCGTGATGGGCATCCCCGCCGCCGAGATCGGACCCGGCGAGCGCGACAAGCTCACCGCCCGGCTCACCGAGGCGCTGTCCGACGTGCCCGCGTTCACCCTCACCGCCGGGTCCGCGCTGGCCAGCGTCACCGTCGTGCTCGCCGATCTGGACGGTGACCTGCCCGGCGAGCCGCTGCACACCGTTCACGCCCGCACCCGTACGGCGATCTCCGACGTGCTCGGCAGCGAAGCCGTCGCCTACCAGGCCATGCCGGGCCATCTCACGCTCGCCTACGCCACCGGGTCCGGCGACTCCGGCCGGGTGCAGGCCGCCCTGCGCCAGGTGCGGCCCGGCCACGCCGCGATGACCGTACGCGAGGTGCACCTGCTCGACGTCGCGCAGGACACCCGGGCGGCCGGATACCGGTGGACGCCGGTGGCCCGCATCCCGCTCGCCCGCCCCTGACCGGACGCGATACCGGACCCGGAACGCAGGTCACCTGTCGTGCGGCCGCCACTGAGGTGGGATCCGCCGCGACAGCATGCCCCGGCGCGTGCCATCATCGCGACATGCTCGAGCAGTGGCGCACCATCGCGGACCTGGACGCGGCACGGCAACGCTTCGAGGCGGCCATCCCCGGCTGGCGGCCTCCGGCCGCGTTCGGCGTGGCCCGGCTCGTGGCCGGACGGCCCGTGTTCGCCCGCGTCGCGGTCGGCGACGGCTTCCTGCCCGCGGCGGTGCTGGCGACGGTCTGCGGCCACACGGGCGGCTCGGCGTCGTACCCGCTCACCCCGGCCGACCTCGACCGCGTGATCGCCCTGCTGACACCGGCCGTCGCCTGCACCGACCTGCCGCACCCCAACCTGCACGCCTGGCGGGCCCTCCGCCAGCAGCTCACCCTCGGCGAGCACGCCCTCGCCGCGTTCGCCGGCGACCTGTCCACCCCGTCCCCCGACCCCCACGTCACCGCGCTGCTCGAACAGGCCGCCGTCCCCCGCTGACCGGCGCGACACAAGATCGCCCGACTTGCCTGGCACCGGGGCGTATCTTGAACTCGCTTTCGCACACGTGCCTGGCAAGTCCGACGATCAAGGACGCTGGCCGCGTCAGGCGGGGCCGGCCATGCGGCGGGTGAGTTCGGCGGCGCGGTGCAGCTGGACCTTGCGGGCCTGGCCGGTCACGAAACCGCGCATCGGCGCGGCCATGGAGATCTCCATGCGGTCGTCGACGATGGAGCCGTCCCCGTCCGGGGTGAGCCGGACCCTCCACAGCAGCGTCACTCCGCCTGGGCTGGCGACGATCTGACGCAGCACCCTGCCTGGTTCGAGCACTCGCATCCGTACCCGGATCAGGTTGTCCCAGTGCATCACCCGCAGAAAGCGGAAGCGTTCGACGGCGACGTAGTCGGTCACCGGCTCGCCTTCCTCGTCGGTGCCGTGGCGCACGTCGCGGACCTCGACGACCAGCGGCGACAGTCCGATGTAGTGCTGCGGCTCGGTCAGGTGGGCGAACACCGTCTCCGGCGGAGAGTCGACACGCCACGAGTGCTTGATGAGGGCGAGAGCCATCGCGACAGCGTAGTGGGCGGTCCCCTGGCCGTGTGGCACCGGCGTCAGCTCGCCGACGGCGGGCGGAACCCCCGGCGGGACGGCCCCGTCGGAGTCGCCATGAAGCTGCGTGCTCTCCTCTTCCTCGTCCTGGCCACGGCCGGCCTCGTCGTGGTGATCTCCCCGGCTCAGCCGGCCTGGGCCTGCTCCTGCGCCTACGCCCCCGGCCCCGAGCAGGACGCGCACGCCCAGCGCATCGTGCTCGGCACCGTCGCGCAGGTGACGAACGAGTCGATCCGGCTCGTGGTCGACTCCGTCGAGAAGGGCGATGTCGCGATCGGGGAGACGCTCGGGCTGCGGGTGAGCCGCAGCGAGGCCAGCTGCGGGTACCAGTTCGAGGCCGGCCTCCGGTACCGGGTGAACGTGTACAACGGAGCCACCGGGTTGTGCAACGGCGTCGTGCCCGCTCCGCCTGCGGTGTCCGCGCCCTCGGCGGCCGAGCCCGTCGCGGTCTCGTCGCCGGTGGTGGTGGCCGAGCCCGCTCCTGACCGGACATCGCGTTCGTGGTGGCCGGTCGCCGGGGCGCTGCTCGTCCTGGCGGCCGCCCTCGGGATCGTGCTGCGCCGGCGGCGTAGACACTCAGGGCCAGCATCATGGCGACCGGCACCAGGTACAGCACCTCGCCGGTGAACCGGGCCAGGCCGGGTCTGTCCTGGCCGAGGTAGGTCAGGCCGGCGTACAGGGCCAGCCGGCCGAGGCAGCCGAACGCGAAGGCGACCAGCACCCGATCGCCGCTCAGCGGCACCCGGTTTCGGTTCACCATCCCGCGCCCCCGTGATGACCCGTCGGCATGGGTGGCAGCCTTGCTCAACCATCTTGTCAAGAATGGTCAGTAGGCGTCCGGTTCAACCGGAATCCGGCGCGTCAGCAGGCGTCGACGATGACCTCGTCGCGCAGGCGCCGGTAGACGGCGGGATCGACGGTTCCGGCGACCGGGGAGAGCACCGCGGCGGCCGACAGGGCCACGGCGTCGCGCAGGCGCTCGGGCCAGGGCTGCCCGGCGAGCAGGCCGCGGGCGAGGGCGGCCACGCAGGCGTCGCCCGCGCCGGTCGGGTTGCCGGTGAGCGGCTCGGCCAGGCGGGCGCGCCATACGCCCGCGGCGCTGACCGCGACCAGGCCACCGCCGCCCAGCGACGCGACGACGTCTCCCGCACCCAGCTCACGCAGTGCGGCGACGGCCGCACGCGCCGCGTCCGGACCGTCGACGCGGATGCCGGTGAGCGCGTGCAGTTCGGACACGTTCGGTTTGACGAGGTCGGGCTGGACCCGCAGCCCTTGGCGCAGCGGGTCGCCGTCGGCGTCGAGGATCGTGGCGGCTCCGGCCGCGTGGGCCAGGGCCAGCAGTTCCGCGTACGCCGTCGCGGGCACGCCCGGTGGCAGCGAGCCGGACAGCACGACGACCTTGACCCCGCCGAGCAGCGAGGCGAAGTGCGCGGTGAACGCCGACCACTCGGCGGCGGACACGATCGGGCCGGGCTCCCAGAAGCCGGTGGCGTCGGCGCGGTCGGCGACGACGACGGTGCGCCGGGCGTCGCCGGTCACCGGCAGGAAGGCTTCGGCGACGTCGTCGGCGACGAGCAGCTCACGCAGCCGCTGCCCGGTGGGTCCCCCGGCCAGGCCGGTGGCCAGCACCGGCGTGCCGAGTCCGTGCAGCACCCGGGCCACGTTGACGCCCTTGCCGCCGGCGCGCTCGGCCACCGTCGCGACCCGGTGCGTCGCGTACGGGGTCAGCGCGTCGACCTGATAGGTCACGTCGAGCGCGGCGTTGGGCGTCACGGTCAGGATCACTGAGTCACCTTAACCGGCGTTACGGAGACCATTTCGAGGCTGGTCAATACGTTGCGGCCCGGAGCGTCCGGAATGTCCTGAAGGTGTGGCACGGCGACCGTGGTGCAACCGGCTCCTTCGGCGGCAGCCAGCCCTGCCAGGCTGTCCTCGATCGCGACACAGCGCGCCGGGTCCACCCCGAGCAGCGCCGCCGCGCTCGCGTACGGCAGCGGGTCCGGTTTGTGCCGCGGCACGTCGTCGGCGGTTACCGTGTGCGCGAACGCCGCCCGGCCCAGCACGTCGAGGATGATCTCGGTGTCCGCTCGGCCCGACGACGTGACCAGCGCACAGGGCATACCGGCCGCGATCAGGTCGTCGAGCAGGCGGCGCGCACCCGGGCGCAGCCGCACGCCGACCTCGGCGATCTTGCGCTTGACCGCCTGGTCGATCCGCCGGTCCAGGTCGGCGGCCGTGTACCGCCCGCCGGTGGCCGCGCCGACCACCGCCACGATGCCCGCCACCGTGCCGCCGATGACCTGCGCCTGGTCGAGCGGGTCCGCGCCCAGCTCGGCGGCGACGCCGAGCACCGCCTCGATCCACAGCGACTCGGTGTCGACCAGGGTGCCGTCCATGTCCAGCAGGACCGCGTCGAACCCGCCGAGGTCGAATCGCATCATCACTCCATCACGAAGGTGCTCAGCACCGCCCAGTGGTCCGAGGTCCATTCATTGTCGGCATGGTGCGGCATCGTGCGCGGTTCGCCCACGCCCACGGTGTCGGACGCCACGGGCCGCAGGGGTCCCGCGTAGTGCACGAAGTCGATGCGGTCCTGCGGTTCGAGCACTCCCTCCTGCTGCTCGTGCCAGTGGTTCAGCGGCGACCAGGTGTGGCCGGGCTTGGCCGCGGCGTCCGGGTGCACGACCCGGTAGGAGTCGCGCAGGCCGGCCCGCTCCACCGCCACGCTGACCTGCCACGGCAGGTTCGGCCAGTCCAGGTGCGACGGCACGTTGAAGTCGCCGGTGAGCAGCACCGGCAGGCCGCGCTCGGCCAGGGCGGGGCGCATCGCGTCGATGAGGTCGGCGATCTGGCGCGGGCGGCCCGCCTCCTCCTCCCGGGCCAGCACCTGCGGCACGGTCATGCCGGACAGGTGGAAGTCGTAGGGCCCGTACGGCTCGTAGTTCAGGTGCGCGCTCCAGACCACCAGTTCACGGCCGGTGGGCAACTGGATCCGCGCCCCGACGCCGCGCAGCGACTCGTCGCCGTAGCGCGTGGTGATCGGGTGCGGCGAGATGATGCCGCAACTGCCGCCCTGATGGTGGTGCCAGCCGAGCTCCTCGGCCAGCTCCTGGGCCGCGACGCCGAGCGTCTCCTGCAGGCCGACCACGTCGGGCGCCTGCTCGCGCAGGAAGGCGAGCTGCTTGGGCCGGGAGTCGTCGACGAAGCGGCCGGCCAGCCACAGGTTCCACGACATGACCTTCAGGTAACCGTTGCCTACGCTCATCACTGGTCGACACTCCTGCTCGCATACGGCTTTGCCCACGGGCCCGGGTCGGCCTCGCAGCGCAGCAGCGTATCCGTTTCCACTCCCGCAGGGAACACCGTGCCCGGCCCTCCCGGCCGGCGGGTCACACCGTTTCGTCGCCCGAGATGCCCAGTTCGCGGCCGTACGCCTCGTCGAGTTCAGCCCAGCCGTGGTTCTTGGCCTCGCCGCCGCGGATCGGCGGCACCGGGTCCCCGTCGAGCAGCCGCCCGGCGACCACCAGGCACAGGTGCCAGCCGGCCGCGACCTTGGGCAGCCAGGCGCGGTCGGCCATGGTGTGGCGCAGCACCAGCCGGGTGCCGCTGGCGGTCGGGGTCAGCTCCCAGCGCAGCAGATCCTCACCCCAGGTGTAGACGAGCAGGTGCGGCGGCTCGGCGCGCTGCACGGTGGCGGGCAGGTCCTCGGCGTGCTCGCCGTCGATCATCGTCAGCATGGCCGCGCCGGTGCTGCCGAGATCGCGGTCGGCCAGGTACGGCGCCCACTGGGCGAGCTGCCCGGGTTCGGTGAGCGCGGCCCACACCTTCGCGGGCGGGTGCGGCAAGTCGCGCTGCAGCACCAAGGTCCAGCGCCCGCCCGACGGGTGGGCCTCGACCGGCCAGATCGGGCCGGGATCGATGGCGTTCATGTGTCACTCCTGGTCGTCGAGGTGCCGTTCCAGCGCGTCGAGGTGGCGGTCCCACAGCCGGCGGTACTGCGCCAGCCAGTGCTCCAGCTGCGCGAACGGCTCCGGTTCGATGCGGTATATGCGCTGCTGGGCGGCGATGCGGCTGGACACGAAGCCCGCCTCGCGCAGCACCCGCAGGTGCTTGGAGACGGCGGGCTGGCTCAAACCGAGCCGGTCCACCAGTTCGCCGACGCTGTGTTCGGAGCCGCGCAGGTGCTCCAGGATGCGCAGCCGGTTCGCCTCACCCAGCACCGCGAACGCGCCCACCACCGTCACGCACTCAACATGCCCGTTGGGTTATATGCCTGTCAAGTCGTACACAAATTCGTCCCAGGTTTTTGGCGAAATCGGGAAGGAGTCTTAACAGTTCGGGGTTCTTGATCGACATGACAGTCGTGCCACCGGGTACGGGTCGCATGTGGACCCGTGAATTCAGCCTCTACTTCATCGCCCGCGCCGTCGCCCTGTTCGGCGACGGCATGCTGCCCGTCGCCGTCGCGCTGGCGGTGCGCTCGGCCGGGCACGGCGCCTCCGGCGTCGGGCTGGTGCTCGCCTCGTGGATGGTCCCGGCGATCGCCCTCATCCTGTTCGGTGGGGTGTTCGCCGACCGCTTCGGCGCCCGCCGCCTGATGATCGGCGCGGACGTGGTGCGCATGGTCACCCAGTCCGTCGTCGCCGTCGCCCTGATCGGCGGGGACGCCCCGCTCTGGCTGCTGATCACGATGTCGGCGCTGGCCGGTGCGGCCACCGCCATGTTCCAGCCCGGCGTCGCGGGCATGGTGCCGCGCGTGGCCGCCGACGTGCAACGGGCCAACGGAGCGCTGCGGGTGGCCGACGCCGGGGCGCAGCTGCTCGGCCCCGCGCTGTCGGCGACGCTCGTCGTGCTCACCGGGCCCGGCACCGTGTACGCCATCAACGCCGCCACCTTCGCCGTCAGCGCCCTGTGCCTGCTCGCGCTGCGGCTGCCCCCGGTCGTACGCACCCCGCGGGCCGACGTCACGATGCGCCGCGAGCTGCGCGAAGGCTGGCACGAGTTCCGCACCCGCAGCTGGATGTGGAGCGTGATCCTGATCTGGGTGGTGTTCGGCGTGACGCTGTTCGGGCCGAACATCCCGCTCAGCTCCGGAGTGATCACCGAGTACCTGGGCGAGAACGCGTACGGCTGGGCCATGTCGGCGATGGGCGGCGGCACCGTGCTCGGCGGCCTGCTCGCGATGCGGGTGCGCCCGGCCCGGCCGCTGGCCGCGGGCGGCCTGGCCATGTTCGGCTTCGCGCTGATACCGCTGTCGGTGTCCGTGCACGCGCCGCTCGGGCTGCTGCTCGCGGCGCACGCGGTGGGCGGCGCGGCCTGGGCGTTCTGGTCGGTCATGTGGGCCACCAGCGTGCAGACCCAGGTGCCCGGCAACGTGCTCAGCCGGGTGTCGGCCTACGAGATCGCCGGCTCGACCGCCGGCATCCCGATCGGCCAGGTGCTCGCCGCACCCGCGGCCGTGCTCATCGGCGCCGACCAGGTGCTCGGGGTGTCCGCCCTGGTCGGAGTACTGGGCTGCGTCGTGCTGCTGGCCGTGCGCCCGGTACGCGAGCTGCGCCGCGCCACCGCCTGACCCTCGCGCCCGTGGCCCCGGTCGGCGGGGCCACGGGCGCGAGGGTCAGGCGCCCTCACCCGTCCTGGTCGACCTTCGACTCGTCCTGCACCCACGTCACCAGGTCGCCGAAGTCCCGCTCGACGTCGGCGACGGTGTCGCCCTCGATCAGCACGGTGCCCAGTCCCGCGCCGGAAGAGGTGCGCGGATCGACCACCCGGTCGCCCGGATGGAGCCAGACGTGGGCCTCGCGCACCCCGGGCCGGGCGGCGATCTGCTCACGGTCAGGCGCCGACACCAGCCGACCGGCGGGCAGCGGCAGCCAGCCGTGGGCGTAGCTGCCCGCCCGGCCGGGCCGCCGCCGACCGGCGGGCCGGCGCAGCACGGCCCGTGCCCACTCGTCGTGCAGGTCGACGCCGAACTTCAGCTCCGCCATCACGTCGGCCTTGCCGCCGCAGATCCGGCCGCCGCACTCGCTGAAGATGAAGCCCTGCTCGTCGAGGAACGCCTCCAGGTGGAAGACACCGTCGGTGTGCCCGAGCGCGCGCATCGCCGCCTCGGCCAGCTCCCCGCCCTGCCGGTACAGCTCCGGGTGCTCGTCGCGGTCCTGCGCCACGTACAGCATGTACGCGCCGTCGGTCATCCGGATCAGGTTGCTCTGGTAGCGCGAGATGCCGAGGTGCCGCAGCCGCCCGTCGCGCACCACGCCGTCGATGGCGTGTTCGTGGCCGGGCATGAACCGTTCCAGCAGCCACGGTCCCCGCTTGCGGGCCTCCAGCAGCCGCTCGCGGGCGAGGTCGGCGGCCGCGGGGCCGCCCAGCACGACGGTGTCGCGGGCGCCCGCGCCCGCCAGCGGCTTGAGCACGCTGGGATATGCGGGCACCCGCAGGTCGCGGATGTCGTCGACCGGCCAGGTGTCGGCGACGCGCAAACCCGCCTGCCGGATGCGCAGCTTCTGCAGTTGTTTGTCCCGCAGGTTCATGGCCGTGGCCAGGGGCATCCAGGACCGGTCGCCGCCGATCGCGGCCGCGGTCACCATGGTGAACTCCTGCTGGCTGCACACCACGTCGAAGTCCCCGGGCCGCAGGCCCTGGCGGGCCAGGCCGGCCAGGACCGACTCGGCGCCGGCCGGGTCGGCGACCCGCACCGTCCGGTGCGGCCGCTGCCCGGGTGCCGCGCTGTCGTCGTCGCCGGGGCGCAGGGCACAGGTGACCTCGGCGCCGAGCCGGCGCAGTGCGGCGATGGCCTTCGGACGCCAGCCGACCAGCAGTACGGAGGTCACGCCGCCACCCCGCATTCACATCCACCGACTGCCAGGGCGTTCCCGACGATCACGGACCTGTCCATCGAAAGAGCCTCCTCCACTGCTGCCGACAATGCAGCGCAACGTATTCGGCCACTTATTAAGGCCTTATTAAGAGGCGATTAGTGAACGATTTTGCGCAGGTCAGCGGGCCGGCAATGACACAGGGGCGCATCCCGCATCGACTCCCGCCATGTGCTAACAGGTTGTTCACATGTGCTCAGGCAGAATCCGCGCAGCGATACGACGCGCAGGAGGTGCCACGTGGCAGCCCGGATCCTGGTCGCCGACGACGACCCGAAGCTCGTACAGGTGCTCCGCATGTACCTGGAGCACGAAGGACACAGCGTGCTGGCGGTCGCCGACGGCCGTGCCGCGCTCGACCAGTGCCGGGCCCGCAAGCCGGACCTGGTCGTGCTCGACGTGATGATGCCCGAGGTCGACGGGCTGGACGTGTGCCACATCCTGCGCCGCGAATCCGCCGTGCCGATCATCCTGCTCACCGCCCGCAGCACCGAGAACGACATCCTGCTCGGGCTCGACCTCGGCGCCGACGACTACATCACCAAGCCCTACAGCCCCCGCCAGCTGGTCGCCCGGGTACGCGCGCTGCTGCGCCGCTCCGCCGGGGCCCCGACCGGCGCCCGGGGGCCTGTCGTCGTCGGCGACCTCGTCGTGGACGCCGACAGCTTCGAGGTGCGCGTCGGCGGGCGCGCGGTGGCGCTGACCGCCAAGGAGTTCGGCATCCTGGAGGTGCTCGCGGCCGAGCCAGGGCGCGCCTTCACCCGGGCGCAGATCATCGACCGCGCCTTCGGCTTCGACCAGGACGTCCTGGAACGCACCGTCGACGTGCACGTCGTCAACCTGCGCCGCAAGATCGAACAGGATCCGGGCGAACCCCGCTACGTGCAGACCGTCTACGGGCGCGGCTACCGCATGCCGCAGCCGGGCGCATGACGTTCCGGATCAGGGTGTTCGCCCTGGTGGCCGTCGTCGTGCTGGTCGCCACCGGAGCCAGCACCTACCTCACGTTCACCCTCGCCGAGAACGCGGTGACCGCCTCGGCGCAGGCCCAGCAGCAGGTCATGCGGGAGATCGCCGAGGAGGTCACGCAGTACGGCCGCAACCACGGCACCTGGGAAGGCGTCGCCGAGGTGGCGGCCGGCATCGCCCGCAGGACCGGGCGGCGCATCCGGCTCGACACCCAGGACGGGGCCGTCGGCATCGTCGACACCGCCGTGCTCGAAGGCCGGCCGGTGACCCCGATGACGAAGCTGACCTTCCCGATCGACGCCCGTACCCAGCTAGACCTGCCTGCGGCCTCGGGCAAGGAGCGGGAGATCACGCTGTTGGCGATCGAGCAGTACCGGCAGGAGATCCGGTTCGCCGCCTGTCTGTCCCGCGCGGGCGTGCAGGCGCAGGCCGTCACGACCCAGTACGGGCTCCCGCTCATCACGCACAACACCGCCCCGCCCGACACGGTCGCCGAGTGCCGGATCGGAACCGCGAGCCAACCGCGCTCGATCACCCGAGACACCGAGGAGGTCGGCCGCTGCTTCGACGCGACCGGTGAGCCGGCCCCGCCCGGCAAACGCGCCGCCGCCACCCCGACCCGGGAACCCGATCCGGCCCAGCACCTGCGGACCTGCCTGCGCGAGGTCTTCCTGTCCCGCATCTCCATCGTCGGGCCGGAGCCGCTGCGGCTGGCCGTCAGTTCCGAGGACGGCATCGACACCACGCCGATCATCCTGGCCTTCAGCGTGGTCGCCGTACCCATCGTGCTCGGCTCCCTGCTGCTGAGCCGCCACGTGCTGCGCCCCATCCAGCGCCTGACGGTCGCCACCCGCCGCTTCGGCGAAGGCTCCCTGGACCAGCGCGTCAGCGTCGACGGCGGCGACGAGCTGGCGCAGCTCGCCGCCACGTTCAACGGGATGGCCGATTCGGTGCAGCGCGCCGAGGAGCAGCAGCGGCGGATGATCGCCGACATCGCCCACGAGCTGCGCACCCCGCTGGCCAACGTGCGCGCCTACCTGGAGGCGCTGGAGGACGGACTGGTCAGCGCCGACGCGACGCTGTTCGGCTCGCTGCACGAGGAGACGATGCTGCAGCAGCGGATCATCGACGACCTGCAGACCCTGGCCCTGGCCGAGGCAGGGGCGCTGGAGTACCACCGGTCCGCGGTCGACATCGGCGAACTGCTGGACAGCTGCCGGGCGGCCCACCAGGCGGCCGCCGCGGCCGTCGCCGTCGAGCTCGCGGTGATCGCGGAGCCCGCCCTGCTCGTGCACGCCGACGCGGGCCGGCTCCGGCAGGCGGTCGGCAACCTGGTCACCAACGCGGTCCGGCACTCCCCGGCGGGCACGACGGTCACCCTGAGCGCGCTGCGGCACGGGCACACCGTGCAGGTGCGGGTCACCGACCGCGGTTGCGGCATCCCGGCCGAGGACCAGCCGCGTGTCTTCCACCGTTTCTGGCGCGCCGACCGGGCACGGACGAGGGCGACCGGCGGCAGCGGCCTGGGGCTGACCATCGCCCGGCAGATCACCGTCGACCACGGCGGCTCGATCGGCCTGGTCAGCGAGCCCGGCCAGGGCACCACCTTCACCATCTCCCTGCCGGCCACCCCCTCCCCCGACCGCCCGAACGAAGGAAGGGCACCTTCATAACGGACGTCCGTGTAGAAGGTGCCCTTCCTTCGTTCGCAGGGAGGCGGCGCACCGGCGGGGGTGGTGCGAGGGCTGCTGGTCAGCGGTGTTCGGCGGGGCCGAAGGCGGACAGGAAGCGGTCGCGGAAGGTGTCCATCCGCCACACGGGCGCGGACGGGTCCGGCCTGAGCCCGTCCCGCCATCCCCAGGCCGAGGTCCGGTCCATGACGGCCCGGTCGCGGGCGAGGATGGTGATCGGCACGTCGCGGTTGGTGTCCTGCCCGATGACCTCGGGGCCGGGCTGGTGGTCGCCGAGGAAGACCAGCACGAGATCGTCACCGCCGTAGGTCTCGACGTAGGAGAACAGCGCGCGCAGCGAGTAGCCGATCGCGTCCCGGTAGGCCGTACGCGCTCCGGCGTCGGGGGCCTGGGCCGCGGCTGTGAAGGCGGTGCCGTCGCCGACGTCGTTCCAGCTCGTCAGCTCGGGGAGGGGTTTCCACGGTGAGTGGCTGGAGATGAGCGGGATGGCCGCCATGACCGGCGCGCCCGTGCGTTCGCGCTGCTGGAAGACGGACAGCGTGTACTGGTCCGGGACGACCGAGTAGCCGAAGGCCCGGCCCCGGTAGCCGAGGTCGGGGCGGGTGTACAGCCGGTCGTAGCCGTACAGCGCCGCGCCTTCGGGCCAGGGTTCGGTGGTGGCGGGCATGAGGGAGGTCGTACGCCAGCCGGCCCGCCCGAACGCGCCGGGCAGGGTGAACCGGTCGCTGTCCAGGAACGCCTGGTAACGCTGCTGATTGTTGATCCACAGCCCGGACAGCAGGGTCGACTGGGCCAGCCAGCTCCCGCCGCTGGTGGTGGGCGAGGTGAGCCAGGCGCTGCGCGTGGTGTACCCGGACGCGCGCAGCCTGCCCGCCGCGTCGTCGAGCAGCGCGGCCGTCGGCCCGGCCAGATCGGGCTGGTCCAGGGCGACCCGGCCGTAGCTCTCGACGAACGCGATCACGACGTCCTTGCCACGCAGCGCGGGCAGCAGGTCCTCACCGGGCAGGTAGCGGAACGCGTCCGTGGCGATCAGTCCGGCGAACGTCTGCGCGTCCTGCACCCCGGCCTGGGCCTGGCGCACGCGTTCGTAGAGTTCCCGGGAGGCGACCGGCACGCCGGGCACGATCTGCACTCCCGCGGCCCCGGCGACCAGCCCCGCGACGGCGAGCACGCTCACCGTGGCGGCCGCGGCGCGGCGCCGCCGGGCCGCGACCGCGGCCAGGCGCCCGAACGACACCGCCATGACGGCGAGCACGACGACGGCGATCAGCACGGCGGCCGCCACGGCCGCGTTCGCGGTGGCGTCGCCCGCCGACTGCCGCAGGTAGTCCGCCGCCGCGGCGAGGAACGGCCAGTCCGCCATCGGGTCGAAGGGGCGGTCGAGGAAGTACGAGAAACCGAGGCCGACCAGCTTCAGGATGCCCAGCAGGCCGAGCACCGCCCCGACGAGCAGCGCGACGGCGCGCCTGGCCCTGGCCGGCGTCACGATCACGAGGAGCACGCCGAGCAGGCCGTCCACCGGGATGCGCAGGAACGCCGCGGGGTCGGTGAGCCGGTCGGCCTCGCCCGGCGCGACGAGCAGGAGCAGCACGGCCACACCGGCGACGGCGGTCGTCACCCGGGCGACGGCACCGCGTGCTCGGCTTCGAACCGCGCTGCCTGCGGCGCGGTCGCCGTCGTCCGCCGTGCCGCCGCCGGGGGTGCCCGCGGACCGCGTGGTCTGCGGCCAGAGGTGTCTGATGCGCAACTCGAGTCCTCGGATCTCGGCGGGTTCCGGCATCGCGGCGACACGGCCGGGGTGCGCCGGCGTCGTGGCGTGTCGGAGTACCGATCACCGTAGTCACTGCGGGCCGGGTATGTCAGCGCCCGCTGCTGCCGCGCATCCCGGCCACGCCGATCACCGTGTCCACGGATCCACAACAGTCAATCAGGCGAGTTGACAGCAACCGGCCGGACTGGTTGCATCTGCTGATTGTTTGGTCAGCCGGGCGCGTTCACACGCGCCTGCCCGGTGGCCGGTCAATTCGGGGGAGGAATTCTTGACGGGGAGCGGCGCTCGCCTCGGTTCACCGCGCCTTTCTCGCCTCGACCGGTACACCGTCGCAGCCGTGCTCGCCGGCGCGCTCGGGGTCGGCTGGCGGATCTGGCTCACGGTCCACTCGACGCCGAACACCAACAGCGACGAGGCGACCATGGGACTCGCCGCGCTGCACATCGGTGAGGGCCGGGAGCTGCCGATCTACTTCTACGGCCAGCACTACATGGGCACCATCGAGGCTTACCTGGCGGCTCCTCTCGTCGCCCTGTCCGGCCCCTCGGTCACCGCGCTGCGGATACCGAACATCCTGCTTTTCGCGTCCTTCCTGGCGCTGATGTTCGTGCTGGTGCGCCGGTTGTTCTCGCCCGGCCTGGCCGCCGTCACCGTGGCACTGCTCGCCCTCGGATCCGACCGCGTGGTGAAGAACCAGTTGATCGCCGGCGGGGGCTATCCGGAATCCGCGCCGATGGTGGCCGGGCTGCTGCTGCTCACCCACGGGCTGATGACGCGCCGCCTGACCTCCCCGTACGCGTACGCCGGCTGGGGACTGACGTTCGGGCTGATCGTCTGGAACCACTGGCTGCCGGCCCCTTATCTGCTCGGAGCGCTCGCGGCGCTGCTGGCCGCCCGCGTGCTCACCCGGCGGCTGAGCGCGATCGTGCTCGCCGGTGCCCTGGTGGGGGCGCTGCCGCTGGTGATCGACAATCTCACCGCGGGCTTCGAGAACAACTCCGTCGCCGTGTTCCTCGGGCTGAACAACGCGGGCAGCGGGGCGTCGCTGTTCGACCGCGTCGTCGGCGGAGCCTGGTTCGGCCTGCCGATGGGCATGGGCCTGTGCGCGCCGAGCCGCTGCGAGGGCTGGTCCTTGTGGTGGGGGCCGGTCGTGGTGACGCTGCTGGTGGCGGCGATCGTCCTGGCCGTACGCGGGCTGCGGCGGCTGCGCCGCACCGGGGACGACGGCGCCGAGCGGGCCCGGGAGCTGCTGCGGCTGGTGCTCGCCGCGGGCGGCCTGCTCAGCCTCCTGAGCTACGTGCGCAGCCCGGCGGCGGCCGACACCCCGATCGAAAGCGCCCGCTACCTGGCGCTGCTGGGGATCGCGCTGCCCGCGGCGCTGTGGCCGCTGTGGCGCGTCGTCCGTGCCCGTACGGCGTGGGCCGTCCCCGCGGCGCTGCCCGTCTGCGCGCTCGCGCTCACCATGCTCGCCGCGTCGGTCGGCCTGGCCCGGCAGGCGCCCGGTTACGAGTCGGCGGGCCGGGGACAGCAGCAGGTCGTGGCGGCCCTGGCGGCGTCGGGCTACACGTATGTGCACGGCGAGTACTGGACGTGCAACTGGATCAGCTATCTCAGCGCGCAGAAGACCGTCTGCGGAGTGGTCGACGAACGGCTCGAACGGGGCTTCAACCGGTACGCGTCCTACTGGCAGGCCCAGGCGCAGGCGGTGGTGGCGCCCGCCGGTTCCGCACTGGACGCGGAACTGGCCCGGCGTATGCCCACGGCCACGCCCGCGCTGGTGGGGGGCTACCGCATCTACCCCACGCCCACCGCGCCGTAGCCCTCGCACCGCCCGTGGAACGCGATCCCACGATCGGTCCGCGGATGGGAAGGCGCCCTTCCTCCACGGAATCCGTCAAGAAGGTGCCCTTCCTTATTTCAGGTCGGGGTCGGGGCGGTCGGGGTCCTTGGGTTGGTCGCGGAGTTCGACGTAGGGCTCCTGGTCGGGGGGATGACCTTCGGCCAGGGCGCGGGCGCGGTGCAGTTCGGCGTCGAATTCGGCGCCGAGCAGCAGGGCGGCGTTGCTGATCCAGAGCCAGATGAGGAAGACGATGATGCCGGCCAGGCTGCCGTAGATCTTGTTGTAGGAGCCGAAGTTCGCCGCGTACAGCGCGAAGCCGGCGGAGGCGGCCAGCCAGATGAGCACGGCGAGCACGCTGCCGGGTGAGATCCAGCGCCAGCCGCCCTGCCGGGCGTTGGGCGACGCCCAGTAGAGCAGCGCGAAGATCAGCGCGATCACCGCGATGACCAGGGGCCATTTCGCGATCTCCCAGATGCGCACGACGCCGGAGCCCAGGTGCAGGAACTCGCCGGTACGGGCGGCGACGGGGCCGGTGAAGACCAGCGCGAGGGCGACGACGGAGATGGCGAGGGCGCATACGACGGTGACGCCGAGCCGGATCGGCAGCGTCTTCCACATGGGTCTGCCCTCGGGCACGTCGTAGATGGCGTTGCTGGCGCGCATGAACCCCGACACATAGCCGGAGGCCGCCCACAGCGCCAGCAGGACACCGATGACCGCGACCAGGCCCGCCGTGGCGCCCTGGCCGCGCTGCAGTTCGGTCAGGGCGTTGTCGAGCACGTCCCGTACGGCGCCGGGGGCGTACGCCCCGACCTCGGCCGAGGCGCGCCGGGCGGTGTCCGCGCCGGTCAGGCCGAGCAGCGCGACGAGCACGAGGATGCCCGGGAACAGCGACATCACCGCGCGGTAGGTCAGCGCGGCCGCCCAGTCGCTCAGGTTGTCCTCCTGGTACTCCTTGACGGTGCGCCTGAGCACGCCCCACCAGTCCCGGCGGGTGAACTCCGTCGGGCCCTGCGGGGCCTGCCGGGCGGTGGACGGCCGTGCGGGCATGTCGTTCTCCTGCGGTGTCGGTGCCGACCGCCGTGGCCGGACCCGCCACGTCGATCGCATCACGGGTGCGTACCCCGATGGCCGGTCTCCGAATCGTCGGCGGCCTCGGGCGGATGCTCGGGCGGCAGGGGTCTGCGCAGCTCGACCAGCACCGTCTTGACGGTGGCGGCGATCGGGATGGCCATGAGCGCGCCGACCAGGCCGAGCAGGCCGGCGCCGAGCAGGCTGGCCAGCAGGACCGCGAGCGCGGGCATGTCCAGGCTCTGCTTCATCACCTTCGGGACGATCACGTAGTTCTCGATCTGCTGGTAGATCAGCAGCCAGATCACGATGCCGATCGCGGCGGGCCACAGCCCGGAGGTGATGGCCGCGACCAGCCCGCAGACCGCGGTGCCCAGGGTGGCGCCGACCAGCGGGATCAGGTCGGTCACCGCGACGATCAAGGCGAGCGGCAGCGCGAACGGGATGCCCAGCACCAGCAGGCCGACGTACGCGACGACGCCGGCGATCAGCGAGATCAGCAGGTTTCCGATCATGTAGGAGCCGACCTTGTCGACCACCACGTCGACGATGCGGCGGGTGCGCTCGCGCTGCCGGTCGGGTGCCATCAGCTGGACGCGGCGGCGCAGGCGCGGCATGTCGGCGAGGAAGTACAGCGACAGCACGAGCACGGTCAGCGCGGCGGCGAGCACGCCGAGGAAGGTGCGGAACAGGCTGAGCAGGCTCGCGCCGACGCGTTCGGGGATGGTGGCGGCCAGCTCGTTGAGCCGGTCGCCGAGCCCGTAGCGGGCGCTGAGTTCGCGGAAGGCCCGCGAGCGGTCGTCGAGTTCCTGGATCTGGCCGGGCAGGTCGGCGGTGAGCTGCCCGGCCTGGCGTGCCAGTGGCGGCCCGATCCCGAGCAGCAGCAGGGCGAGCAGGAGCAGCAGTGCGAGCAGGATGACGGTGACCGCGTACGGGCGGTGGACGTGGTGGCGTACCAGCCAGCGGACGGCCGGGTCGAGGCTGACGGCGACGAACAGCGACACGAGGACCAGCACGAGGATGCCGCGCACGGACCAGACGGCGGCCAGGGCCGCGCCCACCAGCGCGACACCGCACGAGGCGGCGACCGCCCAGCGGAAGACATCGGCGGCGCTCATTCGACGCCCGTTCATCACCGAACATACGTTCCCTGAGCTGCCACTCTCTCAAACATGTTCATCATATGGGATAGGTCTCCCATATAACAGGACGCGATCTCTAGACTCTCCTGGCAGGAGGGGTCAACCATGACGACGTACACGCACGGGCACCACGAGACGGTGCTGGTGTCGCACCGCTGGCGCACCGCGGCCAACTCCGCCGCGTACCTGCTCCCCCACCTGCGGCCGGGCCGCACGGTCCTGGACGTGGGCTGCGGGCCGGGCACCATCACCGCCGACCTGGCCGACGCGGTCGCCCCGGGACGGCTCACCGCGCTGGAACTGACCGAGGAGGCCCTCGGGCTGGCCCGCGCCGAGATCGCCGCCCGCGGCACCGCCAACGTCGACTTCCTCGTCGCCGACGTGCAGGCCCTCGACCTGCCCGACGGCTCGTACGACGTGGTCCACGCCCACCAGGTGCTGCAGCACCTGGCCGACCCGGTCGGCGCGCTGCGGGAGATGGGCCGGGTGTGCCGGCCCGGCGGGGTGGTGGCCGCGCGCGACGGCGACTATGCCGCGTTCACCTGGTATCCGCTGATCCCCGCCCTCGACGAGTGGCTGGCGCTGTACCGCCGGATCGCCCGGGGCAACGGCGGCGAGCCCGACGCCGGGCGGCGGCTGCACTCGTGGGCGCGGGCGGCGGGGTTCACCGACGTCACCGCGACCGCGAGCGTCTGGTGCTACGCCTCCCCGGAGGAGCGCACCTGGTGGGGCGGCATGTGGGCCGAGCGGGTCGTGCACTCGGCGCTGGCCGGCCAGGCCGTCGCGCAGGGCCTGGCGACCGAGGCCGACCTGCGGCGGATCGCCGACGGCTGGCGGGAGTGGGTGGCGGCCGAGGACGGCTGGTTCCTGGTCCCGCACGGTGAGATCATCTGCCACGTATGACGGCTGCGGACCGGGCGCACGGGTGGCGCGGATCGCGCCGCGCCACCCGTGCCCGGTTCACAGCCGCGCCAGCAGCGCCTTCATCGTGGCGATCTCGGCCTGCTGGGCCGTGATGATCTGCTGTGCCAGCTCCTTGGCCGCAGCATTCGCGCCGTTGGCGATCTCCTGCTGCGCCATCATGATCGCGCCCTCGTGGTGGGCGATCATCAGCTCGCTGAACATCCGGTCGAACTCCCGCCCCGACGCGGCCTGCAGCGCCGCGAGCTGGGCGTCGCTCATCATGCCCGGCATGCCCTGGTGCCCGCTCTCGTGGCCGGGCATCGTCGTCGGCCGCTGCCAGGTCTGCAACCAGCCGGTCATCGTGGCGATCTCCGGGTCCTGGGCCGCCCTGATCTGCTCGGCCAGCGCCTTGACCTCGGCATCGGCCGCGCGGGTGGGCGCGAGCTGCGCCATGCGCACCGCCTGCTGGTGGTGCGGGATCATCGCCTGGGCGAAGGCCACGTCGGCGTCGTTGTACGCGCCGATGGACGAACTCGCGGTCGCGCCGGGCGTCGCGCCGGAGCCGTGGTCCATGCCGGAGTGGCCGGAACCGCAGCCGGCCAGGACGAGCGCGGTGACGGCCGCGGCGGCCCCCATCAGGGCAGCGCGCAGGGTGGTGTTCCTGTACATGATCGAATCGACCTCTCGGTGTCGGAAGAAGGGTGTACGGCAGGACCTGCCGCGCCGTGACGCGGCACCGCGGGTCCTAGTGCCGCATCACCGACACCGTGGCCAGGGTGAGACCGAGTCCGGACACGGGCGGGCCGCGCGAGGCGACGGCCGCGCGCAGCCGCGACAGGCCCGCGGGAACGCGCCGGCGCACGACGCCCACCAGCCAGAACAACAGCAGCAGCACGCCGAGGGCGGTCAGCACCGCCACGCACACGTCCCACCAGTCCAGGCCGGTGGTGTGGCGGGCGGGCGGCGCCAGCAGCCGGGCGCAGTGACCGTCGGGGCAGCCGCCGCGGACCGCCTCCGCCGTCGCCGCCATGGCGACAGGTCCGGCCTGTGCCATGGCCGCGGCCTGCGCCGCTGTGGCAGCGGCCGCCCCGGCCTGCGCCTCGACGGCGGCAAGCCCGGTCCGTGCCGACGTGGCGACGGGCTCGGTCCGTGCCGCCATTGCGGCGGTGCTGTGTGCGGGCATCGGCGTCATCGCGGCGTGGGCCGCCGTGCCGTGCCCGAGGGTGTGCATGGCGGCGAGGCCGACCAGGGTGGCGAGCAGCAACAGCACCCGGGCCGCCCGGCCCGGTCGGGCCGTGCACAGCCGCCGCATGCCGTCACCGTATCCGATCGCCCGCGGCCGCGCGCACACTCCGCCGGACTGTCCGGCGCGCTCAGGCGGGGCGGTGGGCGACGAAGCAGTCGCGGGGAGTGCGGTCCTCGGTGGTCTGCTCGACGACGAGTTCGGCGCTGAACCCGGCCTCGGCGAGCAGTTTCAGCCACACCTCGCGGGCGAACAGCCCGGTCCGGTGCGTCTCGTGCACGGTGCGCACGCTGCCGTCGGCCTCGCGCAGCAGGAACGCGTACTCGGTGACGGTCCAGGTGTCGGCGGGGTCGGGGTCCCAGGACCATGCCAGGAAACGCACGCCGCGCCCGTCCGGGCCGTCGACGCCGCCGTGGTCGGCGCCGGGCGCCCAGGTCTGCGTCGTCTCGTCGGGCAGCAGCACGGCGACGCCGCCGGGGCGGCAGTGGGCGTACGCGGTCGCGATCGCCTGCCGCAGATCGTCCTCGCCGGTCATGTAGGACACCGCGTCGTGCACGAACACCGCGTCGAAGGTGCGCCCCAGCCGCAGCGTGCGCATGTCGCCGACGTGGTGCTCGCTGCCCGGGTTCAGCCGCCGCGACACGTCGAGCATCTCGGAAGACAGGTCCGACAGCGTCATGGTGAACCGCTCGCCCAGGTGTGCGGCGTTGTGGCCGCCGCCGCTGCCCAGCTCCAGCACCTCGCGCACCGGAATCGACGCCGAGGCCAGCAGCGGCGCGACGAACGCGATCTCCTCGGCGTACTCCTCGACCGGTGAGATCAGCGGCCACCACCGCGCCAACTCCCCGTAGAACCGGTAATGCGTGTCGTCGGTCATGCGGCCATGTTAGGAAGGCGCCCTTGCGCTACGCATACCATTAACAAGGTGCCCTTCCTTCTTGCGGTAGGGTGGGTGGCGTGTTCCCTGCTGAGATGCGCGCCGGCCGGTGTGGCCGTGTTGTCGTGCGCCGGCCGGGCCGCGTCGTCGTGATCGAGCGACGACGAATCGTGGCAGCTCGCTGACGCGTCTCCGCGTACGGCACTGCCCTTCTCCGCAATCCTGGTCTGCCCGGCGCGACGCTGCCCCGGCACGCCCCTGCCCGTTTCCCGCGAGAGAGCTGAGTTCACGTGACTGATCTGGAGAGTCTGCTCAACGACCGGTTGGCGGCCGCGTTCGCGGCGGTCGCGGGCGAGCCGGTGGACCCGGTGGTACGCCGCTCGCAGCACGCCGACTTCCAGGCCGACGGCGCGCTGCCGCTGGCCCGGCGGCTCGGCCGGGCCCCGCGCGACATCGCCGCCGACGCCCTCGGCCGCGCCGACCTGGCCGACCTGGTCGCCACGGCGGAGATCTCCGGACCGGGGTTCATCAACCTGAAGCTGCGCGACGACGCGCTGGCGGGGCTGGTCGGCGCGATGAGCGGCGACGAGCGGCTCGGCGTGCCGCCCGCCGCCGCGCCGGAGACCGTGATCATCGACTACTCCGCGCCGAACGTGGCCAAGGAGATGCACGTCGGCCACCTGCGCTCCACCGTGATCGGCGACGCCGCCGCCCGCACCCTGGACTGGCTGGGCCACGACATCCGGCGCGCCAACCACGTCGGCGACTGGGGCACCCCGTTCGGCATGCTCATCGAGCACCTGCTCGACCTGGGCGAGACCGAGGCCGCGCACGAGCTGTCGGTCGGCGACCTCAACGGCTTCTACCGGGCGGCACGGGTCAAGTTCGACGCCGACCCGGCGTTCGCCGAGCGGTCCCGGCTGCGGGTGGTGGCGCTGCAGTCCGGCGACCCGACGACGCTGCGGCTGTGGCGGCTGCTGGTCGACGAGAGCGAGAAGTACTTCCTCGCCGTGTACGACAAGCTCGGCGTCACCCTGACCGCCGAGCACTTCTTCGGCGAGTCGTACTACAACGACCTGCTCGCCCCCGTCGTCGACGCCCTCGACGGCCTGGGCCTGCTGCGCGAGAGCGACGGGGCGCTGTGCGTGTTCCCGCGCGGCTTCACCGGCCGCGACGGCGAACCCATGCCGATCATCGTGCGCAAACGCGACGGCGGCTACGGCTACGGCGCGACCGACCTGGCCGCGATCCGGCACCGCACCCAGGACCTCAAGGCCACCCGGCTGCTGTACGTCGTCGGCTCGCCGCAGCATCAGCACCTGGAGATGGTGTACCAGTCCGCGCGCGAAGCCGGCTGGCTGGCCGCACCCGCCCGCGCCGAGCACATCGGCTTCGGCCAGGTGCTGGGCGCCGACGGCAAGAAGCTCGCCTCCCGGGCCGGCGACACCGTCAAGCTCGTGGACCTGCTCGACGAGGCGGTGGCCCGGGCCGCGGCCATCGTGGCGGAGAAGAACCCGGAGCTGGACGCCGACACCCGCGCCGAGGTCGCGCGCATGGTCGGCATCGGCGCGATCAAGTACGTCGACCTGTCCAGCGACCGGATCAAGGACTACAGCTTCCACTGGGACCGGATGCTGTCGTTCTCCGGCGACACCGGCGCGTACCTGCAGTACACCCACGCCCGGATCAACTCGATCTTCCGCCGGGGCGCGGTGAGCCCCGACCGCGCCGCCGCGGTGCTGCTGGGCTCCCCCGCCGAGCGCGCGCTGGCGATGGAACTGCTGGGCTTCGCCGCGGTCGTCGCCGACGCGGCCGAGACGCTGCAGTTCCACCGGCTGACCGGCTACCTGCAGAACCTGGCCGGGGCGTACACCGCGTTCTACGACAATTGCCCGGTCCTCAAGGCAGAGGGCGCGGTGCGGGAGAGCCGGCTGCTGCTGTGCGACCTCACCGCCCGGGTCATCGCACAGGGCCTGGCCCTGCTCGGCATCGAGGCCCCCGAGCGCATGTGACCTGGTGTGAGCCGAGACGGTGCGGCGGGCGGGGTGAACCCAGGTTCACCCCGCCCGCCGCATCTTGCAGGGCCGCCGTCATACGGCGTCGGCGGTGGTCAGTTCCTCCCGCAGGGCCTGGAAGGCACGGGACAGCAGGCGGGACACGTGCATCTGGGAGACACCGACCTGATCGGCGATCTCCGACTGGGTGAGGTTGTCCACGAACCGCATCCGCAGGATGCGCTGGTCGCGCTCGGGCAGAGTGTCGATCGCCTGGCGCAGCGCCTCCCGTTCGGGCAGCGCCTCCAGGGTGTCGTCGTTCTCGCCCAGCAAATCCTGCAGTTCGCCGTCGCCGTCGTCACCGGTGGCGGGCGCGTTGAGGGAGCTGGCGGTGTACGCCGCGGCGCACTGCATGCCGCGCAGCACCTCCTGCTCGCTGACGCCCAGGTGCGCGGCGATGTCCTCGGCGCTCGGCGTGCGCTGCAGGGACTGGCTGAGTTCCGGGATCGCCCGGCACACCGCCAGGTGCAGTTCCTGCAGGGACCGCTGCACGTGCAGGGTCCAGGTCCGGTCGCGGAAGTAGCGCTTGATCTCGCCCAGCATCGTCGGCATGACGTAGTTGGCGAACGGCACGCCGCGGTCCGGTTCGAACCGGTCCACGGCCTTGATCAGGCCGATCGTGGCCACCTGGACGAGGTCCTCGACGTCCTCGCCCCGGTTGCGGAAACGCATCGCCAGGCGGCGCGCCACCGGCGCGCACCCGCAGATGATCTCGTCACGCAGCCTGCCCCGGCCGGTGTCGCCGTCGGGCAGCCGGTGCAGCAGCAGCAAAGCGTCCTCGAACTTCGCCAGCACGTCGACGGCGCTCACGGCGGACTTCGGGGACGAAACGGTAGCGGTTCGCATCGTTTGTTACCTGCCATCGCCTGCACGCGTCACCCGTGCACCGCACGGGCCGGCAGGCCTTTCCTGGCGGGTTCCGGCGCCCTGCTGCTAGAGCGCCGTACGCGGCCCGGTCGCCCCGGCCACGCTGCCGTTGCCACGGCAGGTTTCCCACTATACGCCGGAAGGCCCTCAGGAAACCGTGGCGCGCCGCGGTTCGGCCACTGACGCCAGGGCCCACACGACCTTTCCGCCGCTGGTCAGCAGGCTTCCCCAATCGGTGGCCATCGCTGACACCAGCTCCAGTCCGGCCCCGCGGTCCTCAGGGCCGGGCTCGTGCGGCAGCCGCGGATCGCCGTCGCGGACCGCCACGATCACCCCGTCGCCCGCCCGGCGCAGCGTCAGCTCCATGTCGGTGCGCGCATGCGTGACCACGTTCGCGGCCAGCTCCGAGGCGAGCAGCTGGGCGAGCTGCCCCAGCCGCGGCAGACCGAACGCCGCGCAGGCACGCTGCGCGAGGTCGCGGGCGCGGGCGCAGCTGGCGGGGGTGGGCGGCAGCGTCACCGAGCGGCGCGGGCTGACCGGCAGCGCCTCGGCGGCCTTCTCGGCCAGGCCGGCGTCGTCGTAGACGGCCAGGCCCGGATGCGCCACCGGCACCGGGCACGGCGGCGCGGCGACCATGATCGGGATACCGGGCCAGCGGGTGGCGCTGACCGCGGCACGGTGCAGCCAGGGCACGAGCCGCTCGTCGGCACACCGCGTGTCGGCGAGGTCGAGCACGACGGCCTCCGGCTGCGCGGCCAGGCAGTCGGCCAGCGTGACCCCGGCCTGGATGAGCGTGTCCTGGTCGAGAGTGCCGGCCATCGCGACGACGGCGAACGGCTGTTGCCGCCGCACGTGGCACACCAGCATGGGCATACTCCTCACGTGCCCCTCCGGCACGGCGGCCAAGCCTGCCCGGGCGAGAAAAGTCGAAAACGTCCGCATGGGTCCCGCGGCGCGGGCGCGGCTCAGGCGGGCGGGGCCAGCAGTTTGCCGACACCGGTCACGTCGAGCACCTTGGCGACCCACTGCCGGGCACCGGTCACATAGAACCGGTGGCCGAGTTCGTTGGCCGAACGGTAGGCGTCGAACAGCGCCCGCACCCCGGTCGAGTCGAGGAAGCCCACACCCTGCAGGTCCACCACCACCTCAGGGGACTGCTTGACCGCGTCGCACAGCTCGTCGCGCAGGCTGCCCGCGGTCATCAGGTCGATCTCGCCGCGGACCTTGACCACGATGCGGTCCGCGTCCACGACCCTTTCGACCCCGAAACCCCGGTCCATCCCGCTCCCTCCGCCACCTGAAACAGTTCCATTAACGCACGCCCGGCCCGGTTCGCACACCCGCCGTCCCCGCGGCCCCGCTCCTGCCGGACAATGCTGGGATCACCGTTTCGGCGCGAATCGCGATGGGCAGAGTACGAATCATGGCACGGCAAGGCGAACCTCGGCCCGCAGAGGCAGACTGGGTCTCCCGCGTGCAGCGTCTGGAGGCCGAACTCGCCGGCCTGCGCCGGGCCATGCGCACCCGCGGCCTCATCGAGCAGGCGAAAGGCCTGCTCGCGGAGCGCTTCGGCTGCGACCCGGAGACCGCGTTCGGCCGCCTGTCGGCGATGTCGCAGCAGCGCAACATCAGCGTCGTCGACCTGGCCGCCGACCTCGTCGGCGCGACCGTGCCCGACACCGCCGAGGCCCAGGACCCGCGCCCGCCCGCCGCTGCGGCGCTGGACCTGCCCGGCGACGGCCCCGCCGACCTGCGCACCGTCGTCGGCCTGGACGACGCCCCGGACCGGCCGCTGCCCCAGGCCCAGGGGCGGGTGCTGCGCAAATGCCTGGCCGCGCTCGACGCCGCCCACGACTTCGCGGCCCTGGCCGACGCGCTGGTCACCATCGGGCTCGGCGACCAGCCCGGCGCGGCGGCCGCGCTGTTCTCCGCCGAGACCGACGGCTCGGTGCGCCTGGTCGCCAGCCACGGCTGGCCCGCGCAGGTCGCCAGCGAATGGCGGCGCTCCCCCAGCTCCCTGAACACCACCGTCGGCGCCGCGGTGCGCACCGGGCGGCCCCTGCTGCTCGACGGCCTGCAGCCGCACGACTTCGTGCTCATCGGCCCCGGCCCGGCCCGTGCCGTCTACCCGCTGGCCGTCGGCGACCACGTCGTCGGCGTGCTGTCGCTGGTCTGGGGCGAGCCCCGCGAGTTCACCGCCACCGACCTGGCCTTCCTGGACCGGCTCGCCGCCGGGACCGGCCGGGCGGTACGCCGGCTGTGGCCCACCGCCGGCACCAGGGCCGCTTCCCTGCCGGTATGGCTCACCGGCGCCCTCGACGTCATGGGCGGCCTCGGCCACCTGCTCACCCCGGTACGCGACGAGCACGGCACGGTCACCGACTTCGTCATCGCCGCCGCCGGTCCCGCGGTGCGCTCCTCCGACGGCGACACCGTCGGCCGCCTGCTGCTCGACGTCTACCCGCGGTTGCGCGTCAACGGCGTCTTCGACGCCTACGTAGAACTGCTCACCGACGACGTGCCCTTCGCCCGCCAGGCCGTCGTCGAGGACGCCCTCGTCAACGGCAGGCCCCGCCGCGTCATCCTCAACCGCCGCGCCGCCCGCGTCGGCGACGCGCTGCTGGCCTCCTGGGAACGCATCGACGCGACCGTCAGCAACGACGCCCGGATGGCGCGGCTGGAGACGCTCAGCCGCTCCGGCTGGGCCGAATGGGATCTGCAGGCCGGCGACGCGGTCTGGTCCCCCGGCCTGTACCCGCTGGTCGGCCGCGACCCGGCACACGGCCCGACGACCCTGGACAAGTTCGGGTCGTTCTTCGCCGCCGCCGACCGCGGCCTGCTGCGTGAGCTGCTCGCCGGGCTCGCCCAGGGCCGGCCCGACCTGGCCCTGCTGCGGCTGAACTCCGCCCACGGCGTGGTGCCGGTGCGGGTGTTCGCCGAAGCCGACCTCGCCGGCGACGACATCCGGCTGATCCGCCTGGTGCTGCACGACGTCAGCGAGCAGCACGCCGCCGAGGACCGCTGGACGCGCAGCGAGACCGTGTCGGCGGCCCGGCAGATCCAGCTCGCCGCCGAGCAGTCGCTGACCGCCAACCTCACCCGGCTGCTCTACCCCGGCCGCGACCTGGTACTGCAGACGACCGACGCCGAGGTCACCGGCCGCCACTACGCCGCCACCGCGCCGCGTACGCAGCTGCGCGGCGACTTCTGCGACGCCGAACGGCTCGACGACGGCTCGCTGCTGTTCGTCATCGGCGACGCGTTCGGCACCGGCCTGGTCGCCGCGGCCGCGGTGGTGCGGCTGCGGTTCCCGGTGGTGACCCTCGGCGCGGCCGGCACCGCGCCCGCGGAGATCCTGCGCATCGTCAACGGCATGCTGATGGGCGCGCCCGACGGGCCGCTGGCCAGCCTGCTCATCGGGCACTACCAGCCCGCGGACCGGACGCTGCACTGGGCGTCGGCGGGCCACCTGCAGCCGCTGCTGGTCCGCGACGGCACGGCGACCGTCGTCGACGATCCCGCCGGGCCGCTGCTGGGCCTGCTCGACGGGCAGCGTTTCGACACCCACACGCTGCGCCTGGAGCCCGGTGACAGCTTCGTCTCGTTCACCGACGGGGTGCTGCACAAACGCAAACGCGACCCGCTGGCCGAGTTCGCGGCCCGGGTCGCGGGGGCGTACCGCAAGGACGGCACCGCGGGCCTGTGGCAGCTCACCCCGCCCGAACGCGACGACGAGGCGTGCCTGATCGCCCTGGAGATCTCCGCCGCCTGACCCGCCCCGCCTGATGCCGCAACAATAAAGGAGTCGCGGCATCAGGCCTGCAGACGACCACGACTCTTCAAGAGTTGCGGCAGGTGGGGGCCCGGGGCGCCGCCGGTCAGCGGGCGCGGCGGGTCAGCGGCTCGGGGTCGTGCGGCAGGGCGGCGCGCAGCGCCTCGCGGGCCCGTTCGACGTTGTCGAGGCCGGGCTCCTCCAGCAGCCGCACCGCATCCTGCGCCGCGCCCGACAGCCGGGCCCACTGCTGCGCCTGCTGACGCAGTTGCTGCGTCTTGACCCACAGGTCGACGAAGATCGCCACCTTCGCCCGCAGCACCCACGGGTCGAACGGCTTGGTGAGGTAGTCGACCGCGCCCGCGGCGTACCCCCGCAGCGCCAGCCGGGCGTCCCGGTCCGCCGCGGTCAGGAAGATGATCGGGATGTGCCGGGTGCGCTCCCGGCGCTTGATGTGCCCCGCGGTCTCGAACCCGTCCAGGCCCGGCATCTGCGCGTCCATCAGGATCACCGCGAAGTCGTCGACCAGCAGCCGCTTGAGCGCCGCCTCGCCGCTGGCGACCGCGACCGGCTCCACCGGCAGCCCCTGCAGCATCGCCTCCAGCGCGATCAGGTTGTCCTGCCGGTCGTCGACCAGCAGCACCTTCGCCGTCAGAAGACCCGCCTCCAATTCGGTCACGCTGTCTCCTCGCCGCGCTCGTCGACAGCGTCACCGAGCCTGCCGATGCGCTCGCACAGCTCGCTCATGCTTTGTCCCCCTGCTGCCCGATCCAGCGCGCCATCAAACGCAGCAGCTCGTCCAGGTCGACCGGCTTGGTGATGTAGTCGCTGGCGCCCGCGCCCAGGGCCGCCTCCCGGTCGCCCGGCATCGCCTTGGCAGTCAGGAACACCACCGGCAGCGCCGTCAGGTGCGGGTTGCGGCGGATGATCCGGGTCGTCTCGTAGCCGTCCTGCTCGGGCATCATGGCATCCATCAGCACGATGTCGATGTCCGGGTGCTCGGCCAGCAGCTGGATGCCGTCGTTGCCGTTGTCGGCGTACAGGACCTGCATGCCGTGGTGCTCCAGGGCGCTGGCCAAGGCGAAGACGTTACGCACGTCGTCGTCGACGATGAGCACGCGGGATCCGTCCAGGGTGGACGAGACCTCGTCGCCGAGCGTGTCGGTGGCGGGCCGGCTGATGATGGGCCGTGACACCGGCGTCGCGTAGTGCGCCTGCGCCGTCGGGCTCACCGGCACCGCCCCGACCGGCGCGCCGACTCCGGCGTGCACCGGCACCAGCGGCATCGTCGGCGCGGTCGTCGGCCCGGTCAGCATGCCGGGCAGGTACAGCGTGAACGTCGAACCCTGCCCCGGCGCCGAGGTCACCGTGATGGTGCCGCCGAGCAGCCGCGCCAGTTCCCGGCTGATCGACAGGCCGAGGCCGGTGCCGCCGTACTTGCGGCTGGTCGTCCCGTCGGCCTGCTGGAACTCGTCGAAGATGAGCGCCAGCTTGCTGGCCGAGATGCCGATCCCGGTGTCGTGCACCGCGAACATCACCACCTCCCCGGACTGGCTCAGCGACGGCTCCTCGAACACCAGGTCGGCCGGCGCGGGCCCGATCTCCAGGTGGACGGTGCCCGAGTCGGTGAACTTGACCGCGTTCGACAGCAGGTTGCGCAGGATCTGCTGCAGGCGCTGCGCGTCGGTGATCATCCCGGCGGGCAGCTGCCCGGACAGGGTCAGCTCCAGCTCCAGGCGCTTCTCCTCGGTCTGCGGCCGGAACGCCTGCTCCACGTAGTCGCAGATGTCCTGGAAGCGCACCTCGCCCGGCTCGACGTCCATGCGCCCGGCCTCGATCTTCGACAGGTCCAGGATGTCGTCGATCAGCGCCAGCAGGTCCGACCCGGCACTGTGGATGGTCCGCGCGAAGTCGATCTGCTTCGGGGTGAGGTTGGCCTCCGGGTTGTCGGCCAGCAGCCGCGACAGCAGCAGCAGCGAGTTCAGCGGCGTACGCAGCTCGTGGCTCATGTTCGCCAGGAACTCCGACTTGTACTGCGAAGCCGCCGACAGCTGGCGCGCCTTGTCCTCCAGACCCAGCCGCGCCAGCTCGATCTCCCGGTTCTTGATCTCGATGTTGCGGTTCTGCTCCGACAGCTGGGCCGCCTTCTCCTCCAGCTCGTTGTTGGTGCGCTGCAGCTCCACCGAGCGGTCGCGCAGCTCCTGCGCCAGCCGCTGCGACTGGGCCAGCAGCTCCTCGGTGCGCCGGTTGGCCAGGATCGTGTTCAGCGCGATGCCCAGCGTGCCCGCGAGCCGGTCCAGGAAGTCCAGGTGCAGCTCGGAGAACGGGGTGACGCTGCCGAACTCGATGACACCCAGCGCCTCGCCCTCGAACACGATCGGCACCAGGATCAGATCGGAGACCTTGGTGTCGGCGATGCCCGACCGCACCGTCATCTTGGTGCGCCCGGCCCCGACCCGGATGGTGCGGCGGTCCACGGCCGCCTGGCCGACCAGGCCCTCACCGGCGGCGTAGTGCGCCGAGCTGCCGCCGCCGGCGTAACCGTAGGCCGCCGTCAGTTGCAGGCGGATGTCGTCGCCCTCGGGCTCGGACAGGAAGAACGCGCCGATCTGCGCCTCGATCAGCGGCGTCACATCCGACATGATCATTCGGGAGACCTGCTCCAGGTCCCGCTGGCCCTGCAGCAGCTCACCGGCGCGGGCCAGGTTCGAGTCCAGCCAGCCCTGCTCGGCGTTCTTCTTGGTCGTGTCGCGCAGCGTCACGATCATCTGGTTGATGTTGTCCTTCAGCTCCGCCACCTCGCCCTGCGCCTCGACCGAGATGCGCTGGGTCATGTCGCCGCGAGTCACCGCCGTCGACACCTGGGCGATGGCCCGCAGCTGCGTGGTCAGCGTCGAGGCGAGCTGGTTGACGTTCTCGGTCAGGTGCCGCCAGGTGCCCGACACACCGCGCACCTGCGCCTGGCCGCCTAGCTTGCCCTCCGAACCGACCTCACGGGCAACACGCGTCACCTCGTCGGCGAACGACGACAACTGGTCCACCATCGTGTTGACGGTGTTCTTCAGCTCCAGGATCTCGCCGTGCGCGTCGACGGTGATCTTCTGCGACAGGTCGCCCTTGGCCACCGCCGTGGTGACCTGCGCGATGTTGCGGACCTGGCCGGTCAGGTTCGACGCCATGAAGTTCACGTTGTCGGTCAGGTCGCGCCAGGTGCCGGCGACCGCGGGCACCTGCGCCTGGCCGCCGAGCTTGCCCTCCGAACCCACCTCACGCGCGACACGCGTCACCTCGTCGGCGAACGCGGACAGCTGGTCGACCATCGTGTTGACGACGTCCTTGAGCTCCAGGATCTCGCCCTGCGCCGCCACGGCGATCTTCTGCGACAGGTCGCCCCGGGCCACCGCGGTGGCGACCTGCGCGATGTTGCGGACCTGCGCGGTCAGGTTCGACGCCATGACGTTGACGTTGTCGGTCAGGTCGCGCCAGGTGCCCGACACGCCCCGCACCTGCGCCTGGCCGCCGAGCTTGCCCTCCGAACCCACCTCACGGGCAACACGGGTCACCTCGTCGGCGAACGAACTGAGCTGGTCCACCATCGTGTTGACCGTGCTCTTCAGCTCCAGGATCTCGCCCCGCGCGTCGACCGTGATCTTCTGCGACAGGTCACCCTGCGCCACCGCCGTGGTCACCTGCGCGATGTTGCGGACCTGCGCGGTCAGGTTGCCCGCGAGCTGGTTCACGTTCTCGGTCAGGTCCCGCCACGTGCCCGACACACCGGCCACCTGCGCCTGACCGCCGAGCTTGCCCTCCGAACCCACCTCACGGGCAACACGGGTCACCTCGTCGGCGAACGAACTGAGCTGGTCCACCATCGTGTTGACCGTGC
>NZ_JBEZDT010000004.1:267689-320500 GCF_040648455.1 Catellatospora sp. NPDC049133
GCCTGACCGCCGAGCTTGCCCTCCGAACCCACCTCACGGGCAACACGGGTCACCTCGTCGGCGAACGAACTGAGCTGGTCCACCATCGTGTTGACGACGTCCTTGAGCTCCAGGATCTCGCCCTGCGCCGCCACCGCGATCTTCTGCGACAGGTCACCCCGGGCCACCGCGGTGGCGACCTGCGCGATGTTGCGGACCTGCGCGGTCAGGTTCGACGCCATGTAGTTCACCGCGTCGGTGAGGTCCTTCCAGGTGCCGGCCACGTTCGGCACCTCGGCCTGGCCGCCGAGCTTGCCCTCCGTGCCGACCTCACGCGCGACCCGGGTCACCTGCTCGGCGAACACCCGCAGCGTGTCGGTCAGCGAGTTGATCGTGTCGGCGAGGTCGGCCACCTCGCCCTGCGCCGAGATGGCGATCTTCTGCGACAGGTCGCCCTGCGCGATCGCCGTCGTCACCTGCGAGATCGACCGCACCTGCGCGGTCAGGTTCGACGCCATGAAGTTCACGTTGTCGGTCAGGTCACGCCACGTGCCCGACACGCCCCGCACGTCGGCCTGACCGCCGAGCTTGCCCTCCGTGCCGACCTCACGGGCGACACGCGTCACCTCGTCGGCGAACGACGACAGCTGGTCGACCATCCGGTTGACGGTCCGGCCGATGGTGAGGAACTCGCCCCGCAACGGCCGCCCGTCGATGTCGAGGGTCATGTGCTGGCTCAGGTCGCCCTCGGCGACGGCCACGATCACCCGCGCGATCTCGGCGGTCGGCCGGCCCAGGTCGTCCATCAGGCTGTTGACCGCGCGAACCCCGTCGGCCCACGCCCCCTCGTACGCCTCCTCGTCCAGGCGCTCGGTGACCCGGCCCTCCCGGCCGACGACCCGGGAGATGCGCAGGAACTCCCGGTTGCGCTGCTCCTGCATCGTCACGACCTCGTTGAAGGCGTCGGCGACCTCCCCGGCGATGCCGGACCCCCGCGACAGCCGCACCTTGAAGTCACCATTGCGCACCGCCCGCAGCGCCGCCGCGACCTCGTGCCACCGCGCGTCGTCGTCATCCACCCGCGCGCGCTGTGCGGTCGTCCGATTCGCCGTCACCAGGACCCACTCCCCTCGATGGCCGACACTCGCCCTATGGCCCATCGCCGCGCCGCACCGTCGCGGCGCACGCTTCATCATCGTCCGTACGGCCCCCGGATGCGAGCCAGCGGCACGCGGCAGCAGGCCCCGCGCTGGAAACCCGACGCCGAACGGCGGACACTACAAGGGTGCCGAACCGCGCTCCGGACCAGGAGCACTCCCCCCACCCCACCGCAGGGCCCCTGACCGCTGTCGATGCGCTGCTGGGTGTGGCCACCACCGCCGATGAGGCGGGCGCGGCCCACGGCTTCGCCGGGAACCTGCTGCGCACCCTCGCCGAGCACACCTCCGCCACCGGCAGCGCCGTCTGGCTCGACCGCGGCGACGGCGCCGGCGCGCAACTGCTGGCCGCCCAGGGCAAGCGCCTGCACCCGGCCTCGGCCGCCCGCCGCATCAGCGTGCCGGTGAGCCTGCCCTGGTCGGCGGAGCTACGCCTGGACGCCCCCGACACCCCGCAGGCGCAGACCCTCACCCGTCTGGCCGTACAGCGGCTCGGCATGACCCTGGAACACCAGCGCCTGCGCGACAGCGACCGCCGCCGGCAGACCTCCCTGGCCTTCCTCGCCGAGGTCAGCGAACTGCTCGCCCAGTCCCTCGACCTCACGCTCACCCTGGCGCTGATCCCCCGCCTCGTCGTGCCCCGCCTCGGCACCTGGTGCACCCTGCACCGGGCCACCCCCGGACGCCGCCTCGAACCCGCCGCCGCCGCCCACGCCGACGAGGCCCTCAGCCCCTGGCTCGACGCCGTCAGCGACGACCTCAGCCGTTCGCTGCTCGCCCCACCGGTGGCCGACGCGCTGCTGGCCGGGAAGAACGTCCCCCTGCCGACCTCCCTGTCGGGAATCGCCGTGCCGCTGTTCGCCCGCGGTGAGTGGCTCGGCGTGCTCAGCATCGGCCGCGACACCGACTCCCCGCGCGACCCCGACGAGATCCCCGTCGCCGAGGAGGTCGCCCGGCGCTGCGCGCTGGCCATGGACAACGCCCGCATCCACGAGGAGCGGCAGAACGTCTCGCACACCCTGCAGCAGGCGCTGCTGCCTGCGAAACTGCCGACCATCCAGGGCCTGGGCATCGGCGCGGAGTACGTGCCTGCGGGCCGCGGCGTCGAGGTCGGCGGCGACCTGTACGACATCATGGCGATGCCCGACGGCCGCTGGCTGGTGATGGTCGGCGACGTGTCCGGCAAGGGCGTGCACGCCGCCGCCGTCACCGGGCTCATCCGCGAGGTCATCCGGGTCCTGGTCAAGGACGGCCGGCCACTGCAGTCCGTGCTCACCACCCTCAACGAGACCCTCAGCGAACGCAGCGAGCGCTACTGCACGCTCGCCCTGGCCGCCTTCGACACCCGCAGCGGCGGCCCCGACGTCGAGGTCTCGCTGCACCTGGCCGGCCACGACCGGCCGCTGGTGCTGCACGCCGACGGCCGCGTCTCCTCGGCCGGCCGCTGGGGCACCGCACTCGGCCTGGTCTCCCCGGTGACCTGCCCACCGGCCCGGCTCGTGCTGAAACCCGGCGAGACCCTGGTCTTCTTCACCGACGGCGTCACCGAACGCCGCAACGGCCACGAGTTCTTCGGCACCCAGCGGCTCGCGCAGCGCCTGACCTACCTGGCCGGGCACCCCGCCGACGTCATCGCCGCCCGGCTGCGCACCGCGGCGGTGGACTTCTCCGTCGATCCACCCCGCGACGACATGGCCATCATGGCGGTCCGCAACGACGCGGAGCGCTGAGAACGCACCGTTTCCGCAGGTGCGCGCAGCACGCCCGCAGCGCCGCGACGGCGGCGTCCGGCCCTGCCTACGCGGGGGAATAGCATTAATGTCCGGCTCGGCGGAGCAAGGCGACGAGCGCGGCACGGGCTCGGGAAGGACCACGGTGGACGCAACGGCGCTCGCAGGGCACTCCGACGCGGTCAGCCGTCACGACGCCCTGCAGTACCAGGACGACGACCAGCTGCTCGACGCGGTCGTGCCTTACCTGCGTGAGGGCGCGTCCGCCGGGGACAGCGTGGTGCTGATCTGCCACCCCGACAACGCGGCCCGGCTGCGCGACGCGCTCGGTGATCACCCGGTCGCCGAGCTGCGCCGCGAGGACGTGTACGGCGGCACCGTGGCGGCCCTGACCGCCTACCGCGACCTCGCCGAGCGCGAGCGGCAGCGCGGCAGCGGCCGCGTCCGCGTGGTGACGGAGATCGACTTCGGGTCCCGGCCCAGCGGGCAGTGGGAGTGGGCGCGGTTCGACGCCGCGCTGGGACAGGCCCTGGCCGACTACCCGGTCTGGAACCTGTGCCTGTACGACCGCCGCCGGGTCCCGCCGGAGATCCTGCGCGCCGGCGAGAGCAGCCACTCCCACCTGCTCGCCGGCGGCGGCCGGGTGCCCAGCGCCGGTTACCTCGACGCGGCGACCCTGCTCGGCGCCGCGAGTATGCGCTGGCGCGACCCCCTGGAGGACAGCCCGCCCCGGCTGGACGTGGCCGAGCCGCACGACCTGGCGGCGCTGCGGGCGGCGGTCGAGCAGGCGCTGCTCGACGACGGCATGTCCGCGTACGCGGTGCAGGGCTTCGTGCTGGCGGTCAGCGAGGTCGCCACGAACGCGATCCTGCACGGCGCGCCCCCGGTGCGGGTGAGGTTGTGGTCCGACGGCGTGCGGGCGCTGTGCTCGGTGTCCGACGGCGGGCACTGCTTCAGCGCGTACAGCGGTTACGTGCCGACGGACCGGGCGGTCGGCGCGGGCGGCATGGGCCTGTGGCTGGCCCGCCAGATGAGCGACGACCTGACCGTCGACGCGACGCCCGACGGCTGCACCGTGCGCCTCGGCATCAACACCTGACTGCGGCCCCCGACCAGGCTGTCCCCTGCCTCGTCGGCCATCGTGCGCGTGATCACCACCGCTAGATCTTCCTAGGCTGCTAGACCAGTGTCTCCATCCCGGAAAAAGGATGGTTACGGCATACATGATGGAAACTACGCTGCTAGATGTTTGGGGTATTCCGGACAGGGTAAGGCCGCGGGGTGCGCAGAGCTGAGATCGACGGCGGCTTCACCGGAATGTTCGACGCGGTCCTGTTCGACCGCGACAACACCCTGATCCGCGAGGTGCCCCGGATCAGCGACCCCGACCTGGTCGTGCCGATGCCCGGCGTACGCGCCGCGCTGGACCTGCTGCGCGACGCCGGCCTGCGGATCGGCGTCGTGTCGCACCAGTCCGCCGTGGGCTTCGGGTTCGTCACCCGGGCGCAGGCGGAGGCGGTCGACGCCCGCATCGAGCAGCTGCTGGGCCCGTTCGACACCTGGCAGACCTGCTGGCACACCCCCGCCGACGGGTGCGCCTGCCGCAAACCGGCGCCCGGCCTGATCACCGCCGCGGCTCACCACCTCGGGATCAGCCCGCATCGCTGCGTCATGGTCGGCGACCTCGGCACCGACCTGCAGGCCGCCGCCGCGGCAGGCGCGACCGGCCTGCTGGTGCCCACCGGGCAGACCTGCGTCGCCGAAGCCGCCGCGGCCCCCTACCGCGCGCCGAGCCTGCTCGCCGCGGCCGAGTGGGTCCTCGACCGGCGACAGCTGCTGCGCCCGGGTCCGGCGGGGGCCGACGAGCCCGGCAACGTGCTCGCGGTGCGCGCCGGCTCGGCCGGGGACGTGCTGCTCACCGGCCCCGCGCTCCGGGCGCTGGCCGCGCGGGCCCATACGGTGTCCCTGCTCACCGGCCCGCCCGGCGTGCCAGCGGGACGGCTGCTGCCCGGCGTGACCCGGGTCCTGGAGTGGTGCACCCCGTGGGCCGAGCGCGACCCGGCTCCGGTCGACCGGTCGGCCGTCGACGGCCTCATCGACACGGTGCGCTGCTGGCAGATCGACGAGGCCGTCATCTTCACCTCCTCCGCCCAGTCGCCGCTGCCCACCGCGCTCCTGCTGCGGCTGGCCGGCGTCGGCCGGATCAGCGCGATCTGCGAGGACTACCCCGGTTCGCTGCTCGACGTACGCCACCGGGCGCCCGACGACCTGCCCGAGGCGCACCGGGCCTTGTCGCTGGCCGCCGCGGCCGGCTATCGGCTGCCCGACGCCGACGACGGCCGGCTGCGTACCGTGCTGGCGGCCAACGGGACCCGCACCGGCCGGGTCGTCGTGCATCCCGGCGCGAGCGCCTCGGCCCGCGGGCTGCCGCGCAAGGTCGCGGTCGAGATCGTGCGGGAACTGGCGCGCTCCGGCCGGGAGGTGCTGGTCACCGGCGGGCCCGACGAGACCGAGCTGACCGCCGAGGTCGCCGGTGACGTGGCGGGCGACCTGGGCGGGCAGACCGACCTGGCCGCACTGGGCCGGCTGCTGGCGGGCTCGGCGTGCCTGGTCGTCGGCAACACCGGCCCGGCGCACCTGGCCGCGGCGGTCGGCACCCCGGTGGTGAGCATGTTCGCGCCGACGGTGCCGTTCGCCCGGTGGGGCCCGCACGGCGTCCCGCATGTACGGCTGGGCGACCCCGACGCGCCGTGCCGCGACACCCGCGCTCTCACCTGCGCCCAGCCCGGTCACCCCTGCCTGGGCGAGATCGACCCGGCCGAGGTCGTCGCCGCCGTGGAGCTGCTGGCCCGGACCAGGCCGTGACCGCTCACTCCTCCGGGTCGACCAGCGCCCGGAACCGGTAGATCCAGGCCGGTTCGCCGGCGGGATTGGCCTCGCGCACGTACACGGCCTCCCACGGGTCGTCCCCGGCCCAGCGGTCCCGGCCCGGCTCCAGCCCGACCGGCAGCCAGATCGAGTACGTCTCCGGTGGATCGACGGCCGAGTCCACCTCGATCTCCCGGGTTACCTCGGCGGCGCCGTGCACGAACTTCGCGGCGATCCTGTCCACCCGAACCGACTCCCTTCGATCGACGTCCGCCCGCAAGGCCGCGGGCCGTGCCGGCTCACACCTCGGCGGCGAGGTGGTCGGCCGGCACGTTCAGGGTCACCACCCCGTCGCGCACACCGGCGATCTGGGCGGCGCCTGCGTAATGCGCCCGCCGCAGCGGCATCCGACTCTTGATCTTCACGTAGCCCTCGCGCAGCAGCAGTTCGGCGAGCTCCTGCTCCACATCCGGCTCCGGACCGGCCGCCTCCTGCACGATCCGCCCGAACAGGCTCACCGATTCGCTCATCCGCTGGCCGTCCGCGGTGATCGCGGCCCCGTCACCGATCTTGACGTCCTGCACGGTGCCCAGCTCGGCCCCGGTGCTGTCGAGGACGTGCATACCCTCGCGCACCGCGCCGATCGGCCCGGGATCGTCGATCCCGGGCACCAGCCCCGTGCCGTTCTCCTCGGCCATGTCATGACCTCATCACGCCGGAGCGCGTCCGCGCGGGCGTTCGGGCCGCGCGGTCCTGCCTCAGAAGCGGACCTCGACCTCCAGGTCGAGGGCCTGCCACAGCTCCCGGGCGTTCGCGAAGCTGCGCTCCGGCTCCAGCGTGCCCAGTTCGTCGAGCACCTCGTCGGGGGCGTCCCCGCGGCGCGCCAGCTCGACCAGCTGCTCGGCGGTGGCGGGGAAGGTCGCCAGCGACACGTGCTGGCCGATGCGGGCGCGCAGCTCGCGACGATCGGGGTCACGCTCGTCGTCGCCCACGATGCCGTCGCGGCCCGGCGTGTCCCAGGACCGCGGGTCGAGGTCGTCCTCGATCGGGTCGACGGCTTGCCTGCTGCCATACGGTGTGTGCGTCATACCGCCCCGATTCCCGCGAGCCGGGGAACTGAAACGTCTTCACCCGATTTGTCCCGACGGATAGGCCGCGCGGCGGTGCGACGAGGCGGACACTGGGTAGGACCGCGGCCGGATCGCACACGGGAGGAGGCGGGGCGATGACCGAGCAAACGTCCGGCGAGATGCTGGAGACGCTGCTGGACACGCTGTTCATCGGGGAGGAGCGGCTCAGCGTCGCCGAGCTGCGCCGCCGCGCCATGGCCGAGGACATGCCCTCGGACGTGCACCTGTCCATCGACACGCTGCCCGAGGGTGAGTACGCCCAGGACGAGGTGCTCGACGCGCTGCACACCCACGCGGTGATCACCCCGCCCTCGTTCTGAGCGGTGCCCGCCCTCAGCGGTCGACGGCGCGCTGCAGCTCGGCCTTGGTCATGGTCGAGCGGCCCTTGACGTTCTTCTTCTTCGCCTCCTCGTAGAGCTGGTCGCGAGTGCGGCCGCCCTCGCCGCGGTGCGACCGCAGCCCGCCGCGCCGGCCCGAGGAGATGTCCTTCTTCGACAGCGCGCTGGCCTGCTTGGCCTCACCGGCGCGAGCCCGTTCCTTGTTGACGGTGCGCGCGGCGATCTCCTCGGCCACGTCCTCGGACTTGCCCCGCTCCTCGGCGCTGGCCTTGATGTGCTCGTACTGGCGTTCACGCTTGGCGCTCCAGGCCTGCTGCGGCATGATCGCCCTCCTCTCGCCCTTGCTGTACGCATGCCCGCGGCCTCGCGGAGCGAAACGCCGGACACCCCTGGAAGATCGCGCCACGGCACGCCGGAGCAGGCGCAACGGCCGTCCGGCACCGCTCGTTGACACGGCATGCGGGATTGCGGATCATGCGCGGAGCACGGGGGTGCCTCGACCGGCAGATGCATGCGGGAGCGGGGCGCGCCACGCCACCGGGGTCCGCTGCACCGGGCCGCCGCCGGCCTGCTCGCGGCCGTCGCGGCACTCGCGCTGGCCGCACCCGCGGCGGCGGTGCCCGACGGCGCCGACGACCCCGACATGCTGCGCCCACAGGGCGTCGACGCGCAGGGCATGCCGCTGCAGCCCGACGGCCTGGCCGGCCCCGCCCGCGGGCTCGGCCGCCCGATCACCCGCATGCAGATCCTCGCCCGCGCCGCGATCTGGGCCGACGCGCAGGTCGGCTACAGCCAGCTGAAGTTCCGCAAGGGGTGGCGCACCGACTGTTCCGGATACGTCTCGATGGCCTGGGAACTGGGCCGCAACCACTGGACCGGCGACCTGCACCAGGTCGGCGAGCGCGTCGACTTCGACGACATGCGCCCCGGCGACATGCTGCTCTACCACAACAAGTCCCGGCCGAGGGACGGCTCGCACGTGGTGCTGTTCGAGCGCTGGGTCGACGAGCCCGGCGGCGACTTCGTGATGTACGAGCAGACGCCGCCCTCGGTCAAGCACCGCACCTGGTCGGACTCGGGCTACAACGAGGACAGGTACCGGTCGTACCGCTACCGCAACGTCATCGAGAACGAGGCGGTCTGGTATCCGGTGGCCGGCGACTGGGACGGCGACGGACGGGTCACCGCCGGAGCCGCCCGGCCCGAGGGCGAGACGTGGCGCTGGCGGCTGTCCGACGACCCGCGGGGCGCGACGACCGACGCCGACTTCCTCTTCGGCGACGTGCGCAAGCTGCCCATCGTCGGCGACTGGGACGGCGACGGCCGGTGGACCCCCGGCACCGTCGACCTGACCGGCGACCACCACGACTGGTACCTGTCCAACTCGCTGCGCGGTGGCGAACCGGACGTGCGGGTCGGCTACGGCGACGTGGAGAAGGCCCCGGTCGTCGGCGACTGGGACGGCAACGGCACTTTCACGCCCGGCGTGGTCGACGCCGAGGGCGACGTGCGCGACTGGTACCTCGCCAACAGCCTGACCGGCGGCGACCACGACGTGCACGTCGGGTTCGGCGACGTGGACAAGGTGCCGGTCGTCGGCGACTGGAACGGCGACCGGGTGAGCACGCCCGGCGTCGTCGACGCCGCCGGCGAGCACCGGAACTGGGAGTTCACGAACAGCCTCGACGACCCGGCGACCGACACCGAGGTGTCGTTCGGTGAGGTGGCGCAGCTGCCGGTGACCGGCGACTGGGACGGCGACGGGTTCGTCACGCCCGGTGTCGCCGACCCGGGCGCGGGCCACGAGTGGCGGCTGTCCAACGCGCTGGCCAGCGGGATCGCCGACGCCGTTTTCCCGTACGCCGGAACCCCGGCGGCCCCGGGCGAACCCGGCGGCCCGACGCCTTCGCCAAGCGTCGTGCCCAGGCCCCGGCCCGACGTGAGCCCGTCCCCCGACGTGGCGGGCACTCCGTCCCCCGATGCCGCCCTACCCGGCTCGCAGCCGACCGGCTCGCCCCTGCCCGTGGGGCCCGCACCCGGCCTTGCCAGCCCGTCGGCGGCGTCCGGCCCAGGCCCGAGCCCGACAGCCCCAGGACCGGCGTTCCCGGCGGCTCCGGGCGCGGTGGCCGGGCCGACGCCCAGCGCATCGCCGGAGCCGTCGGCGAGCGCCGTGGCCGAGCTCGCTCCGCCACCCGGCGGGCCCCTGCTGGACCAGCCCACCGTTCTGCACTGAGGAGAGCCGTGAACCGTCACCGCACCGCCGCAGCCCGCCGCGCCGTCCTGGCCGCGGCCGGGCTGTTCCTGTCCCTGACCGCGCTGCCGGCCGGGGCCGCACCACCTGGTGATCCACTCGGGCCCGACGGCAGGCCGGTCACCGACGGCTGGGCGGGCGCGGGCACCCCGGCGGACCTGATCCCGCCCGCGGCGGCCCGGGTGCTGGCGGCCGCGCCCGGTGGCTATCCCGTCACCGGCATCGACGTGTCGCACCACCAGGGGACCATCAACTGGGACAAGGTCGCCGACAAGGGCGCGAAGTTCGTCTACGCCAAGGTGACCGAGGGCGTGCACTACGTCGACGCCTCGTTCAAGGACAACTACAGCGGCGCGCGCAAGAACGGCATCCTCTTCGGGGCGTACCACTTCGCCCGGCCGGACAAGACCAACGGGCGCACCCAGGCCGACTTCTTCCTCGACCGGGCGCAGTACCGCAACGACGGGCGCTCCCTGCCGCCGATGCTGGACATCGAGTGGCCGTACAAGCTGGGCGGCAAGCTCGTCGCGCCGGGTCCGTGCTGGGGCAAGTCCAAGAGCGAGCTGGTCCGCTTCATCCGCGACTTCACCCAGCGGGTACGCGAGCGCACCGGCAGCGCCACGATGATCTACACGAATCCGAACTGGTGGAACCCGTGCACCGGGAAGAACGCCGACTTCGGCGACCACTACCTGTTCATCTCCAGCTACACCGACAAGGTGCGCGGGCTGCCCGCCGGCTGGGACCGGTGGACGCTGTGGCAGTACGCCAACCACGGCAAGCTGCCCGGTGACCAGAACGTCTTCAACGGCACCATGGCCGACCTCAACGCGCTGGCCGCCAACCCGGCCGGGCCACTGCCCCGGCCCGTCGTCGGCGACTGGGACGGCAACGGCACCATGACGCCGGGCCTGGTCAGCGCCGAGGGCGACACGTGGCGCTGGCGGCTGTCCAACACCCTCGACGGCACCCCCGACCCAGCGCTCGACTTCACCTACGGCGACGCGGAGAAGACTCCTCTCGTCGGCGACTGGGACGGCAACGGCACCTACACCCCGGGCACGGTCGACGCCGAGGGCAAGCGCCGGGACTTCTACCTGGCCAACGGCTTCCGCAGCGGGCCCGCCGACATCCACACCGGCTTCGGCGACATCGAGGACATCCCGGTGGTCGGCGACTGGGACGGCAACGGCACGTTCACGCCCGGCACGGTGGACAGCGGCGGCAAGCTGCACCAGTGGAAACTCACCAACACGGTGGAAAAGCCGCTGACCGAGGTCGAGTTCGAGTACGGCGACGCCGCCAAGACGCCGATCGTCGGCGACTGGGACGGCAACCGCACCTTCACCCCCGGCACCGTCGACATGGACGGCGAGCGCCACGACTACTACCTGAGCAACGTGACCACGGGCGGGCCGACGCAGGTGCACATCGGCTTCGGCGCGGTGTACACGGTGCCGCTGGTCGGCGACTGGAACGGCGACAAGGTCTTCACCCCGGGCGTGATCGACGCCTCGGGTGACGCCGGGCTGGTCTGGCAGCTGACCAACAGCCTGACCGGCGGCTCCGCGGTCGAGGTGACCTTCACGTACGGCGGGACGGCGGCCGTGCCCGCTGCCCCTGCCGCCAACCCGGCCCCGTCGGCGACGCCGTCGCCCGGCGTCTCGCCGAGCGTGTCACCGTCGCCGTCGGACGCGGCCGCGGCCGCCCGCCCGTCGCCCAGCCGCACCCCGTCGGCCGCGCCGAGCCCGTCGCCGAGCCGGACCCCGGCCGCCGCGCCGAGCCCGGCCGTGAGCCATGCGCCGAGCCTCGCCCCGGTCGCCGCGCCCAGCCCGTCGCCGAGCCGCCCGGCCGCGTCGCCGAAGCCGAGCGGGCACCACCCGGTCACCCGCACCGGACCTCGGCCCTGATCCCTCGCCTGAGGGGAAGGGCACTTTCTACAACGCGGAGCGTTGTGGAAGGTGCCCTTCCTTCGCTTCTGGCACCGTTTCGCGAATCGGTGATCGGGCGCGAAGGACGTGAAACGGACGTAGCATTCGGGTCAGCGGCAAGGGCGGTGGGCGGGCTGCGGCGGGGGCGGCAGGAGGGCTGCGGCGAAGGAGCGCGCGATGACCGGATTCGGAGTCCACTCGGAGGTCGGCAGGCTGCGCAAGGTGCTGGTGCACCGGCCCGACCTGGCGCTGCGCCGGCTGACCCCGTCCAACCGGGGTGAGCTGCTGTTCGACGACGTGCTCTGGGTGGAGCGGGCGCAGCAGGAGCACGACCAGTTCGTCGCCGAGCTGCGGGCCCGCGACGTCGAGGTGTTCCTGTTGCACGACCTGCTCACCGAGGCATTGGCCTCAACCGAGGCGCGGGAGTGGGTCATCGGGCACACCGTCAGCCCCTACACGGTCGGTCCGGCCATGGTGGACGCGGTGCGCGAGGCGCTGGCCAACATGGACCCGAAGACGCTCGCCACGCACCTCACCGGCGGGGTGACCCGGGCCGAGCTGATGCGCTTCGCCGACGACGACCGGCTGGCCGCGCGCTCGCTGGCCGTGGCGACCACGGTCGGCTCGTCGTTCATCCTGCCGCCGCTGCCCAACCACCTGTTCACCCGCGACACCTCGTGCTGGATCTACGAGGGCGTCTCGCTGAACCCGATGTACTGGCCCTCGCGCCAGCTGGAGACCGTCAACCTGGGCACGGTGTACCGCTTCCACCCGATGTTCCGGCAAGAGAAGATCAACTTCTGGTTCCCGGATGCGGGCAAGGACGAGCACGACGAGTTCGACATACAGTCCTTCGGGCGGTCCTCGATCGAGGGCGGCGACGTGATGCCGGTCGGCAACCGCACCGTCCTGATCGGCATCAGCGAGCGCACGACCCCGCAGATGGTGGAGATCCTGGCGCAGCGGCTGTTCGCCAAGGGCGCGGCCGAACGCGTCATCGCGGTGCGGCTGGAACGCAAACGCCAGTTCATGCACCTGGACGTGGTGTTCACCTTCATGGACCGCGACACGGTCACCGTCTACCCGAAGGTGATCGACGGCACCACGGCGTACAGCATCCGGCCCGGCGACAAGGCCGCCACGCTCGACGTCACCGCCGAGGACAGCTTCCTGGCCGCCGTCGCGCACGCCATCGGGCTGTCCCACGAGAAGGACCTGCGGGTCATCACCACCGGCGGCGACGAGGCCCAGCAGGAGCGCGAGCAGTGGGACTGCGCCAACAACGTGGTCGCGCTGTCGCCCGGCGTGGTCGTGGCGTACTCGAAGAACGTCTACAGCAACCGCCGGTACCGCGAGGCGGGCATCGAGGTCGTCGAGATCGACGGCTTCGAGATCGGCAAGGGCCGCGGCGGCGGCCACTGCATGACCTGCCCCCTGCTGCGCGATGCCTGACCGCGGGATCATGATCGTCAGGGGCGGCCGGCTGCGCGTCCGCGTGGCCGCGGTCGTCGCGGTGGCCTTCCTGGCCGCCGCCTGCGCGACCACGCAGCAGGTGGCGGCACCGACGCCCGGCCCGGGACGCGCCCAGCCCGGTGTCGCGTGGACCGCCTGCGAAGGGCTGGACAAGAGCTTCGAGTGCGCCAAGGTGCCGGTGCCGCTGGACTGGGCCGAGCCGGACGGGCAGCGCATCGAACTGGCGGTGATCCGCCACCTGGCGAGTCGCCCGCAGGAGCGCATCGGCTCGATGTTCATGAACCCGGGCGGCCCCGGCCAGAGCGGCGTCGAGCTGGTACGCGGCGGCGGCGAGGACTTCGACGCGTGGGGCGGCGGCCGCTTCGACATCGTGGGCTGGGACCCGCGCGGCACCTACGGCAGCTCTCCCGTGCGGTGCTTCACCAGTGAGGCCGACGAGGCCCGGTTCTGGCAGGGCGTGACGATCCCGTCCACCCAGGCCGAGTCCGCGGCATACCAGGTCAAGGCCATCGAACTGGCCCGGCGGTGCGGCGAGGTCAGCGGCAAGCTGCTGTCGCACATCTCCACCGCCGACACCGCCCGCGACCTCGACGCGCTGCGTGAGCTGGTCGGCGACCGGCTGCTCACCTACACCGGCCTGTCGTACGGCTCGATGATCGGCCAGACCTACCTCAACCTGTTCCCGGACCGGACCCGGGCGATGATGCTCGACGGCATCGTCGACGCGGTCGACTACACCACCAGCGCCGAGACGCGCACCGCCAACAACGTGTCCTCGGCCGACGAGGTCTTCGCGCAGTTCCTCAAGCTGTGCCAGCAGGCCGCGCCCAGCCGGTGCGCGCTGGCCGGGCACGGCGAGCCGGTCACCGAACGCGTCGAGATGCTCTTCGCCAGGGCCCGCCGCGCACCGATCCCGGCCCCGCACGCGGACCCGCCCGGCGCGTTGAGCTACGGCGACCTGCAGGTGGCCACGTTCAACCCGCTGCGGCTGCCGCTGACCTGGCCCCAGTTCGCGGCGGACCTCGACGCGGCCGCCGCCGGCGACGCGTCGGCGCTGCTGACCACGGCCCGGCAGATGCAGAGCCCGCTCGCGTTCCACGGGGCGACCACGTCTGCGGCGATCAGCTGCGTGGACGGCGCGGCCCGCACGCCGGTGTCGCAGTGGCCCGAGGAGATGGCACGCTTCACCGACGCGGGCAGGTTGTGGGGCACCGTGCTGGGCTGGTGGCTGTGGGCGCCGTGCGCCGCGAACTGGCCCGCCGACCCCGCCGGACGCTACGCCGGGCCGTGGAACGCGCCGACCGAGACCCCCGTCCTGCTGGTCGGCGCGCGGTACGACGCCGGCACCCCGTACCGCAACGCGCAGGCCGCCCAGCGGCGGCTCGGCGACGCCGTGCTGCTCACCCTGAACGGCTACGGCCACCCGAGCTACCAGGTCCCCAGCGTGTGCCTCGACCAGGCCCGCGTGCGCTACCTCGTCGACCTGGTCACGCCCCCACCCGGCACCATCTGCGAACCCGACCAGCAGCCCTTCGGCTGACCGGCTCCGACCCCGGCCGACGGTAAGGAAGGGCACCTTCCACAACGTATAGCGATGTGAAGGTGCCCTTCCTTGCCTCAGGTCAGCGGGTGCGGCGGGATCGCCACTGGCGGACGGCGTCGTCGGCGTCTACGAGGGCCAGGGCGATGGCGGGGCCGGCGAGTTCGCCGCGGTGGGCGCGGGCGATGCGGGTGTTGAGGTCGGCGACGTAGGCGCGGACGGCCTGCTCGGAGTTCTTCTTCGCGACCGTGTCGGGCAGGTCCTCGATGTCGCGGCGCAGCAGCAGCGTCGCCGGGATGGCCGCGGACAGGTTCTCCCGCTGGACCAGGTCGCGCAGCCACCAGTCGTCGGGCAGCACCTCCCCCGCCCCGGGCAGCGGCTTGCCCGTGCCGGGCAGGTCGTCGAACTCGCCGCGCTCGGCCGCCTCACGGATCTGCCGATCGATGCTCGACTCGTACCAGTGCTGCACCGTGCCACCTCCGGGCGATCGACTCCCTTGCCCCGAATTTAGCTCGGTGACGGAAATCGCTTGCCCCCGGGCGGGCCGGCCGCGGTAACGTCCTGTCCATGCATCAGCACCTCGCCAGCACGACGACGCCGGGACGTCCCGGCGCTCGTACGCGTTGACCTGCTGATCTTTCAGTCGACCGTCGGCCCCGGGGCACACGCCCCGGGGCCGACGCGTGTCCGCCCCACGTGTGCCCCGGCCGTCTCACTCCAGGAGCACACCGTGAAGGACCACCGCCGCCTCGGCCGCGACCTTGAGATCTACCACTCCGACCCCATGATCGGCGCGGGGCTGCCGCTGTGGCTGCCCGCCGGCGCCGCCGCCCGCCACGCCATCGAGGAGTACGTGCGCGAGGAGGAGCGCCTCGCCGGATACCAGCACGTGTACTCCCCGCCGCTGGCCAAACGCCAGATGTTCGCCAGGTCCGGGCACCTGGCGAAGTTCGCGGACGACATGTTCCCCGCGATGTCCGACGACCCCGACGCGGCCCACGACGACCCCGAGGCGCTGATGCTGCGCCCGAGCCTGTGCCCGCACCACGCGATGGTGTTCGGCTCGCGCGGCCGCTCCTACCGCGAGCTGCCGGTCCGCATCGCCGAGCTGGGCGGCATGTACCGCGCCGAGCGTTCCGGCGTCGTCGGCGGACTGAGCAGGGTGCGGGCGATCTCGCTCAACGACGCGCACGTGTTCTGCTCCCTCGACCAGGTCGGCGCGGAGGTCGCGCTGGTCCTGGCCATGTGCGCGCGGATCCATCCGGCGCTCGGCTTCGCCGCCGACGGCTACCGGCTGTCGCTGCGCGGGCCGGGCGCGGGCTACCTCGGCGCGGACGCCGACTGGGCGCGGGCGGAGGCGCTGCTGCGCGACGCGCTGGTGCGGGCCGGGGTGCCGTTCGAGGAGGCGCCGGGCGAGGCCGCGTTCTACGGGCCGAAGATCGACATCCAGGTGCGGGACCTGGCCGGGCGGGAGTCGACCCTGGCCACCGTCCAGGTGGACTTCGCGCAGCCGGAGCGCTTCGACCTGTCGTACACCGACCGCGACGGCAGCCCGGCCCGGCCGGTCATGGTGCACCGCAGCATCGTCGGCAGCATGGAGCGGCTGATGGCGCACCTGCTGGAGGTGCACCAGGGCGCGTTCCCGGCCTGGTACGCCCCCGTGCAACTGGCCGTCGCCCCGGTCGGCGAGGCCCAGGACGGGTCGGCCCGGTCTTTCGCCGAGCAGGCGCTACGCGCCGGGCTGCGGGCTTCGCTGAGCCTCGACGGGTCGCTCGGGCTGCGCATCCGGGAGGCGTCGCAGCGCAAGGTGCCGTACCTGGCCGTCATCGGGTCCCGGGAGGCCGAGGCGGGTGAGGTGTCGCTGCGGCTGCGCGACGGGCGGCAGCTGCCGCCGATACCGTACGCCCAGGCCCTGGACCTTGTCGGGGGCGCGGTCGCGGCCCGGTCGCGGGAGCTGGCTCCGTAGCCGGCCTCAGCGCAGCGCCGCCTCGACGAAGTCCGCGCCGAGGCGGGCGCGGGCCGCGAGGTTGAGCCGGCAGAGCACGTAGCGGCCGCGGCGGCTCACCTCGACCAGGCCGGCCTTGCGCAGCACCGCGAGGTGCCGGGTGCTTCTGGGGTGCCGGGACGCTCGGCGGCGACACCGGGCCGCTCACGATCGCGCTGTGCGCCGTCGTCTTCACCGCCGGGGAGATCCTGTACGCGGGAAGCGCCACCGTCCTGGTCATCGCGGGCGCACCTGAGGGTTCCCTCGGCCGGGCACTGTCGCGTTTCCAGCTCTCCACGGGCATCGGCATGGCGCTCGCTCCGGCGCTGCTGACGTGGCTGCTCACCGCCGGTCCCGGTGTCATGCGGGGCGGGCTGGCCGCGATGACGCTGCCGGCCGCGGGTTCGGTGGTAGCGACCTCGACACGCTCCGCGCGGTTAGCAGGGTAGGAACCCCGCTTTCGAGGAGGAATCGCCCATGAGGTCGTCGCGCGTGCTCGGGTACGGACTGGCGGTGTGGCTGGGCATGGTCGGCATCTCGCTGATCCTGCTGCCCGCCGAGGGCAAGCACGAGGCTCTGTACGAGTCGATCAAGCTGACCACGATGGTCGCGCTGGTGCTCGGCTTCGCCATCCGCTACCTGCGCAAGCGTCCGACGGCGGCAGGCCCCGAGGGCGTGCTCGTCGGGCTCGTCTGGGCCGCCGTCACCACCGCCGGTGACCTGGGCCTCTACCTGGGCGGCGCGTTCAACATCGGGCTGGACGTCTACTTCTCCGACGTCGCCTCCTCGTACGCGGTGATGCCCGTGATCACCGGCCTGGCCGTCGGCCTGCTCGCCCCGAAGCCCACCGGGATCCTGAGCGCCGAGGCGTACGGTGCGGCACTGCCCGCCGCTCAGCCCGCCACCGGGCACTCCGAGGCCGACGAGTTCGCCGCGATGATGGCCGGGGCCGGCGCGGCGGAAGCGACCGTCTCCCCCGCCGCGAGCACGACCGAGACCGACGCGGTGTCCGAGACTCACTCGATCAACGAGGTCAGCCCCACGGCCGAGGCCGACGCGCGTCCCGAACCGGCCGCCGCGTCCCCGGTCCAGGCCGAATCCGAGGTCCGGGCCGAATCCGAGGTCCAGGGCGGACCCGAGATCCACTCCGCGCCCGAGACCGCCACGCCCGTGGTCCCGTCGCCCGCCTCGGCGAGTCACGCGGAGGCCACGCTCGTCGGCGCGGCGGCGTCCGCCCACGCGGCCGAGGAGACCGACCGCCCGCTGTACATCCCCCGCGGGAATTGCTGACCCGCGTCCCGAAGTTGGCCACGTCGAGACCGCGATCCGATCGGGGCACGCGGCCCCGACCGCCGCGCGGCCCTTGATCGTCCGACTTGCCAGGCACCTGTGCGTAAGCCGCTTCAGATACGCACGACTGCCAGGCAAGTCGGACGATCTTGAGCGGGCCCACCCGGGTAGAGTGGCGTGGGTCACACGGGTTGGTTGAGGGAACAACCAAGGTCGTCCTGGACTTGAGTGGGTAAGACTCAAGTTCAGAATGGCAGGTGTCGACGATGACCACACTCCCCGTTCTTCCCCTGGACGACGCCGTTCTGCTGCCCGGCAACGTGGTGGCGGTGGCGCTCCAGCCGGACACCCAGGCCGCGATCGACGCGGCGCGGGCGTCCGGTGACAAGACCGTGCTGGCCGTGCCGCGGCTGGACGGCGAGTACGGCACGTACGGCGTGACCGCGGTGATCGAGAAGGTCGGCCGCCTCCCCAGCGGGGAGCGCGCCGCCGTGCTGCGCGGTGTCACCCGTGCCCGCATCGGCTCCGGCGTGCCCGGACCGGGCGCGGCGCTGTGGGTCGAGGCGACCCTGGTCACCGAGCCGGAACCGGCCGGCCGCGCCAAGGAGCTGGCCCGCGAGTACAAGGCGCTGGTCACCGCCGAGCTGCAGCAGCGCGGCGCGTGGCAGATCATCGACGCCGTCGAGCGGATGACCGACCTCAGCGAGCTGGCCGACTCGGCCGGGTACGCCCCGTGGCTGACGCTGGCGCAGAAGGTGGAGCTGCTCGGCTCGCCGGACGTGACGGCGCGGCTGGAGCTGCTGGTCGGCTGGGCGCGCGAGCACGCTGCCGAGCAGGAGGTCTCCGAGAAGATCAACAGCGAGGTGCGCGAGGGGCTGGAGAAGTCCCAGCGCGAGTTCCTGCTGCGCCAGCAGCTGGCCGCGATCCGCAAGGAGCTGGGTGAGGACGAGCCCGAGGGCTCGGCCGACTACCGGTCCCGGGTGGAGGCCGCCGACCTGCCCGAGAAGGTCCGGGAAGCGGCGCTGCGGGAGGTCGGCAAGCTGGAGCGCGCCAGCGACGCCTCCCCGGAGACGAGCTGGATCCGCACCTGGCTGGACACGGTGCTGGAGATGCCGTGGAACGTGCGTACCGACGACAACACCGACCTCGCCGCGGCGCGGGCGGTGCTGGACGCCGACCACGCGGGCCTCGACGACGTCAAGGACCGCATCCTGGAGTACCTGGCGGTGCGCAACCGCCGCGCGGCCCGCAACCTGGACAAGGTCGGCGGACGTGGCTCCGGCGCGGTGCTGGCCCTGGCCGGTCCGCCCGGGGTGGGCAAGACCAGCCTCGGCGAGTCGGTCGCGCGGGCGCTCGGGCGCAAGTTCGTCCGGGTGTCGCTGGGCGGCGTGCGCGACGAGGCGGAGATCCGCGGCCACCGGCGCACCTACGTCGGCGCGCTGCCGGGCCGCCTGGTCCGTGCGCTGCGCGAGGCGGGTTCGATGAACCCGGTGGTGCTGCTGGACGAGGTCGACAAGATCTCCGCGGGGTACGCCGGCGACCCGGCCGCGGCCCTGCTGGAGGTCCTCGACCCGGCGCAGAACCACACCTTCCGGGACCACTACCTGGAGGTCGACCTCGACCTGTCCGACGTGCTGTTCCTGGCCACCGCGAACGTGGTGGAGACCGTCCCCGGCCCGCTGCTGGACCGGATGGAGCTGGTCACCCTGGACGGCTACACCGAGCAGGAGAAGGTCGCCATCGCCCGGGACCACCTGCTGCCGCGGCAGCTCGACCGGGCCGGCCTGACCGCCGACGAGGTGTCGATCAGCGACGGCGCGCTGGGCGCGATCGCCGCCGAGCACACCCGCGAGGCGGGCGTACGCCAGCTGGAGCGCGCCCTGGCCCGCATCCTGCGCAAGGTCGCCGTCAAGCAGGCGAGCGACAGCGGGCAGGTGCAGGTCGACAACGGCAACCTCAGGGAGTTCCTGGGCCGTCCCCGGTTCACGCCGGAGTCGGCCGAGCGTACGGCGACGCCCGGTGTCGCGACCGGACTCGCGGTCACCGGCGCCGGTGGCGACGTGCTGTTCATCGAGGCGACCTCGATGGACGGTGAGCCGGGGCTGACCCTGACCGGCCAGCTCGGCGACGTGATGAAGGAGTCGGCGCACATCGCGCTGTCGTACCTGCGCTCGCACGGCCGCCAGCTGGGGCTGGACCCCAACGCGCTGGCCGGGCGGCGGATCCACCTGCACGTGCCCGCGGGCGCGGTGCCCAAGGACGGCCCGAGTGCCGGCATCACCATGGTCACCGCCCTGGCGTCGCTGGCGTCCGGACGTCCGGTCCGGCCGGAGTTCGGGATGACCGGCGAGGTCACCCTGAACGGGCGGGTGCTGCCCATCGGCGGCGTCAAGCAGAAGCTGCTGGCGGCGCACCGGGCGGGCCTCACCGAGGTGATCATCCCGGCCCGCAACGAGCCCGATCTGGACGACGTTCCGGCGGACGTGCGCGAGGGTCTGACGATCCACGTGCTGTCCGATGTCGCCGACGTGCTGGCGCTGGCCCTGCGGCCGGCCGAGCCGGAGGCGGTGCAGACGGGTCCGGTCACTCCGGCCGAGCCCGCCCTGGCCGGGGCGTGACGTTCGGGGGTGAACGGAAAGGGCGTCCCCGCCACCTGTACGGTGGCGGGGACGCCCTTTGCTGCACTGATCAGAGCGGGTGGACGTTGGCCGCCTGCGGGCCCTTCTGGCCCTGGGTGACCTCGAACTCGACCTGCTGGCCCTCTTGGAGCTCGCGGTAGCCGCCACCGGAGATGGCGGAGTAGTGGACGAACACGTCCGCACCCCCGCCGTCCTGCTCGATGAAGCCGAAGCCCTTCTCAGCGTTGAACCACTTGACGGTGCCGGTTGCCATGAATCCCTCTCAGGGGCCGTCGACTGCCCCGCACCGCACTGCGCGGCGCGGCTATTGCCCCACAACCGCTGACCCTAGCGCGCCATGCACGGGAAGGATGACTTTTGCCGACGAACAGGGCGATTCTGCAACCGATCGAGCGCCGGATCGGGCATGCTGGGCCAGTGACAGGTCGCGTTGATTACGCAATGCATGACCTTCAGGACAAAACGCTACCGGCGCAGAGCGACGGACTCGACCGGCTCAGCCTGACCCAGGTGCCCCTCGTGCCCGAGATCCGCCTGCACCTCGCGGTCGACGCGATCGTGTGGTGGGCCCGGATGGAAGCCGAGGCGGGACGCGCCATGCCCACCCCGTACTGGGCCTCGGCCTGGGCCGGCGGGCAGGGCGTCGCCCGGTACGTGCTCGACCACCCCGAGGTGGCGCGCGGACGCCGGGTGCTCGACCTCGCCGCGGGCTCCGGCCTCGCCGGGATCGCGGCCGGGCTGGCCGGGGCGGCCACGGTGACCGCCAACGACATCGATCCGTACGCCATCGCCGCGGTCGCGCTCAACGCGCGGGCCAACGGGGTGACCGTGACAGGCCGACAGGGCGACCTGCTCGACGGCGACGGCGGCGACGCCGACCTCGTGCTGGCCGGCGACGTCTTCTACAGCGACGAGATGGCCGCCCGGGTGCTGCCGTTCCTGCGCCGGGCCGCCGCCCGCGGCGCGCGGGTCCTGGTCGGCGACCCCGGCCGCGCCTTCCTGCCCACCACGGAACTGGTCCAGGTGGCCAGCTACGACGCCGAGAGCGCGCTGACCTTCATCGACGCGCAGCTCAGCCGGATCAACGTGTTCCAGCTCGGCGGTTAGCCCGCCGCGCCGCCCCGCCGGTCGCCCGGGTCCGCCTCGGACAGCAGGTGGTGCAGGTACACCTGCGGCTCGGCGAGGAACGAGCGGGTCAGCGCGACCGGCTCGGCCTCGTCGAACCCGACGGGGGTGATCCCGCCGCCGCTGTCCAGCTGCAGGATGCGCGCCCCCGGCACGGCCGGCAGGATCGGCGAGTGGGTGGCTATGACGAACTGCGAGCCCTGCGCGGCCAGTTCCTGGATCCGGGCGATGACGGCCAGGCAGCCGTACACCGACAGCGCCGCCTCCGGCTCGTCCAGCAGGTACAGCCCCTGCGGTCCGAACCGGTGCGTGACCAGGTCCAGGAACGACTCGCCGTGCGAGCGCTCGTGCAGGTTGCGCCCGCCGTAGGAGCCCTGCACGTCCAGGCGCTCGATCTCGGTGGCGACGTTGTAGAACGACTCCGCCCGCAGGAAGAACCCGGTGCGCGGCTTGCGCAGCCCGCGCACCAGCGTCAGGTGCTCGCCGAGCACGGACTCGCTGGCCCGGGTGGCGAAGTGGAAGTTCTGCGAGCCGCCCTCGGGGTTGAACCCGGCCGCCACCGCGATCGCCTCGATCAGGGTCGACTTGCCGGTGCCGTTGTCGCCGACCAGGAACGTCACCTTCGGGTCCAGCTCCAGCCGCCCGGCCTTGCGCAGCCCCGCCACCACCGGCAGCGAGAACGGGTACGCCCCCGCGTCCGCGCCGTCGTCGTCCAGCTCCACCCAGCGCAGGAACCCGCCGCCCGCCTTCGCCATCCCCCGACGGTAACGCCGCGAGCCCGGCCGAACGGCCGCCGCGCCCGGCACGGCTCCGGCATGCTGGGACCATGACCAGCAAGGGAGTCTGGCCGGCGTTGCCGCTGGCCGAGTGGAAGGACACCCGGGACACCCTGCACCTGTGGACCCAGGTGGTGGGCAAGGTGCGGCTCGCGCTCGAACCCATGATCAACCATTGGTGGCAGGTGCCGCTGTACGTGGACGTGCGCGGCTTCACCACCTCGCTGATGCCGTACGGCTCAGCCGGGTTGGAGATCACGTTCGACTTCCAGCGGCACGTGCTCGACCTGCACACCACCGGCGGCGAGCACCGCGAGGTGGAATTGCGCCCGCGCAGCGTCGCCGACTTCTACGCGGCCGTGATGCAGTCCCTGGACTCGCTCGGCATGCCTGTCGACATCATGGCCCGCCCGGTGGAGCTCCCGGTGGCGATCCCCTTCGCCCAGGACGAGCAGCACTGCGCGTACGACCCGGAGTACGCGCACCGGTTCTGGCTGGCGACGGTGCAGATGCACCGGGTGTTCACCGCGTTCCGGGCCCGCTTCCAGGGCAAGGTCAGCCCCGTGCACCTGTTCTGGGGCGCGCTGGACCTGGCGGTGACCCGCTTCTCCGGGGAGACGGCCCCGCAGCATCCGGGCGGGGTGCCCAACTGCCCCGACCGGGTCAGCCGGCTGGCCTACGACCACGAGGTGAGCAGCTGCGGCTTCTGGCCGGGCGGCGGCGCGGAGGGCGCGTTCTACGCCTACGCCTACCCCGAGCCTCCCGGGTTCCGCGACTGGCCGATCTCGCCCGAGCGCGCCCGCTACGACACGGAGCTGGGCGAGTTCCTGCTGCCGTACGAGGTGGTGCGCACCGCCGACGATCCGGACGCGACCCTGCTGACGTTCCTGCAGTGCACCTATGAGGCCGACGCCGAGCTGGCCAACTGGGACCGCCACGCCCTGGAGGTCCCGGTCGCGGCCTGACCCGCGGGTGCCATCCGCGCCCGCGCACGCAGCCCAGCGCCTAGCGTGGTGACATGCCGGAATTGTCCCCGCAGCAGACCCGAGACCGCGCGCTCGAACTCATCCGGCACCCCGAGTACCTGCGCGTGCTCGGCATCGCCGGGCTGGTGGGCGTGCCGGTGTCGCTGATCGCGTTCGGATTCCTCGCCGTGCTGCACGCGGCCGAGCGCGAGGTCTGGCACACCATCCCGCAGGCGCTCACCGGCGGTGACCAGCCGCCCTGGTGGTGGCCGCTGCCCATGCTGGCCCTGGCCGGCCTCGGCGTCGGCGCGGTCGCCCGCTGGGCTCCCGGGCGCGGCGGGCACACCCCCGTCGACGGCATGGGCGGGCCGCCGCCGAGCGCCTCGGAACTGCCCTGGGTGCTGGTCGCCGCGCTGATCAGCCTGCCGCTGGGCGCGGTGCTGGGCCCGGAGGCCCCGCTCATCGCCGGCGGCGGCGGGCTGGCGCTGCTGGCCGCGCACGCGTTCGGCATCTCCCCGGGCAACCGGCGCGCCCTGATCGTCAGCGGCGCGGGCGCGGCGGCGGCGATCGCCGCGATCTTCGGCTCCCCCATCGTCGCGGCAGTGCTGCTGATCGAGATGGTGCAGCTCAGCGGCGCGGCCCTGTCGGCGGTGGTGCTCCCCTGCCTGCTGGCGGCGGGCGTCGGCTCGATCGTGTTCACCGGACTAGGGCTGTGGTCCGGCCTGCCGATCGGTTCGCTGACCCTGCCGATCCCACCGGGCAGCGCCGTCCGGCCCGACCTCGGCGACCTGCTGTGGGCGCTGCCGCTCGCGGTCGTCGCCGCGATCGGCATCCGGGGAGTACGCGGCCTCGCCAAGCAGCTCGCCCCCCGCGTCGCCGCCCGCCCGCTGTCGACGACCGTGCTGGCCGCCCTCGGCGTGGGCGCCTGCGCCGCCGCGTACGCCCTGCTCACCGGCCGTTCCCCGGCTGAGGTGGCGCTGTCGGGCCAGCAGACCCTCGCGGCCCTGGCCGCCGACCCCCGCGCCTGGCCCGAGGCGGCGCTGCTGGCCCTGGTCGTGTTCAAGGGACTCGGCTACGCGCTGTCCCTGGCGACCCTGCGCGGCGGCCCGATCTTCCCGGCCGTGAGCCTGGGCGGCGTACTCGGCGTGCTGGCCGCCCCGCTGCCCGGCTTCGGCGCCGTCCCCGCGATGGCCGCGGGCATGGCCGCCGCGACCGTCGCCATGCTGCCCCTGCCCGTCAGCGCCGTGGTCCTGGTGGTGCTCCTGCTCGGCCCCCTCGGCTTCGCGATGACCCCCGTGGTCCTCATCGCCACCGTCGTCGCCTACATGACCGAACAACTGGCCGAACACGGCCTCAACCGCGCCCCCCTCACCCCCTGACCCGGCCAAGGTCATCCGATTTGCCTGGCACCTGCACGAAAAGGCGCTCAAGATACGCACGGGTGCCAGGCAAATCGGATGATCAAGCGGGGTGGGCCCGCCTACTCGGGGCGGGTTTTGCCGTAAAGCCAGGGCTGGAAGAAGGCGTTCAGGGGGCGGGCGGCGACGCGTTCGGCGAGGGTGACGAACTCGGCGGTGCTGGCGTTGCCGTCGCGCTGCTCGGCGGTCCAGGTGCGCATGATGGTGAAGAACTTGTCGTCGCCGACCAGCTTGCGCAGCGCGTGCAGGGTCATCGCGCCGCGCTCGTAGACGCTGCTGGAGAAGATGCCGTCGCTGCCGGGGTCGGCCGTCGGCACCCGCCACATCCGGTCCTTGCGGTCCTTGTACCGCCGGTCGTAGTGCTCCTGCACGGTGCGCCCGCCCTGGTGCTCGTCCCACAGCCACTCGGCGTACGTCGCGAAGCCCTCGTTGAGCCACATGTCGCGCCAGGACTGCACCGAGACGCTGTCGCCGAACCACTGGTGGGCCAGCTCGTGCGCCAGGATGATCGTGTCCGGCCCCTTCTCCCAGGTCTTGGGCAGGTAGATGGGCCGGGTCTGGTTCTCCAGCTCGTCGGAGACCCGGTTGTCGCCGACCACGATGCCGCCGTACGCGTCGAACGGGTACGGCCCGAACAGGCTCTCCAGGAAGTCCGCGACCTCGGGGGTCCGGGCCAGGTTGCGGTCGGCCTCGCCCACCGGGACGCTCGACGCGATCGCGTAGACCACCGGCTTGCCCCGGTGCCGGGTCTGCGTCACCCGGTAGTCCCCGACGACCATGGTCGCCAGGTAGGAGGCCATCGGCGAGGTGACGTCCCAGCTCCAGGTGGTCCAGTCACCCTCGGTCTTCTTGCCCTTGAGCACGCCGTTGCTCAGCCCGCTGAGCTTGTTCGGCACGGTCACGTCGATGGTGTAGAGGGCCTTGTCGCGCGGGTGGTCGTTGACCGGGAACCAGGCCGCCGCGGACTGCGGCTCGCCGACCGCCACCGCGCCGTCCTTGCCCACGAAGAAGCCGTTGTGGTCGGCGTCGCGCTCCGGGCTCTCCCCCGGATTGCCGTGGTACTTCACGACCGCGGTGAACGCCTGGCCCGAGTCGATGTGCCTGGTCGGAGTGATCACCAGCTCGTCGCGGTCCCGCTTGACCTCGGCCGGGTCGCCCTCGACCACCACCGAGTCCACGGTCAGGCCGATCAGGTCGAGGTGGAAGCGGTCCAGCGGCACGGTGGCCTTGGCCTTGACGGTGGTGGCGCCGTCGAGCCGGCCGGAGGCCGGATCGAACTTCACCTTCAGCGCGTACGAAGCGACGTCGTAGCCGCCGTTGCCGTAGTTCGGGAAGTACGGGTCGCCGACCCCGGCGAGGTCGACTTCGGCCGGGGTGTCGGCCTCCAGCCCGGGTTCGAGGCCCATCGGCCCGGGCTGCGCGGGCGGCGGCGAACCGGTGCACCCGCCCAGCAGCAGTGCGCCCGCCAGCAGCCCGGCGCTCCACAACCTGACATCACGCACTACTGGGACGATTCGCATGAAATCACATTAAGCGTGCTCAACCAAGATCGGGTGCGGCCAGCCGAACCTCCTCGGCGGACTCGTCGTCGGGCTCCTCCTGCGACTGCCGCTCGGCCTGCACCCGTGCGGTGTAGACCTCGATCTCCTGCTCGATCTCCTTGTCCGACCAGCCCAGCACCCCGCCCATCAGCCGGGCCACGGTCGGCGCCGCCTGCACCCCGCGCGACCAGGTCTCGATCGACGCCCGGGTGCGCCGGGCCAGCACGTCGTCGACGTGCAGCGAGCCCTCGTGCGACGCGGCGTACACCGCCTCCGCGCCCAGGTAGTCGTCCGCTCCGGGCAGCGGCTCGGCCAGCGACGGATCATCGGCGACCAGCCGCAGCAACTCGTGGATCATCGAGCCGTACCGGTTGAGCAGGTGCTCGATGCGCACCACGTGCAGCCCCGACTCCTGCGCCAGCAGGTGCCGCCGGTTCCACAGCACCTTGTAGCCCTCGGCCCCGGCCAGCGGCACCTCGTGCGTCATCGACTCCGGCACCCGCTGGTCCAGGTTGCGCACGGCCTCGTCGACCGCGTCCTTGCCCATCACCCGGTACGTCGTGTACTTGCCGCCGGCGATCACCACCAGCCCCGGCACCGGGTGCCCGACCAGGTGCTCGCGGGACAGCTTGCTGGTCTCCTCGGACTCCCCGGCCAGCAGCGGGCGCAGCCCGGCGTACACGCCCTCGACATCGGCCGTGGTCAGCTTGGTGACCAGCACCGAGTTCACGTGCTCCAGGATGTACCTGATGTCGCTGGCGGTGGCCGCCGGGTGGGCCAGGTCCAGGTTCCAGTCCGTGTCGGTGGTGCCGACGATCCAGTGCCGGCCCCACGGGATCACGAACAGCACGCTTTTCTCGGTGCGCAGGATCAGCCCGGTGCGCGACTGGATGCGGTCGCGCGGCACCAGCAGGTGCACGCCCTTGGACGCGCGCACGTGGAACTGCCCGCGGGTGTCGGCCATCCGCTGCGTCTCGTCGGTCCACACACCCGTCGCGTTGATCACCTGCTGCGCGCGGATCTCGTACATCTCCCCGGTGACGACGTCCTCGACCTGCGCGCCGACGACCCGTTCACCCTCGCGCAGGAACTCGTTGATGCGGGCGCGGTTGGCGACCATCGCACCGTACGACGCCGCGGTGCGCACCACGGTCATGGTGTGGCGGGCGTCGTCGACCTGGCCGTCCCAGTACTGCACCGCGCCGACCAGCGAGGCCTTCTTCAGGCACGGCGCCTCGCGCAGCGCCCGGCGGTGGCTCAGGTGCCGGTGGCGCGGCACGCCGCGGCCCGCGCCGGTGCCCAGACCCATCGTGTCGTACAGCAGCACGCCCGAGCCGACGTACGGCCGCTCCCACACCCGGTGCGTCAGCGGGTACAGGAACTTCACCGGCTTGACCAGGTGCGGGGCGAGCCGGGTCAGCAGCAGCGCCCGCTCCTTCAGCGCCTCGGCGACCAGCCCGAAGTCCAGCATCTCCAGGTAGCGCAGGCCGCCGTGGATCAGCTTGCTGGACCGGCTGGACGTGCCCGAGGCCCAGTCCCGCGCCTCGACCAGGCCCGTGGTCAGCCCCCGGGTGACCGCGTCCAGCGCCGCCCCGGCGCCGACCACGCCCCCGCCGATCACCAGGATGTCCAGCTCACGAGCGGCCATGTCGGCCAGCGCCTGACGGCGCGACTCAGCGGAAAGCGCGACGACGTCCATCGGTGGCCCCTTACCCGACCTCGACCCAGTTCAGGGTCCGCTCGACGGCCTTCTTCCAGCCCTTGTAGCCCTCTTCGCGCTGCTCGTCGCTCCACGTCGGCAGCCAGCGCTGGTCCTCGTGCCACTGCTCGCGCAGCTGGTCGGTGTTCTGCCAGAAGCCGACGGCGAGCCCGGCCGCGTACGCCGCGCCCAGCGCCGTGGTCTCGGCGACCACCGGCTTGCTCACCGGCACGTTGAGGATGTCGGCCTGCAGCTGCATGCACAGCTTGTTCGCGGTGATGCCCCCGTCGACCTTGAGGAAGTCCAGCCGGACCCCGGAGTCCTTCTCCATCGCCTCGACCACGTCGCGCGACTGGTAGCAGATCGCCTCCAGCGCCGCGCGGGCCAGGTGCGCGTTGGTGTTGAACCGGGACAGGCCCACGATCACGCCGCGGGCGTCGGAGCGCCAGTACGGCGCGAACAGGCCGGAGAACGCGGGCACGAAGTAGATGCCGCCGTTGTCGTCGACCTGCCGGGCCAGCGACTCGCTCTGCGCCGCGCCGCTGATGATGCCGAGCTGGTCGCGCAGCCACTGGATGGCCGAGCCGGTCACCGCGATGGAGCCTTCCAGGGCGTACACCGCGGGCTGGTCGCCGAACTTGTAGCAGACCGTGGTCAGCAGGCCCGACTTCGAGCGCACCAGCTCGGTGCCGGTGTTGAGCAGCATGAAGTTGCCGGTGCCGTAGGTGTTCTTCGCCTCGCCGGGCGCGAAGCACACCTGGCCGACCGTGGCCGCCTGCTGGTCGCCCAGCGACGCCGGGAGCGGGATCTCCCCGGCGAACGGGCCGTTGGCGCGGGTGGTCCCGTACAGCGACGGGTCCGACGACGGCCGGATCTCCGGCAGCATCGCGCGCGGGATGTCGAAGAACGACAGCAGCTCCTCGTCCCAGTCCAGGGTCTCCAGGTTCATCAGCATGGTGCGGCTGGCGTTGGTCACGTCGGTGATGTGCACGCCGCCGTCGGAGCCGCCGGTGAGGTACCACAGCGTCCAGGTGTCGGTGTTGCCGAACAGGGCGTCGCCGCGCTGGGCGGCCTCGCGTACGCCGTCGACGTTCTCCAGGATCCACTGGATCTTGCCGCCGGAGAAGTACGTCGCCGGCGGCAGCCCGGCCTTGCGCCGGATGGTGTCGCCCCGGCCGTCGCGGTCCAGCGCGGACGCGATGCGGTCGGTGCGGGTGTCCTGCCACACGATGGCGTTGTAGTAGGGCCGGCCGGTCCGCCGGTCCCACACCACGGTGGTCTCCCGCTGGTTGGTGATGCCGACCGCGGCCAGATCGGAGGCCTGCAGCTTGCGCTGGGCCAGCGCCGTGCGGATGACGGCGCTGGTCCGCTCCCAGATCTCCAGCGGGTTGTGCTCCACCCAGCCCGCCTGCGGCAGGTACTGCTTGTGCTCCAGCTGGTGCTTGCCGACCTCGTTGCCGCCCCGGTCGAAGATCATGAACCGTGTGCTCGTCGTCCCCTGATCGATCGCACCCACGAAGTCAGCCATCTCGCGTCCCTCTCCACTGAACGTGCCGGTCGCTGTTCTCACGCGTTGTTCTCGGACGTGCCGGACTCCTTCACGCCGACCGTGCCGACCGGCGTGACCGCCTCCTCCACCTGCTCGACCGTCAGATACCGGCCTATGAGCACGTGGTACAGCCAGGCGCCCAGCGGCCCGCCGATGAGCGGCGCGACGATCGGCACCCAGAAATAGAGATTCCCATACTGATCTCTGAAGGCGGACTCGTAACCGGTCAGATAAGACGCCAGCCGGGGCCCGAAGTCACGGGCCGGGTTGATCGCGTAGCCGGCCGCCGTGCCCCAGGCCATGCCGATCCCGACCACCAGCAGACCGATCATCAGCGGGGCCAGGTTGGCCAGCGGCGGCAGGTTGAGCAGGTCCGTGAGCGCCAGCACCACGAACAGCAGGATCGCCGTGCCGATGATCTGGTCGCGGAACGCGCCCCAGGTGCCGATCGGCAGCGAGCCGTTGCCCGGCAGGGTGGAGAAGACGCCTTGCGTCTTCATGGTCAGCCCGGGGTCCGTCTGGTGCAGCACCTCGGTGTAGTTCCAGCGCACGAGCAGCGCCGCCACGAACGCGCCGAGGAACTGGGCGACGATGTAGGGCAGCACCTTCACCCAGGGGAACCCCTTGAACAGGGCCAGCGAGAAGGTCACCGCCGGATTGAGGTGGCCGCCGCTGATCCGCGCCGCGACGTACACACCCATGGTCACGCCCAGGCCCCAGGCCCAGGCGATGCTGTCGTGGTCGCCGAGCCCGCCGCCGACGACCTGGGCCACGACCCCGACGCCGAACAGAATCAGGATCATGGTGCCGGCGAACTCCGCGCTCAGCTCGCGCCACAACCCCTTCGTGGCGCTCGGCTTGTCCACTGCCGTCCCGGAACTTGCCATGTCTGTCCGCCCCCCAGAGGTGTCCGCGGGTAGGGCGGCGAGGCCGTGCGGCGCGCGGAAGGTCGTGTGCCGTCGCGGCAGGAAACCGCCGCCGACCACCGAAAACGGTGATCCACTCGCGCTACGTGTCCAGCATAGAACGAATCGCGTCCAGGCTGGATCGCTCTCCGATACCCGCTGCCGGGTATGGCGCGCCTCGTGCGCGATGCGTACGAGATGGGCTTTATTCGCCGACGTCCAGCGTCGTGTCACGAACCGCGGCGCGCACCTCGTCCAGCGCCGTCGGGGCCGCCGACAGGGTCCGGCAGCCCGTCGACAGCAGCAGCGGCACCAGCGCCGGGTCACCGGCGGCGTCGCCGCACACCGACACGTCCCGGTCGTGCCGGCGGCCCGCGCGCACCACCGCCGTGACCGCCGCCAGCACCACCGGCTCGGCGATCCGGCCCGGCGTCAGCGCCGGATCACGCCGGTCCAGCCCGAGCAGCGCCGCGGTCAGGTCGTTGCTGCCGATCGACAGGAAGTCGGCCGCGGCCGCGAGCTCGTCGACCGACTCCACCGCCTCGGGCAGCTCGATCATCGCGCCCAGCGGCGGCGCGGGCACCCCGCGCTCGGCGGCGGCCGCGCCGAGCAGTTCCCGGCAGCGGTCCAGCTGGGCCACCGAGACCACCATCGGGATCATGACCCGCAGCTGGGCGCCGTCGGCCTCGTCGAGGATGGCCGCGAACTGGTCGGCGAGCGCCTGCGGGTTGTCCAGCATCAGCTCCAGCCCGCGATGGCGCGACGAGGTGCCCCACAGGAACGGCGGCAGCTTGTCCGGCGCGAAGTCGAGCGTGCGCACCGTCGCCCGGTGCCCGGCCAGCGCCGCCAGCACCGGCCGCAGCGCCGCGGCGTGCTCGGCGCGGGTCGGCCAGTGCCGCGTGTTCAGGAAGGCCACCTCGGTGCGGATCAGCCCGGACCCCTGCGCCCCGGCGGCCAGGCCCGCCACCGCGTCCGCCGCGGTCGAGACGTTGACCAGCAGCGTCACCGGGGTGCCGTCCAGGGTCACCGCCGGCTGGCCGCGCTGCGCCGCCAGCTCCTCGCGCCGCCGACGCGCCACCATCGCCGACCGGCGGGCGGCCTCCAGCCGTTGCGCCGTCGGGGACACCGTCAGCGTCGCCACGACCGCGTCCAGCACCGCCTCCCGGCCCGCCGACGACGTCGGCACGTTCACCCCGAACAGCAGCGGCACGCCGAGCGCCCGCGCCACGATCGCCACGTGCGCGTTCGGCCCGCCGAGCCGGGACACCCCGCCCACCACGGTGGCCGACGGGTCGAGCAGGTCGTCGGCGCCCAGCTCCTCGGCGACCAGGATCACCGGCTCGTCGTCGGGCTCCGGGGCCGGGCCGCCGCCCATCCGCAACTGATCGACCACGCGGCGGCCGATCTGGCGCACGTCGGCGGACCGGGCCGCCAGGGTGGGGTCCGACAGCGCGGCCAGCACGTTCGCGTACCGCTCCGCCGCGTCGAGCACCGCGCGGTCCGCCGGGGTGCCGTTCTCGACCTCGCCGATCGCGGCCGCGCGCAGGTCGGGGTCGTCGGCGATGAGCGCGGTCGCCTCCAGGATGTCGGCGGGCGTGCCGTTCTCGCCCCGGGCGCGCATGCTCTGCGCGGTGCAGCGCAGCCGGGCCGCGACCGCGTCGAACGCCGCCCCGACCTGGTCCGGGGTGGCCGTCGCCGATTCGCCGTTGGTCCCGTACGCCAGGTGGCGCAGCTTGCCCACCGCGATCCCGGGCGCGCCCGCCGTCCCGCAGTAGACCTCGGGTCTCATGGCGCGGCGGTGTCGGCCAGGGCCTGGAAGATGAGCCAGGTCGAGGTGGCGCCCGGGTCCTGGTGCCCGATGCTGCGCTCGCCGAGGTACGACGCGCGCCCCTTGCGGGCCTGCAGCGGCACCGTGGCCCGCATGCCCTCGGCCGCGGCCTGCGCGGCGGCGCGGGCGGCCGCGCCCAGCCCGCCGTCACCGTCGCCGGTGTGCTGCCGCAGCGCCGCGTCGTAGGCGTCGACCGCGGGCAGGTACGCGTCCACGATGGTCTTGTCGCCGGGCGCGGCCCCGCCGAGCTTGCGCAGCGCCTCCAGCCCGGCGCGCAGGCCCGCCCCGAACGCGGCCGCGTCCACCTCCGGCCCCTCCGGCAGCGACTTGCCCAGCGCCCGCAGCGCGCTGCCGTACAGCGGCCCGGCCGCCCCGCCGACCTTCGACACGAGCGTCGACCCGGCCAGCGTGAACACCGCGCCGACGCCGTCGGGCGCGGCCCCGGCCAGCGCGGTGCGCACCGCGCCGAAGCCGCGGTTCATGTTGACGCCGTGGTCGGAGTCGCCGATCGCGGCGTCCAGCGTGGTCAGCTGGTCGGCCTGGGCCGCGATGGCGTCCGCGGCGGCGTCCAGCCAGTCCTTGGCGAGCGCGACGTCCATCGTCAGACCCCCCAGCGCAGGGCCGGGGTGCGCACCGGGGCGTCCCACAGCCGCAGCAGCTCCGGGTCGGCCCGGCACACCGTCAGCGACATGCCCGCCATGTCCAAGCTGGTCACGTAGTTGCCGACGAGGTTGCGCGCGATACGCACCCCGGCCGACTCCAGCAGCCCCGCGAACTCGCCGTAGAGCAGGTACAGCTCGATCAGCGGGGTCGCGCCGAGCCCGTTCATCAGCACGATCGCGTCCTCGCCCGCGGCGACGGGTTTCGCGGCGAGGATCGCCTCCAGCGTCATCGTGGCGATGTCGCGGGCGGGCAGCAGCTTCTCCCGGCGGCGGCCGGGCTCGCCGTGGATGCCGACGCCGACCTCCATCTCGTCCTCGCCCAGCTCGAAGCCGGGCCGCCCGGCCGCGGGCGTGGTGCACGGGGTCAGGGCGATCGCGAACGAGGCGCTGGCCTCGTTGACCCGGGTGCCCAGCGCGGCCACCGAGGCCGCGTCCCCGCCCTCCTCGGCCAGCGCCCCGGCGATCTTCTCGACCAGCATCGTCGCGCCCGTGCCCCGGCGGCCCGCGGTCCAGGTGGAGTCCTCCACCGCCACGTCGTCGTCGACCAGCACCGAGTGCACCTCGATGCCCTCGTCGGCGGACAGCTCCGCGGCCAGCTGGAAGTTCATGACGTCGCCGGTGTAGTTCTTCACGATGTGCACCACGCCCGATCCGGCGTCGATCGCCTTCGCCGCGGCCAGGATCTGGTCCGGCACGGGCGAGGTGAACACCTCGCCGGGGCAGGCCGCGTCGAGCATGCCCAGCCCCACGAAACCGGCGTGCAAGGGCTCGTGGCCCGACCCGCCGCCGGAGATCAGGCCGACCTTGCCGGCCCGGGGCGCGTCGGCCCGTACCACTATCTGCTGTTCCAGGTCCACCCGCAGGTCCGGGTGGGCGGCGGCCAGCCCCACCAGCGACTCACGGACCACCGCGTCCGGATGGTTGATGAACTTCTTCACGGCCGGGCTCCCTTCACGGGCGTCGTAAGGTCCATCCTGCCCCGACCGGGCGCAGTGTGCCCGGTTTACCGGTCCGCGGGGCTACCATCCCCACATGAACGGCACCGTTGGCCTGGTCCTCGTCTCGCACAGCGCCGATCTGGCGGCGGGGCTGCGCGAGCTGCTGCGGCAGGTGGCCGGCGACGCGGTCGCGGTGACCGTCGCGGGCGGCGACGACGACGGGGGCCTGGGCACCTCGTACGACCTGATCCGCGACGCGATCGCCGAGGCGGGCTCCGGCGGGGGCGTGCTGGTCCTGCCCGACCTGGGCAGCTCCGTCCTCACCGCGAAGGCGCTCCTGGAGCAGCACCCGGACCCCGGGGTCCGCCTGGTCGACGCCCCGTTCGTCGAGGGCGCGGTCGCCGCCGCCGTCATCGCCGCCACCGGCGCCGACCTCGACACGGTCGCCGACGCCGCCGAGGAGGCCTGGCATGCCCGAAAGCTCTGAGACGACCGTCGTCCTGCCCGCCCACCTGCACGCCCGCCCCGCCGGCCAGGTCGTCGTCACCGCCGCCAAGTTCACCAGCACCATCGAGATCGTCTACGGCGCCAAGACCGCCAACGCCAAGGGCGTCCTCGCCCTCCTGTCCCTCGGCGCCACCGCCGGCGAAACCGTCACCATCCGCGCCACCGGCCCCGACGCCCCCGCCGCCGCCGAAGCCATAGCCACCACCCTCCGCACGACCGAATGAAGGAAGGGCACCTTCCCATCGTTTTACGTAGAGGAAGGGCACCTTCTTCACGGCGTACCTGCGATGAGCTGCGGATCCGCGTGGGGCGGTGGTGGTGTCGTCACTGCCAGGGCAGGGTGGCGCGGTGCTTCCAGTACTGCTCGGCGGGCTCGGCCAGCGCCGCCAGCCGCCCCAGCTGCTCGTCGGACAGGCGCACCCGGGCCGCGGCGAGGTTGGTCGCCAACTGCGCGGGCGTCGCCGCGCCCGACAGCACCACCCCCGACCATGGCTGATGCAGCACCGCCGCCAGCGCGACGGCGTCCTGCGGCGCACCCGCCTCCTCCGCCACCTCGGCGAGCACACCCGGGTCCGGCGACGGCTCGGCGAGACGGCCGTTGGCCATCGCCTCTTTCACGATCACCTGGCAGCCGGCGGCGCGGGCGGCGGCCAGCGCCCGGCCCGCGGACGGTTCGAGCACGTTCCACGTCGCCTGCACGCTGCGGAACAGCGGCACGCCGTCGACCTCGATCGCCAGCGCGGCGTCGATCGCGTCGGCCTGCCGGGGCCCGCTGGCGGAGAAGCCGACGGTCACCCCGGTCGCGGCCAGCTCGGCCAGCCGCCGGTGCAGCGCGGTATCGGTCAGCGCCGGGCTCTCCACGGTCAGCGAATGGATCTGGTACAGATCCAGCCGCTCCCCCAACAACTCCCACGTCTCGGCGAGCTGCCGATCGAACGTCGCGACCCCGTGGTCCTTGGTCTCGTGCACCGCCGCGTCGACCCGCCAGTCGGCGGTGTACGTGTACCCCCACTTGCTCCCGATCACCATGTCGGGCACGTCCCGCGCGCCCAACCACCCGGCGAGGAACTCCTCGGCGCGGCCGTACGAGCGCGCCGCGTCGGCATACCGCACCCCGGCCGCGTACGCCGCGTCGAGCAGCTCGTACGTACGCTGACGCAGCTCGTCGACGGTCCGCCCGGCGGGCAGATCCCGGTCCCGGTGCAGGTTGATGTATCCCGGCCGCCCCACCGCGGCCAGCCCGAACCCGATCCGGGCGACGGGGCTGCTCAGGTCGAGCCGTTCCAGCGACATGCCTACATCATTCCGCCTGCCCGGGTGGCCGTCGATCCGACATCCCGCGGAACCGGCTCGCGCCGGGGTCCTGGCAGGTAGCCTCCGAGCTGGGCATACGAGTCCGCGCGTGTCCACGCCGCGGTGGCTTTCCGGCACGCGCTCACCTCCGTCGACACCTCAGGGGAGGTTCCGGATGGTCGACCGGCGTACGTTCGGCAAGATCCTCGGCTCCGGCGCGGTCGCCGCCCTCGGCGGCCTGGCCGCGCCACCCGCCGCGAGCCAGGCCGCGGGCGGTGCCGCGGTTCCCACTCCGGGAACGCTGCCGGGACGCGGCGGCCGCCTCGGCGCTACCGTGCCGGACGGGGGGACCCGGGCACAGCCGGAATTCGGTCCGGTACGCCAGATCGACGCCGGCGAGCTGAACGTCGGCTACGTCGAGACCGGTCCCACCGACGGCCGGCCGGTGTTCCTGCTGCACGGCTGGCCGTACGACATCCACAGCTACACCGCCGTCGCGCCGCTGCTGGCCGCGCAGGGCTACCGCGCGATCACGCCGCACCTGCGCGGCCACGGCACGACCAGGTTCCGCGACGCGGCAACGCCGCGTACCGCCGAGCAGTCGGCGTTCGCGCTGGACCTGGTCGCGCTGATGGACGCGCTGGGCATCCGGCAGGCGGTGCTCGCCGGGTACGACTGGGGTTCGCGTACCGCCGACATCGTGGCGGCGCTGTGGCCGGAGCGGGTGAAGGCGCTGGTCTCGGTGACCGGCTACCTGATCACCAACCGGGAGGCGAACAAGCAGCCGCTGCCGCCGAAGGCCGAGTGGGCGTGGTGGTACCAGTACTACTTCAGCACCGAGCGCGGCATGCTCGGCCTCGACGAGAACCGGCACGACCTGGCGAAGCTGATCTGGACGTTCAACTCCCCGACGTGGAAGTTCGACGACGCGACGTTCGACCGCACGGCGGCGTCCTTCGACAATCCCGACTACGTGCCGATCGTGATCGGCAACTACCGCTGGCGGCTGGGCCTGGCCGAGGGCGACCCGCGCCACGACGACCTGGAGGCGCGACTGGCCACGGGCCCGACGATCGCGGTTCCCACGATCACGATCGACGGCGAGGTGGACCCGTTCACGCCGCCGGGCGACGGGGCGGCGTACCGGGCCCGGTTCACCGGGCCGTATCAGCACCGGACACTGCAGGGCATCGGCCACAACGTGCCCCAGGAGGCCCCGGGTCCGTTCGCCCAGGCCGTGATGGACGCCGACCAGCTGCGGTAGCCGGACGAACCCGCAGCTCACCAACCTCAGGACGTTAAGAAGGGCACCTTCTGCAACGCGGAGCGTTGTGAAGGTGCCCTTCCTTTGCCCTTACCCGGTCAGCGTCAGCTGATGTTGAGGGTGAAGGTGGTGGTGGTGTTCTTGATGTTCTGGAAGTTGTTGCTGAAGGTCAGGTTGTTGAAGGTGGCCGAACCCCGCGCCGGACCCTGACCCGTTTCGGGCAGCTCGTTGACCCAGATGCCGAAGCCGGACTTGGCGTCGAACGCGTCACCGCTCTTCTGCGCGCCGCTGATGCTGACGTTGGTGAAGATGGTGTCGGTCACCGGCTGCTGCTCCGGGTACTTCGACTGGAACATGATGCCGGAGTACGTCGGGTCGACGATGTCCACATCGGTCACCCGGATCCCGCGGAACTCCTTCGAGGCCGCGAAGACCCAGATGGCGCCGAAGGTCTGGTTGCCCCAGAAGTGACCGCCCGCCCGGACGAGGGAGATGTTCTCGAACCTGGTGGGTGTGGTGCCGAAGCCGACGAACGGGTATCCGAAGTCCAGCGAGCTGATCGTGATGCCGGAGTACGTCAGCATGTCCGCGATGTACAGGTTGCGGAACACGTTGTTGTACCCGCCGTAGACGGCCAGACCCGCGGCACGCCAGGTCAGCGTCGCCGAGAGGTTCTCGAAGACGTTGCCGTTGTTGCCGACCGAACCACCGGAGTCGATCGCGGAGAACAGCGCGAACGCGTCGTCGCCGTTACCGCGTCCCTCGACGTTGGTGACGAGGTTGTTGGTGGAGTCGTTGGTCAGGTTGATGCCGTCGGCGAAGGTGTCGCGGACCCGGCTGTTCTTGACCGTCCAGCCGCTGACCTTGACGCCCCACCAGCCGCAGACCGTGTGCTCGACCCAGACGCTGTCGAACGTCAGGTTGTTCACCTGGCTCAGCTCGCCCCAGACCTTGCCCGGGCCGTCCTGGCGGATGGTGTAGTTGCCGAAGAATGCCAGGTGCTCGAAGGACGAGCCGTTGGCGCTGCTCTCCACCCGGAAGCCGGCGTCGGTGTTCTCCTGGCCGGTCGGGGTGTGGAAGCGGGTGTACCACATGCCCGCGCCGACGACCTTGACCGGCTTGCCGTAGACCTGGAACTTCTGCGCGGTCTCGTAGTTGCCGGCGGGCAGGTAGACACCGACGAACGTGCCGGTGGTGTCCATCCGGACGGCGTCGAAGGCGTTCTGGACCTCCTGGTGCGAGGTGCCGGTGGGCACCTTGTACCGGGTCGGGTCGGGGTTGGCCCGCGGGCTGACCTGCTCCAGGTTGATGAAGTCGATCGCGAACGTGCCCGCGTTGGCGGAGTCCTTCTGCAGCTTGATCGTCGCGCCCTGCGGGACGGTGGAGTCCAGCAGGATGTTGGCCTCGTCGTAGAGGTGACGCGGCGCGCCGGCGCCGGGCGAGTTGCTCGGCCCCGCCTCCGCGCCGTAGAGCCACGAGTACTTCGAGGTCAGCGTGATCGCCTTGTGGAAGGTGTTGTTGACGTAGATGTTCAGCGTCGACGTGGTGCCGGTGCCGCCGGAGCTGTCCGGGATGGAGAACCGCACGACGAGCGCGTTGGCCTGCGCCTTGGTGGTCCACTGCACGTACTGGCCGTTGCCGTTGAGGGTCACGGCGCGGCGGCCGCTGGCCTCACCGGCGAGGTCGCCGATCGTGCGGTTCGGGCTGAGCACGGTCGCGCCGCCACCGGTCGAGCCGTCCTCGGCCTCGTACATGTCGTAGTTCATGTTCGCGCCACGCCCGACGAACAGCGGCGTGTTGCTGGTGTTGTTGGCCTGCTTGACCGCCAGCTCGTTGGCGTCGTTGGCCAGCACCACGCGGACCGTGTACCGGCCGTTGGCCGCGGTCCAGGTGCCCAGGTTGACCGCGCTCGAGGTCGCCCCGGCGTTGATCACACCGGAGTACGAGCCGGTCAGCGTGCGGACCACGGTGCCGCCCTCGTTGAGCACGGTGAGGGTGATGCCGTGCGCGCCGCTCGCCGAGGCGATGGTGCCCTGGTTCTTGATCGCCACCGAGAAGGTGACGGTGTTGCCGGCCGACGGGTTGCTCGGCGTCCAGCTCAGGTTCGCCACCAGGTCGGAGGACTGCACCGGGCTGACCGTGAGGTTGCTCGACGCGGTGAGGCTGTTGTTGGCCTCGTTCTGCTCGATGACGCTGTTGGCCTCGTCGACCTTCGCGGTGACGGCGTACGAGCCGGCGGTGCGGGTGCCGATGTTGGCGTTGACCGTCGTCTGCGCGCCGGCGGCCAGCGAGCCGACCGAGCCGGTGCCCACCAGGGTGGTGCCCAGGTAGAAGTTGACGTTGGTCGCGCCGGAGGTGTTGGTGCCCGCGTTGCGGACGACCGTGCTCAGGGTGACCGCGTCGGTCTCCACCGGGGAGGCCGGGGACCAGGTGACCGAGGTGACGGTGAGGTCCGGGTTCGGCGCCGGGGTGCCGATGACCTGGAGCTCGGCGACCTGGCCGCCGGGGGCGCCGGTGTTGCCGGTGAACTGGAGCCGGATGTCGGCGTAGTTGCCGGAGGCGTTGACGGTCACCGTGTTGCCGGTGGCCGGGTTGAAGTTGTACGCCGCCGACGAGACCACGTTGACGAACGACGACGAGCTCTGCTCGCGGCCCAGGATCTGGAAGGTCTGGGTGCGGGCGCCCCACGCGGCGTCGGGGTTGAGCTTGACGACGACCGAGGACACGCCGACGTTGGAGCCCATCGCCACGGTGAGCTGGTTGGGCGACGTGCTGCCCTCCCAGTACGTGGTGAGGTCGCCGTCGTTGGCGTTCTCCGGCGCGAAGATGTGCGTGTGGCCGTTGTCGGTGATCGGCTTGTTGAGCGCCTGGTTGGTGCCGCCGCCACCGGAGCCGTTGCGGGTGACGATGTTGCTCATCGGCGAGATGTTGCCCGCCGCGTCCTTGGCCCGCACGTAGTAGCTGACCGTCGCGGTGTCCGGCTGGCTGTCGGTGTAGGTCAGGGTCGAGCCGTTCACGCTGGCCCGCAGCGCGCTGTTGGCGTAGATGTCGTACCCGGTCACGGCGACGTTGTCGGTCGACGCGGTCCAGGTCAGCCGGATCTGGCCGGAGGCGGGCAGGGTGTAGGCGAGGCTGCCGGGCGCGGTGGGCGCCTGGGTGTCGCCGGTCTGGCCGGTACGGGTCACGGTGTTGCTGTTGCCCGACTGGTTGCCGGCCGCGTCGCGGGCCCGCACGTGGTAGCTGACCGTCTGGCTGTCCGGCCGGCTGTCGGTGTAGGTCAGCGTCGAGCCGCTGACACTGGTCAGCAGGTCGCCGTTGGCGTAGATGTCGTACGCGGTGACGCCGACGTTGTCGGTGGAGGCGTTCCAGGTCAGGCGGATCTGGCCGGCCGCGGGCTGCGTGTAGGCCAGGCTGCCCGGGGTGGACGGGGCCTGCGTGTCACCGGTGGTCGGGCCGTAGATCTCGAACTCGGAGATCTGGCCCGCCGGCCAGCCGGTGTTGGCGGTGATGTTGATCCGCACGTACCGGGTGGACGCGGTGGCGAAGTCGATCGTCACGGTGTTCGAGCCGGTGAAGTTGTACCCGGCCGAGGCCACGATGTCGGAGAACGTGGTGCCGTTGGTGCTGCCCTGCACGGCGAGGGTCTGCGTGCGCGCGCCCCAGCCGCTCGGGATCTTCAGCACGACCCGGTTCACGCTCACGGTCGAGCCGAGGTCGACGCGCAGCCACTGCGGCCACGCGTTGTTCACGCTCTCCCAGTAGGTGCCCTGGTTGCCGTCGTTGGCGTTGCCCGCGCCGTACACGTCGGCGTGGCCGCTCTCGGCGATGGCCTTGCCGATGGCGAGGTTGCCGGACGAGCCGCCGCCCGCGCCGTACACCTCCAGCTCGGACAGCTGCGCGGCCGCCCAGCCGGTGTTGGCGGTGATGTTGATCCGCACGTACCGGGTGCTGGCCGCGGTGAAGTTGATCGTCACCACGTTGCCGGAGCCCGGCTGGAAGTTGTACCCGGCCGACGCCACGATCGTGTTGAACGAGGTGCCGTTGGTGCTGCCCTGCACGGACAGCGTCTGGGTGCGCTCGCCCCAGCCCGCGGGCAGCTTCAGCACGACCTGGTCGATGCTGACGGTGCTGCCGAGGTCGACCTGCGCCCACTGGGCGAAGGCGCCGGAGCTCTCCCAGTACGACCCCTGGTTCGCGTCGACCAGGTTGCCGGTCACGTAGGGTCCGTTGACGCTGCTCGCCGAGGTCGTCTTGCCGGCGGCCAGGTTCGGCCCTCCGGCGGCCGAGGCCGGTGACGTCGGCCCCGCCACGACAGCCAGGCTGGCGGCGACGACCGTCGCGAGCAGCCTGATCCGAACATTCTTGAGTTTCACTGCACTCCTCCCTGCATTACCTCTCCTGCGTTCATCCCGCCGCGAATCCGCGGTCGCCGTCGTGGAACGACGGCCACCCCGTGGTGCGGAAGGCGACCCGGCCGGAGCGGATTGCGGCGACGTGCCAGCTCACGCGCACACGCCGCCACGGCCGAGGAGCCACCTGCCTGTTACGACTTCAAGTCATCGGTGTTTCTGACTGTGGTAGCAAAACGTTAGAGCCTTGGTAGTTAGAAGTCCACAGTCCAATGCAAAAAACGTAGCAACCGTCGGGTGAGGACGGACAGTGATCATTTCGTGTGCGTACCGCCACGACCCCGCCACGACCAGCGCCGGTCACCGCCGGTGACGCCCACTCATGACCACTGATCTCGAAAGTCTCCGTTGTGGACAGCCGACCGGATCGCCACACGCGGATGAGCAGGCGCGGTCGGCGAACCCGGGGAGCCCGTCCCACGCGCCCGCCGCGACGGCAAGCGTTGCGCCGTCACCGTCCGCAACGTTTCGATTGGCATTGCAAACTTGCACAGGACTCTAGAGTTTTTGCGAACACGTATCTAAGGTTTTGCCTACGCCGCTCCCCCGGCCGCGTCGCAGGCGCTCCGGGGCAACCGAACCGTCCCGACCCCGTAACGGAGAGGACCGTCATGTCCGTCTGGACACGGCCCCTACGCGTGCTGCTCGCCGCGCTGATGGTGGCCGCCGCGCTCACCGCGGCGCCGCAGGGCGCGTCGGCCGCCGACCCGCCGCCGTCGCCGAACGTGCACGTCTTCTACTACTCCTGGTACGGCAACCCGGCGGTGTACGGCCAGTACCGCCACTGGCAGCAGGGCGGCCACACCCCGCCCGCCGACGTCGGCGCGAACCTCTACCCGAAGCTCGGCGCGTACGACTCCGGCGACTACGCCGGCGCGGTCGCCCAGCACATGCAGTGGATCCGCCAGTCCGGCGCGGGCGTGCTCGTCTACAGCTGGTGGGGTCAGGGCTCCTACGAGGACAACCTGGCCTCGGGCGTGCTCGCCGCCGCGGCGGCGCAGGGCCTGAAGGTCGCCTGGCACCTGGAGCCCTACGCGGGCCGCACCGCCGCCTCCACGGTCGCCGACATCAACTACCTCAACAGCCGGTACGGCTCCAGCCCCGCCTACTACCGCGACGCCGCACACGGCAACCGCCCCGCGTTCTACGTCTTCGAGAGCCTGCTCATCGCCGACTGGTCGCCGATCGCGCCGCTCAAGAGCGCCAACATCATCCTGGCGCAGACCACGGACACCTCGAAGGTCACCCACTTCGGCGGCATGTACACCTACGACGGCATCGCCGGGTCCACCGCCCCCGGCTGGGCCGACGCGAGCGCGTTCTGCAAGGCCAACGGCCTGATCTGGGCCCCGTCCGTGGCCCCCGGCTACCTCGACGACCGCGCCGTGCCCGGCAACACCACCCCGACCGTCGGCCGCGCCGACGGGGCGACCTACGACCTGCAGTGGAACAACGCGCTGAACCCGGCGACCGGCGGCCTGCCGGACTGGGTGTCGATCACGTCGTTCAACGAGTGGCACGAGGGCTCGTCCATCGAACCCGCGCACGCCACCCCGCCCTCGGGCTTCGGCTACCAGACCTTCGACGGCGCGTACGGCCTGTCCGGCGCCGCCGCCGAGACCGCGTACCTGACCCGGACCCGCTACTGGGCCACCGAATTCGCCAACCGCTCCGGCCCCGGCGACGTCGTGCCGCCGACCGCGCCCGGCAACCTCACCGTCACCGGCAAGACCGCGACCAGCGTCTCGCTGTCCTGGTCGCCGTCGACCGACAACGTCGGGGTCGTCGGCTACACCGTCTACCAGGAGCTGGGCGCGACCGACAACGTCGTCGCCGCCCCCACCGGCACGTCGGTCACCCTCAACGGCCTCACCCCGGCGACCGCCTACTCCTACTACGTACGCGCCCGCGACGCCGCCGGAACGATCTCCGGACCGAGCAACACCGTCACCGCCACCACCGACCCGCAATCACCGACCGTCAACCTGGCCCTGAACCGCCCGGTCACCGCGTCCAGCACCAACGGCGGCTTCCCCGCGGGCAACGCCGTCGACGGCAACGCGGGCAGCTACTGGGAGAGCGTCAACAACACGTTCCCGCAGACGCTCACCGCCGACCTGGGCAGCGCCGTGCCGGTCACCCGGACCGTGCTGAAACTGCCCCCCGGCTGGGGCGCGCGCACCCAGCAGATCGCCGTGCACGGCTCCACCGACGGCGTGACCTGGCAACTGCTGTCGGCCGCCGCCGGCCGCCTGTTCGACCCGGCCGCCGCCAACACCGTCGACGTGGCCCTGACCTCGGCCACGGTGCGCTACGTGCGGCTGACCATCACCGCCAACACCGGCTGGCCCGCGGGCCAGATCGCCGAGTTCGAGGTGTACGGCGGCACCGCCCCCGTCGACACGCTGCCCCCCAGCGTGCCGGGCAACCTGACCGTCACCGGCAGGACGCAGACGACGGTGTCGCTGTCCTGGACCGCGTCCACCGACAACGTCGGTGTCACGGGATACCGGGTGCTGCGCAACGGCACCCTGTTCGGCACCGCCTCGGGGACCGTGTTCACCGCGTCGGGCCTGGCCCCGGGCTCGACGCACACCTTCACCGTCGCGGCGCAGGACGGGGCGGGCCTGGTCTCCGGGCCGTCGAACGCGGTCACCGCCACCACCGACCCGGCGGGCAACGTGAACCTGGCCGCCGGGCGGCCGACCGCCGAGAGCGGGCACGTTCAGGCGTACGGCGCGGGCAACATCACCGACGGCAACCGCGACAGCTACTGGGAAAGCCCGAACAACGCCTGGCCGCAGTGGGCGCAGGTCGACCTCGGGTCGAGTCTCGCACTGTCGCGGCTGGTCCTGAAGCTGCCCGCCCCGGCGGCGTGGGCGACCCGCAGCCAGACTCTGTCCGTGCTCGGCAGCGACGACGGGATCACCTGGCGGACCCTGGTGCCGTCGGCGACCTACACCTTCAACCCGAGCACGGGGAACACGGTCACGATCACCTTCGCCGCGAACCCGACCCGCCACGTGCGCGTGGTGTTCACCGGCAACACGGGCTGGCCCGCGGGCCAGCTCTCCGAGCTGGAGGCGTACGCCTCCTGACCGAGCCGCCCGCCCCGGAGCGCCTCCCACGTGCGCGCCGGGGCGGGCCTATACCCTGGCGACTTCTCCGCAGCTTCGGCCATGCCTGTTCGCATTGGGCTGGCACCGGGTCGCCATACTATGTCCTGTGTCTTGGGAAGCCATCGGAGCCATCGCGGGAGTAGCCGGCACATTCGCGGCGATCGTCTTCGGGCTGGTTTCCGTGTTCCAGGCGAGGAGACGTCGTTCAGCCAAAGCACAGTCAGGTGATTCATCCCCGGATGATCGCGCCGACGGCAGCCTAGGTTCACCTACTGAGGCCAGGGCGCACCAATACGATGACGCGGGCATTGCGGCACTTGCCTCTGGAACCCTCATCGGACTCGTGTTAGCGGTTGGCACCGCGATCTGGGAGAATTCCGTCGATTTGAGTACGGCTGATAGGAATGACTGCATAAGCGTCAAACGCCAAGTGGATTGCGACGACCCGTCAGCCCAGTACAAGATCTCGAATATTTACGTCGATGAGGAGAAGGGGAGCAAGCGCTGCGACCCTCTGGAATCAACCTGGGTCGAGCGCTATAGCGCAAGCGTTTCCGGCCCAGCCGAGCCGGCGCTGTTCTGCCTCACACCGCTACCCTGACGCTCGCGGTAGCGCCATGTCACGGTGTCCCTTCGAGCATGGCGTGGTGGATTATCCAGCCGAAAGCGAGAACCTCCTCGCCGTCGAACTCGAGGCCGACAATGCGGTTGAACAGGTGGTCGCGCTGAGTGCCGCCCATGCGGTGCACCGCGCAGGCGATCCAGCCGGAGCGCGGGGAGGCGGGGGCGGACAGGAGGACGTGCTTGCCGCAACGGTGAGACATGGGCTGACCTCGAGGTTCGGGGGCTGTCGACGGTAGCACCGCGGCGGCGTGCCCCCAAAGTGCGCGCAAGGTGTTCACGCCCTGCCGACAGCCCCGCCCCGGTTCCGTGGACCAGGGAAGGAAAGATCATGACCTATACTTGCCGAGCCGAAGGCCTGGTCAAGCGGCACGGCAAGACCACCGCGCCAGCCGGTGTCGACGTCGAACTCAACCCCGTCGCCGACGCCACCGCAGCCGCCAGCGGCCTCATGCTCGGCGCCCCGTCACACTGAACACCTCTGATCAGCGGCACTACTCGCCGTATCCGCCCCCTGGCCGTCTGCGCCTGACCCCACACCTTCGGCTCCACGCTGACCGTCCGCGGCACGGTCGGCCTGCGCCCGCCTAAGTCCTACGGCGCGGATCTAGATGATTTGTCGTCGCTGGAGCGACGACAAATCATCTAGATCCGCGCAAGTCATCTAGATCCGGGCGCACCTCACAGCGATTGGGGGAGTCGGAGTCAGGGGTCCACCGCGTCGAGAAAGGCGACGCGGTCTAGCGGGTCGCCCTCGCGGAAGGAGCAGTGAAGGCCGGGTCGGCGGCGAGCCAAGCGGTCAACCGCAGTACGTCCGGGCCGCCCAGATCGCGGCTGCCGCGCAACGCGCCGACCGCGTCACGCCGATCACCCGCCCCTCGCGCCCGGTCGCCCGGACCCGACGGTGCCCGCAGCGCAAGATCGTCGGACTTGCCAGGCAGGTGTGCGTATCCTGACCCGCGATACGCCCGGTTTCCGGCAAGTCCGACGATCTTGAACGTGTCGGCCGGCCCCGCCATGTCGGGGCCGGCCGTGGTGCGGTTACGGAAGCTGGTAGTTCGCGTTCAGCGCCGCGCCTCGACCCGGCTGGGTCTCGTCGTAGCCGCGGGCGTTGCACTGCAGGCCACCGCGGATGCAGTGGTTGACCAGGGCGGCCTGCGTGGCCGGGTCCCAGGCGTTGAAGAAGTCGTAGTGGAACGAGTAGCCCCGCCCGCTCGACAGCCGCACCTGGGACATGTCCCCGCTGACCGGGAACGCCATCTTGAACTCGATCATCGGCAGCGCCACCGGGTGGCTGGCCGGGCAGACCAGGTTCACCGGGTACGCCATGTGGCTCTTGTGGTCGGGGGTGTCCAGATAGAGGCCGTTCCAGCAGCTGGGGGCCTGGTAGCGGACGTTCACCTGGGTGCCCGCCGGGCAGTACGCCGGGAAGTCGGCGTTGTGGTAGCTCTCGCCGCATTCCCAGCCCTCGACCGAACCGAACATGAACTGGTCGGCCGTGGCGTTCGGGCTGCCGACGACGAAGCGCAGGCCCGGCGGGAACGGCCGGACACTCGTGTAGTCGTTGACACCCGTCTTGTAGTAGATGACCTGCGGCCCGACCGGTGTGACGACCTGGTTGCCGTTGTACATCGTCGGCATCCAGTACCCGGACTTGTCGCCCGGGGCCACGCAGGTGGTGCCGCCGGCCTGCAGCGTGGACAGCGTGCTGGCGGCATTGGTGGTGCGGTTGCCCATGAACGTGTGCATGTGCGACGCGCCGGGCAGGCCCGGGTAGACGATCGGGTCGTCGGGCCGGTCGTGGCTGAACCCGCAGTTGGCCTGGAACTCGTGGAAGTAGGCGTGCGGCGGGTTGTAGGTCGACGGCGTGACGCCGGTGACCTGCGGGTTCGCGAGCACGTACCCGGTGGCGGGCGGCGTGGTGCCGTTGTCGCCGTAGACCTGGAACTCCCACAGCGAGTAGCCGTAGCCGCCGTTGCGGGCGGTGCCGTACATCCGCACGTAGCGGCCGTTGCCCGTGACGTTGAGCGTCTGGGTGCCGCCGGTGCTGCTCGTGGTGCTGTAGATCGAGGTCCAGTTGCTGCCGTCGGCGGAGACCTGGATCTGGTACGCGGTCGCGTACGCGCCCTCCCACTGCAGCACCACCTGGGTGATCGCGGCGGTGGAACCGAGGTCGACGCGCAGCCACTGCGGGTCGCTGAACTGGCTGGACCAGCGGGTGGCGGGATTGCCGTCGACGGCCGCGGTGGCGGGGGTGCCGCCGTTCTCGGTCGAGGACGCGGTGGCCGGCCTGCCTTGCGAGAGCAGGGTGACGGCCGCCTGGGCGGATTGCATGGGCACCACGGTGACCAGTGACGCCAGCAGGGCCGCGGCGGCTAGTCCCGCGAACCTGGAGCGCCTCGGCCGGCTCTGGCCGATGGATGTCATCGAATCTCCCGGAGGGTGGGGGCTCGTCACACCGGGACGGTGCGGCGAGCCGGGACGGACGGTCCGCACCACGGGGCCGACGACGGGCATGGCGTCTCGACACCGCGGTACGATGGAGAGCGCTCTCCAACAGTGTTACGCCGGACCCGCACATCCGTCAATGCGTCGTCCACTTTGCCCCGTTGGCGACACTCGCCACGGCAGCCCGAACACCCACCAAACCAAGGTGTACGCCAACGATGCGCGCCAGAAAAATGACTGATAACCGTGCAATTCAGACCGATTCCGCGAGGGTATTGACGAGCGGCAACATCCGCGTAACATCTCCGCTGTGGAGAGCGCTCTCCATCGCCGGTGCCGCCCCTGGATCCGAGGCGGCGGCACCGGCGTCACGCACCGACGGCGGCCCTCGCAGACCGGCGCCGGTGCCCGGAGAGCGCACGCCACCCGACGCGGACCCCTCGCGTCGCGGAGATCGCCGCTTCCGGTCAGGACCTGTCGGGCGCCCGCCGGTCCTGACCGGGCAGCGCGAGCTCCGTCCGCCGCCACGGCCCCGAGCCGGGCACCCCGGCGGTGACCTCCAGCGCGTCGACGGTGTTCACGGCGACCAGCGCCCTGCCGTCGTCGAGGACCAGCTCCAGCCCGCCCAGCAGCCACGCCTCGATCAGGCCGCCATCGTGGGCGTCGAAGCGGAAGTCGTGCTCCAGCACCCGCACCGCGGTCACCGTCGCGCCGAGCAGCACCGCCAGCTCGGGACGCCCGAGGTCGGCCCAGCCGACCTCCCGGTCGGGGTCGTCCTGCTCGTCGGTGTCCGGCAGCGGGTCCGCGGCCAGCTCGTCGCGGCTCACATAGAACCGGTCGAAACCCTCGGCGGCCAGCTCCAGTCGCTCGCCCGCGAACTCCAGCACGACCGGCAGCGTCGTGCACCGCTCACCGTCGCCGAGGTGACAGAGGCCGCGCATCCCGGTGAGCCTGCGCCCGACCAGCGAACGCAACAGGTCGCCGTGCGCGTCGAGCAGGCCCGCGACCGTGGTCACCGGCACCGGCCGATAGCCCACCATCCCCCACACCGGCGTGATGCTACCCGCGGCGTTCCCGCTCGACCGCGACCATCAGCGACGCTGACGCCGACGCGGCTCCGGCACCCGGGCCGCAGGGCCGAGGCCTGCCGGCAGGCGACCGCCGCCAGCTGACCACCGCCAGGCGAACGCCAGCAGGCGACCGCCAGCAGCCGACCGTCGCCAGCCGGCCCCATCCGGGGCGCGGCTAGCGGTGGCCGTTGCCTTCGGTGCGCGCCTCGACCGCGTCCAGCGCGGCGCCGGCGCGTGCGGCGTCGGCCGGGGCCAGCCGTTCCACGATCCGGCGGATCTCGCGGAGCTGGTTCTTGATCTCTTCCTGCTCCTCGTGCTGGAACGCGTCGTTGTCGACGATGAGTTTGCTGGCGAAATGCGCAGTGATCAGCGGGATCACGAAGAGGATCATGACCGAGATCAGGATTCCGGCCATCACCCGGCCCTGCCAGGTCTCCGGGTAGGTGTCGCCGTAACCCACGGTCGAAGCGGTCACCACCGACCACCAGAGCGCGTCGCCCAGCGTCTTGTGCTCCTCGACCAGCCAATAGATGCAGCTGGACGCCACGATCAGCAGCAGGTAGCTGACGACCAGCGCCTTCGGCGAGTTGGTGAAGCGTTTGAGCAGGCTCACGGCACACATTGTGCAGCCGCGCGCAACCGCGCGTCAGTGGCCGACCGGAGGGCACGCACGGCATCCGATCGGACGGGCGCGAGGGCGCGGAAATGTCGCCCCCGTCGATTAGAATGTGTGTACGAAAAATAATCGCTGAGCTGCGAACGGAGCCGACATGCCCACCCCTCAAGCGACCGTCGCCGACACCCCCGCCAAGCCCCTGCTGCCCTACGCCACGCTGCTGGCGTTCACCCGCTACGTGGACCGGTCCGGCCCCGCCAAGGCGGCGTTCGTCGGCAAGCTGCGCAAGCAGCGCGAGACCGGGCGCGGGTTCAACCCGCACAGCCGGCTCATCAAGGCGCTCAAGACCGACATCGACCAGCACACGCCCGGCACCCACCTGGTCGAGGTCAACGACGTGGTCGATCCGCGCTGGCAGCGGCTCTACGCGTCGCTGACGGCGGGTGCGGCCAGCTACCTGACGTCCATCGAGGGACAGGGCTGCAGGCTGACGCAGACCAACGACGCCCTCGCCATGATCGGCGACCTGCCGGTGCGCATCAGCGCCCACTTCGGGCTGCGTTATGAGGACGGCCGCAGCGAGGCGGTCCGGCTGCACTTCGACGAGGAACCGCCGACCGCTGATCTGATCATGGCGACGCTGCACCTGCTGCGGTCGAACATGGACCAGATCCTGCCGCACGCCGAGCCGGTGCTGGTCGACGTGCGGCGCGGCATCGCCTACCGCAGCGAGCCCGGCAAGGACGCCGACGTGGACCGCTGGCTGACCGGGGAGGCGGCGGGCTTCGCCGCGATGTGGAACGTCCCGCAGCACTGACCCGCACGCACGGCGCCCCGGCCCGCTGGTTCGCGGGCCGGGGCGTTCACGTGTGACGGTCGTCCCCCCACCGTCACCTGGGCTGAGCGCGACGGACGGCAGCGCTCAGACCAGGCCCGTCACAGGCCGTTGTCGCGGATGACCTGGGTGTACCAGCGGGCGCTGTCCTTGGGCACCCGGCGCTGGGTGTCGTAGTCGACGTAGACCAGGCCGAAGCGCTTGTCGTAGCCGTACGCCCACTCGAAGTTGTCCATCAGCGACCAGGCCAGGTATCCGCGCACGTCGGCACCCCGCTCGATCGCCTTGTGCACCGCCCGCAGGTGGCCGTCGAAGTACGCGATCCGGTCCGGGTCGGCGACCCGGTCGCCCTCCAGGATGTCGTGGTAAGCCGAACCGTTCTCCGTGATCATCAACGGGGTGCCCGGGTAGTCCCGGGACAGCCGGACCAGCGTGTCCGACAGGCCGGTCGCGTCGATCGGCCAGTCCATGCCGGTGACCGGCAGGCCCTGCGGCGGGAAGTCGACACCCTCGCTGCCCGGGTAGTTCGCCTGGCCGACCGCGCCGACCTTGGCCCGCACCAGCGCCGGCTGGTAGTAGTTCACGCCCAGCAGGTCGATCGGCGTCGAGATGATCTCCAGGTCGCCGTCGCGGATCGCGTCCGCGGCCCCGAAGCGCTCGAACAGCGGCAGGATGTCGGCCGGGTAGTGCCCGCGCAGCACCGGGTCGAGCCAGATCCGGTTCTGCAGGCCGTCGACGAGCCGGGCCGCGTCGCGGTCGTGCGCGTCGTGCGGGTTCTGCGGATCGACCCGGGTCAGCACGTGCGTGATGGACAGTTCGCGCGCGCCGCCCGCCCGCAGCGCCTGCGCGGCCAGGCCGTGGCCCAGCAGCAGGTGGTGCGCGGCGAGGTAGGCGGCCTTCGGCTCGCGCCGCCCGGGGGCGTGGTCGCCGCTGGCGTACCCGAGGAAGGCCGAGCACCACGGCTCGTTCAGCGTCGTCCACGTCGCCACCCGGTCGCCGAGCCGCGCGATGGTCGCCGCGGCCAGGTCGGCCAGGTAGTACGCCGTGTCCCTGTTGGTCCAGCCGCCGTGGTCTTCGAGGACCTGCGGCAGGTCCCAGTGGTACAGCGTCACCATCGGCGCGATGCCGTTGGCCAGCAGCTCGTCCACGAGGCGGTCGTAGAAGTCGAGGCCGCGCGGGTTGACCGGGCCCGAGCCGTCGGGCTTGATGCGCGGCCACGCCACCGAGAACCGGTAGGTGCCCAGGCCCAGCTCCGACATGAGGCGGACGTCGTCGCGGTAGCGGTGGTAGTGGTCGCAGGCCACGTCGCCGCTGTGGTTGCGATACACCCGCCCCGGCTCGCGGGACATGGTGTCCCAGATCGACGGCATGCGCCCGTCCTCGGTCGCCGCCCCCTCGATCTGGTACGACGCGGTCGCCGCACCCCAGCGGAATCCCTGGGGGAAGGACAGCCGCGCGGGCGCGGCGATCTCCTGTGGCAGAACGCTGGTCATCCCTTGATCGCCCCTTGCATGATGCCTCCGATGATGTGCTTGCCCAGCGCCACGAAGACGATGAGCAACGGGACCGTCGCGATGATCGTTCCGGTGAGCGACAACGAGAAGTCCGTGATGTAACCGCTGGCCAGCGCGGACAGCGCGACCTGCACGGTCGGGTCCTCCGGGGTGAGCACGACCAGCGGCCAGAAGAAGTCGTTCCAGGCCGTCATGAACGTGAGCATGCCCAGCACCGCCGCCGCCGGCTTGGACACCGGCAGGACCACGTGCCAGAAGATGCGCAGCGTGGTGCAGCCGTCGGCACGCGCCGCCTCGATCAGCTCGGTCGGCACGGCCTCCCCGAGGTACTGCGTCATGAAGAACACGCCGAACGCGCTGACCAGGCCCGGCGCGATGACCGCGTACATGGTGCCGGTCCACTCGATCTTGGCCATGAGCATGTACAGCGGAATGATGCCGAGCTGCGTCGGGACCATCATCGTCGCGACGACCATGACCAGCAGCGCGTTGCGGCCCTTGAAGTTCAGCTTCGCGAACGCGAACCCGGCCAGCGTGGAGAACAGCACCACGCTGATCGTGATCGCACCCGACACCATGAACGAGTTGGCCAGCGCCTTGGCGAAGTCGATCGTGCCGAAGGCCCGCTCGATGTTCTCGAACAGGTTCGGGCCCAGGCCGAGCGGCGGCGGGACCTGGCCCAGGATGCCGTTGTCGTGCGAGCCGACGACGAACGACCAGTACAGCGGAAACGCCGAGAACAGCGCCAGACCGGTGAGGGCGAGGTAGGTGAGCTTGCCGGGACGGCGCTCCACGAAGCCCTTGTAGCGTCGCGACGGCGCGGGCGCGGCGGCCTCGGCGGCGCGGTCCGGACGGGTCAACGTGGTAGTCATCAGGACCTCCGCAGGCGGCTGGTCAGGAAGTAGTTGATCGCCGCGACGATCACGATGATGCCGAACATCGCCCACGCCGCGGTCGAGGCGTAACCGAAGTCGAACCTGCTGAAAGCGACCTCATACAGGTACAGCGACAGCGTCTGGAACTGCCGGTCCGAGCCGCCGGTCATCGAACCGCCGCCGAACAGCAGCGGCTCGGCCAGGACCTGCATGCCGCCGATCGTCGAGATGATGACCGTGAAGATGATCGTCGGGCGGATCGCCGGAACCGTGATCCTCGTGAGCTGCTGGAAGCTGCTGGCTCCGTCGAGGGACGCGGCGTCGTAGAGGTCCTTGTTGACCGCCTGCATCGCGGCCAGGTAGATCAGGGCGTTGTAGCCCGTCCACCGCCAGAGGATCATCACCGAGATCGCGATCTGCGACGACGCGGTGCCGGCCTGCCAGTCGATGCGGCCCAGGCCCAGGGTCTCCAGGATCCAGTTGACCAGGCCGTAGTCCTTGCCGAAGATCTGCCCGAAGATGAT